>VGQX01000081.1 GCA_016882305.1 Cyanobacteria bacterium K_Offshore_surface_m2_239
GCTCATGCGCTGGCGAATCTGCTCCCGCAGGGCGGTGTCATAGGGCGTGCTCATCATGGTCGTCGTCGGTTGAGCCCCCAGATGGACGGTTCAGACCGAGCGGACTTCTTTCCTGACAGTGGGGGGATTGATACAGTACAATCTTCAGGTAGCATGTAGTTTGGCTGTGGCTCCGAAATCCCTCCAAGACGAGAGCCACAGCTAAGTTGCCTGCATTGATGCCATGAGCTTGATGGCAAGC
This sequence comes from Cyanobacteria bacterium K_Offshore_surface_m2_239, assembly GCA_016882305.1. Classification (GTDB taxonomy): domain Bacteria; phylum Cyanobacteriota; class Cyanobacteriia; order PCC-6307; family Cyanobiaceae; genus Cyanobium. Next base: position 242 of record VGQX01000081.1, read on the forward strand.
GCCCCCAGCACGCGACGACATTATTCCCTGTTGCACAACATCATAAGATAAATAGTACTCCCTTCATAATCCCAACACATTAGCGATGAAAAGCTTCCTTAGGCCATTCCAACAGTCCCGCAAGCCAAAGGTGGTTCAAATCGGTTTCAACAAAACCGGAACGACTTCATTAGCACATTTCTTTCGGCAGAACAATTACAAGACAAAAGGAGTCGAGGCTTCTCTTCTAATCTTTAAGAACCTTCAGGCAGACAGCGATCCGTTTTTTGGAATGAACGCTGATCTTTATCAAGATCTAGAGAACCACAATCTAGGAATATATATCTGGAGGCGATACAGAGAGCTTTACGACAGGCGTCCAGACACTTACTTTATCCTCACGACAAGAGAAGTTGACGGCTGGATCAACTCCCGCCTAAGGCACAATTCCGGAAGATATGCTGAGATTGAGATGCGTCGACGCGGAATTCGAGACGTTGATGAACTCGTAAAGACATGGAAGGATGATTTCGCGGCCTATCACTATGAAGCTCAAGAGTTTTTCAAAGACAAGGGTAAGCTTTATGTTCATAGTCTTGATCAGCTAGACGTGCCAGGTCTCATTAACTTTGTATCAGATGATTACGATCTCAGCCGCAATCCAAACTATCCCTGGAAAAGAGTTCTTCTGGCAGACGGGCGCTATGATGTAGCTGTTAAACAGAGGTCCAAATCAATGGAAAAGCCAGACTTCGAAATTCAGCGCTTCATCCAGCACATCCGTCATAACCCCGAGCTGGCGGGCCAGATTGCATCAATAGATGATGACGAAAAGATCATCCAATTAGCTCATTCACTAGGTTTTAACATCAGCACGATCGATCTGGCGATGAAAGTCAGTGGCCGCATTAAGCTCAAGGCTAGGCGGATACTACGAAATCAGATTATTCTCAACAACATCAGAATCTGATCAGCCATAGAGATCAGCAAACGATAACAGGGCAAGTCAGCGCGGAAATCTCCCAGACAGATTTGTCAACGTAGTATGCAAGGTGCCAACGGCATCCCCCACAGCTAGCTCAAGCTATAGTGTAAATAACTTGCACTGAAAAACTTAAATAGTTAGCACTGCACTCTTCTGCTACCCTTTAGAATCCAACAACAGTCGATCAATCCTTTGCTTGAAGCTGCAAGTCGGCATGGTGCTAGGCTAGGAAAAGCAAGATACCACTCTCATGGCACACCGAAAGATATTTCAAAAAATAGAAATAATTGAGAGCCTTATATGCGAAGGAGACTCAGGAAAAGCACTATTGGAGATATCCTCATTACTAAGTACTCACTCCAACAATGTGACCGCACTATTAGAAGTAATACGATTATATAGATTACTGGGAAAATTCGAAGAGGCGCTTGACTCGGGACTACGACTACGGTCACTTCGACCTAGTTTATCGAGTGGCTATTTACAGTCTGCCCAGGATCTTCTAACGATTGAGCGTCATTCTGAAGCTCTTCATTGCATCCTCAAAGGTCTGGAGAAATGCCCAAATGACCTTGAACTCATGTTCATGGCGAGCGAATGCTATCGCTCTTTTGGATTAGTTGATGATTCAATTCACACACTCAAGCAAGCAGTCAGCATTCACCCAAGGCAAAGACGCCTATACATAAACATTGTCGGCGATCTCGTTAGGGCGAATCGCATGAGTGAGGCGCATGAATATATTGGGAGAGCGAGGCGGATGTTCCCAGGGAGTCATAAGATTAAATCACTGCTTAGGCATTATGAAAACCTTCTAAAAGCAAAGTCAAGAAATAGTGCTCTTTTCAATGCCTGGTCTTTGACTTCGAGAAGTGCCAACCGGAATGACAAGGAAGCCGCCTTGATTTCATATAGCAAAGACGATGTTCAGCCTATTCAGTATTGGAGTCAAGGAGATCCTCCAGACGATGTAAATAGGCTATCGGAGCACTGGGATGGGTTGCTAAAGTTAAGCGGTCTATGTCCAATACAGCGCTTTAACAAGCAAACTGCTTGGGAGTGGATTCGTAATAACAATCCGCTGTTTTTGCGATCGTTTGAAACAGCATTTCACTATGCGGTTGAGGCGGATGTCTTCAGATTAGCATTTGCATCAAGCAAAGGATGTATCTGGCTTGATTGTGACTTGGTTCCTCAACCCGGATTTAGACCTGCTGTCCTTGAAGCATTGAACAGGAAGACAAGCCTGCTTTTCATTCGATCAAGCAAACCATGGATCACAAATGCGTTCTTTATTGCCCAACCTCGCTGTACCTTCTTTAAATTATTATCCGAACAGTGTCAAGGCATAGATTTTACTGACCTTTCCCACGACAGATCAACCGTGCAAAATACTTTTGGCCCTGCAAGGTACAATTCGGTTTTTGGCCGGATTTTCCGCAATTCAAATCTAACCACAGTAGAAAGGGCAGGCAAAGCGGATTCCCTAACTGCACTCGTAAGCACGGACTCAGTAGAATTGCTGTTGTGCAATGAAGCGACAACTGTCGCGATGCGTCCTAAATTTAAGCTTGGATACAAGAATTCAACAGATGGTTGGAAAAAGTCAGTTCCCAAACGTCCAAACAATTACATCTAGCTTAATGAGGTCTATAAGGCCATCTCCCCATGGAAACCCTGGATAAAGTAGATGATTCTAGCAAAGATAAGATCGACAGCGATCAAGGTGGCATCGATGATCCTGCCCTGCTTCGTGGTCATTATCCCGTCCCTGAGGTGAACTTTGGTGGTTTGAAAGATCTACTGCCCCAAGTTGTTCTTCTCCAGCAGAAGCCGGAACGGCAGGATCGTGATCTCATCCTGGATTCGTTCGGTGAGCATGCCGATTCCCACAAATTGGCACGTGGATTGTACCTCGATTAGGTCATCCTCCATCGCCGGATCACTGAGCAAGTAACACTGCTATATCAGGTAGATCCTAGGCAACTACTTCGGAGGGAGCAACGGCTAGGGTTGCTCTGGGCAACGACCTCTCAAAGAGAACCTAGAGGCAAGATTTGTTCGAATGACCACTTTCGACGCGGATTAGACGTTTAGTTGTGCTTTCTCACCAGGTCATCCTCGCCGTGCAGGAGATCAGGGCCTGGGGGGAGGTCATGCACATTGGCAGCCGTTGTTTCCACTGAGTGGATGAGACCGCTCTCGCTATCCACGCCGATGTGGACCTTAATCCCGTAAGCGAAGCCTTCCGCGCAGCGGTAGTACTATTGCTTGCCCTTGCAGGTCTGGTGCCAGGGCGTATTAGAAATCTGTCCCAATAGCTCTGGCAGGGTTGCGACGCCTACGGTGTCTTGCGCGGGACCCGCTTCTGCCCCTTGGCCTTTGGGCCCGCCGCCACGCCTGCTGCTGCAGGCGATCTGATCAGTTTTCTCCAGGCACTCCCGGATGCGCCGGTGCATCCGCTTTCGCCAGTGGTGGATGCTGCTGGTGGCGATCCTGGCCATCCTGAGCGGCCAGGGCTCGCTGGTGGGGATGGAGCGCTTTGCCAAGCGGCACCGCCAGAAGCTCGTTGAGCGTCTGGACACTGATTTCGGCAAGTCGCCGTCGGATTCGACCTTCCGGCTGCTGCTGGCCCAGCTGGTTGTGACGGGCTTTGAAACCCTGCTGCGCGACTGGATGGCGGCTCAGCCCGGTGCGGCAGCAGAGCTCGACACCCTGGTGTGTGACGGCAAGACGCTGCGGGGCTCCATCGACGAGACCCCTTCTAGCGCAGCGCGTTTCATCGCTCAGGAGGGTCTCCACTCCCAGAGCCTGGGTGTGGCGATCGCCCAGACCACCTACGCCACCGATGCCAATGGCGAAGTCCAGGCGCTGCGCCAGCTGCTGGAGGCGGTGGAGTTGGAGGGTGTGCTGGTGCAGGCCGGCGCGCTGCATGCCAACCGCCCGTTTTCCTCTACCTCGCCCAGCGGGGCGACGACTTCCTGATCGCCGTCAAACACAGCCGCAGCAAGGGGTTTCGGCCGATTCACAACCGGCTCACCTACGGCCGGCGTGTGCCCTGGCAGACGAGCAAACGGGAGGTGAAACGGGGGCGTGACATCACCTGGACCCTGCGGGCGATGCCGGCGTCGGAGTGGGTGGTGGAGCAGTGGCCGGGCAGCGCCACGATCATCGCCGTGCGCAGCCATGGCTTCCGCGAGGGCAAGCCGACCGACGAGACCCGCCGCTACGTCACAAGTTTGCGGACTGGAGCCGATGCCCTGCTGCGCCATGCGCGCCAGCGCTGGTCGATCGAGAACAGCTGGCACTGGGTACTTGACGTGCCGCTGCGAGAAGACACCCACCGCTACCGCGAAGAAAATGGCGTCCAGATCCTGGCCACCCTCCGCAGCCTGGCGATCAATGCCCTGCGGCTCGATGGGATCTGGTCGATCACAGAGGGCATCGCCACCCTTGCTCATAACAGCAAGGGCCTGCTCAGGCTGCTGGGGTGGCGGGAGCCAGCGGCGGAACAACACTCGGGATGACTTCTAATAGGATCTGGTGGCGTGATGCCGTCGTCGCTGAGGACAGCCGCCAAGGCGGCGATTCAATTGGAGTCCCTATGGGGCGATCAGAGGCTCACTGGCGCGGCTGGCCGTCTCACACCGTGAACGGGTACAGTTGTCGCAGCCACGAACATAAGGGTCAACAGGGTCATGAGACCCTTATACTCATAGTCCAGGCGTCTGCAATAGTGGTCTATTCAGCGAGCTGGGCGTGGCTTGAACACATTCACAAGCACGGCGCGGTGCGCCGACGGCACCTGAGGATGGCCGCGATGGGCGCCATGCTGGGCGGAGATCACCATGTCACCCGGTTCACCAAGGATCGGAAGACCCACCTGGCGACCCACTTGGCGGTATTCGTGCCTGTGAAGGCCGTACCTGCTGTTGAACATCTGATTCCGCCAACGCAGCATCAGGTTCCGGTGAGAGCCGGGAATGTAGCAATAGGGTCCATCATCGAGAGAATGCACCGGCGTGAGATACACGAAGGTCTTCACCTTGACACCAGGTCCGTGACAGTGGAAGAAGCGGGTATGGTGGACGCCGCGACTCACATAGAGATTTCGGCAGGACACCTCAAGGGTCTTGCCGAACGCCACGCGGGCTAGATCGCGCACCAGCGCTTCTTGCAGAGCACTGAAGATCTGCTGCTGCAGCTCAGGCAGCAGCAGGTCGGGATGGAACACGTCCATCATCCCATCGTCTTCGCCATGCCGCATGTTGATCACCGGCTTGTCGCTTTCCTAGAGAGCCGTGTAGCCCTTGAGCACGCGCCGCCGATCGCTGTTGAGCAGAGCCACCGGGTGGGGTTTCCCTGGAGGCAGGGCGGCCACCTCGTCCCAGGTCCGATCGGCAAGGACGGCGATGGCCCGCAGGGCGTCGGGGGCCACTGCCCACCGAATCCCCAGGATACCAGTGCGGGCCAGGGTGAAAGCTGCCAGGAGGAAACGCAGACGCCGGCGCTGCAGGGCCGGCAGTGAGACCGTGACCGATCGAGTGGCGCGCTCCAGCTCGGGGCCGTCGCGCAGCCTCGGCGGGGCGTAGAGCGGCGGTGCCTCTGACGGTGGTGCCATCACAGCGGAGACACTCATGGCGCGTCAGGATCGCGGATCTAAATCATTCTGAGGCGTGCCCTCGCACCAGCCAGGCCTCAGCCCGCCGGCGCAGGCCTTGGTGGCAGCGACGCTCGAGGCGATCGAGCAGCTGCTGCAGACCCAGATTGAGAACAGGGCCGGCCACCACGGCCGCCGCCGCCGGCAGCTCGGCCCACACCAGGGCTTCGGCCTCCAGCGCCACGCCGCTCTCGACCGCTCCCGGCTCCAGCTCCCTGGGCCTCAGCCAGGCCTCGAGGCCGAACTGCAGCCGCTCCTGCCATTCTCCCAGGCCTTCCACCCTGCTCTCCAGCTGGCGCAGATGCAAGACCCCCTCCTGCCAGCGCGCCTCCAGGCGCACATGGGGCTGCAGGGTCCAGCCGGCCACGCCATAAGGGCGCGACACGTAGTCGTAGTGATGGGGGGCGGCCTGGTGCAGACGGTCGGGGTGCAGCAGCCCCCGCAGGGGCCGGATGGGACGGGAGAGAAACGCGGCCAGCCGCTCGGGGCTGGCCGGCGGATCAAGCGCCACCCGGGAGAGCCGCCGCTGCTCCAGCCTCATGGCAGGTCGCTGTGGGGGCTGGCGAAGGCCGGCGGTTCCGGAAGCACGTCGGCAGAAGGGGGCACGAGATCCTCCAGCTCGCACACCGGGAAGCGGTTGATCGCCCGCAGGGCGCGGCGGGCGTTGTCGCGCAGCTGCTGGCTCACGGCTTCGGCGTAGGGGATCTGGGCCAGGAGGTCGACGGTGCGACGCATGATGCGCACCACATCGCCCTCATCCAGCGAGGTGTTGGCGATCAGCTCGCTCCAGCCGGTGCCACGGGCCCAGGCCTCCACCAGGCCTGTGAGCTCCAGCTCCCACCAGATCGGAAACGCCACATGGGCCCGCTCCTGCTGGCGCCCCAGCTCGCGGCGCAGGCCGCGCAGATCGTGCAGGGCCTCCTCCACCGCCGGCGGCGGCGGCCAGCCGCACCACAGATCAGGGCGGTTCACCTCGGTGGAGATCGCCTCCAGCACGGCGGCGAGCTCGGCCGGGTGGAGATCGTCGAGGTGACCGCTCATCAGCGCCAGCCCCAGCCAGAGCTCGTTGTCGCCGCGCAGGGCGGCGACGGTGCGGCCCACCTCGGTGGGCTCGAGACCATCGGCGCCAGCGAGGGCACCGAAATGGCGCAGCACCTCGATGAGGGCCAGGAAGGTGTCCCAGTGGCGGTTGGAGCGGAAATGCAGCAGCCGCCGCAGCTCCTCCAGTTCGGCCGCCAGCTCCTCGATGCGGCGCCGCCGCTTGCTGAGCTGGCGGCGGTCGTCGCGGCGATGGGCCGGATGGCGTTCGAGTTCCTCCTCCAGTTGCTGCACCAGACGGGCCTGGGCCTGAACCTCGGCGGCCAGGTCGTACTGGGGAGTGGCCATGTCGTGGCGGCGGGCGATGGAGGCCACCGCAAGGGCCAGCCCCGCGCTCCGGTCATCCCCGTGGTGATGCTCGCCGAGGCGCTGCAGCTCCGGCGGATCGATCTGGCTCACCTGCAAGCAGCTGAGTTCGGCGTGCAGACTCACCACGGCACTGCAGGGCACCAGGGTCCAGAGGTTGGCGTCGGTGAGGCAGAGCAACAGCGGGAACTGCCCTGGACCGGGCACCTTGGCCACGATCACGGCCGGGGTGACGCGGCCCTGCAGCGGCGGAGCCTTGAGGCTCACCAGGGTGCCCTCGCTGGCGAACTGCAGGGCCAGGGTGAGCTCGTGGGCGAGGGTCTCCTCGGCCTGGTGCTGCAGGGTGCGCAGCAGCCGGCGCTCCTCCCGCAGGCGACCGCGCCGTTTCTCGTAGTCCTCGAGGTCCTCCCAGGGGGCGGCATCGGCACCACGCTCCAGGCTCTGCAGATGCTGTTCGAGCTCGGCGATGCGGGCCTGGTCGTCGACAAGATCCAGGGTGGCCAGGTAGCGGCCGAAGCTGCGCTCCACCAGCTCCTTCGCCTTGGCGAGGTCGTAGCGCTGCAGCAGGTTCAGCACCATGCCGTAGCTGGGGGTGAACTGACTCACCAGCGGATCGGCGGGCGCGGTGGCCAGCTGACCCGCCTCCCGCACCCCCTCGAAGCGGCTCTGCACCGTGACCACGTAGCCCTGGGAGTCGAGCCCCCGACGGCCGGCGCGGCCTGCCATCTGCAGGAACTCACTGCCCATCAGCGGCCGGTGGCCGCGCTCGGTTCGCTTGGAGAGCGCCGAGATCACCGTGCTGCGGGCCGGCATGTTGATGCCGGCCGCCAGGGTTTCGGTGGCGAACACCACCTTGATCAGCCCCTGCTGGAACAGCTCCTCGATCAGCTCCTTCCAGGCGGGCAACACGCCGGCGTGGTGGGAGGCGATGCCGCGCAGCAGGGGCTCGTCGTGGCCCTCACGCACCGCTTCAGGGCTGGCGGCCACGAAGGTCTCCAGGCGGGCGCGGATGCGCTCCTGCTCGTCGGGCGTCACCAGGCAGAGCTTGCCCAGGTCGCGCACACCCTTGTCGCAGCCGCGGCGACTGAAGATGAAATAGATCGCCGGCAGCATGTCGCGCTCGGCCATCTGGGCCACCACAAAGCCCAGGGGCGGAGCTGCGGGCTGGGGCGGCTTGGGCACTTTCGGGCCCTTGCGGCGGTTGCCCTTGGGGGCACGCCACACCTTGGCGTTGGGGTGCAGGTCGGTGCCGGCCTCGTTGAGCAGGGGATGGAGCCCCTTGGCACTGCAGAAGCTGAAGGCCAGGGGCACGGGCCGGTGGTCGCTGTGCACCAGCCGGGTGGGGCCGTGCACGGCTTCGATCCAGTCGGTGAGCTGGCCGGCATTGGCCACCGTGGCTGAGAGGGCCACCAGCTGGATCGACGACGGGCAGTGAATGATCGACTCCTCCCACACAGTGCCGCGCTGGGAGTCGTTCATGTAGTGGCACTCATCAAGCACCACCGCCTCCACACCTTCGAGAGGGTCGTTATCGGGGTGGTCGATCTCCGCGTAGAGCATGTTGCGAAAGATCTCGGTGGTCATCACCACCACCTGGGCTTCGCGGTTGAGGCTGAGATCACCGGTGAGCAGGCCCACGCGCTCGTGGCCGAACTGCTCGCGGAAGTCGCGCAGCTTCTGGTTGGAGAGCGCCTTGAGCGGCGTTGTGTAGAACACCTTGCGCCCATGGGCCAGGGCGCGATGGATGGCGTACTCGCCCACCAGCGTCTTGCCGCTGCCGGTGGGGGCACTCACCACCACCGAGTGGCCCTGGTTGAGGGCATCGATCGCCTCGAGCTGGAAGCCGTCGAGGGGGAAGGGGAAGAGCGTGGCCAGATCCAGCGCCTGATCGGGCGTGCTGAGGGCGGCTGGGGTCATGGGGCCATCCTATGGGCGGCGCGGGTGAGCGCTCAGGCCAGCTCCAGCCACTGGCGCAGCGCCAGCTCCACCCGGGCCAGATCCCGACCATCGAGGGTTCCCAACACCCGGCGCACTTGGCAACGGGCAGGAGTGAACAGCTTGTCGGCCATGCACTGCACCGGCCCCGGCAGGCCATTGCCCCCGGAGGGTTGGAGCGCCGGTCGCAGCAGCGGCGCCGCCACCAGCCTGCGGGTGAGCGGGCAGCAGGTGAGCGTGGGATGGTGCTGGAGCCAGCGATCGGCCTGCAAAACCACCGCCAAGCGCCGCTGCGGTCGTCCCGAGCTGCTGGGGTTGGCGAGCTCCACCACCATCCCCCGAGCGAGCAGCAGGGGGGCGGTCACGTCCAGTCGCTCCAGGCAGGCAGCACAGCGGCTTGGGCATCGGGAGCCTCCAGCCGCGCCACCAACTGCGACTGCCGGCGGGTCTCCTCACCATCGCGGAACTGGCGGAGGTAAAGGCGCAGCGCCTGGCGCACACAGGCGCTGAGGCTGCACCCGGCCTGACGCGCGACCGTCTGCAGGCTTGCCTCCAGCTCGGCGTCCAGCCGCACCCCCACATGCCGCCGGCCCCAGGAGGGAGGTGGGGGCTCGAGCGATGCGGCCCAGGGTGTGAGGGAGCGATCGGGAATGGGCAACACGGCGTTGAACGCGCTGCAGCGCGGGCGAGGAAGGGGGATGGCATCAGTGCCACGTCATCAGTGCCCAGGACGTCTCATCGCCGCCGCCCCCCGGCCTGTGGATGGGCCTCCCGGTGGGCCGGAGCCACCCGAACACCCAGAGATTCGGACACCTGCGAGTTGTGCCACAGGCTGTGGTGCAGCACTGGTGGTGTGCACGAGGGCGCTGGGCAACGGGGCTTTGTGCAGAACCGGTGGCGTGCAACTCGGTTTGTGCAACAGGGTGTTGCCCATCGCGGTCATGGCTGTTTCGCCCCCCTCCCCGCCCACGGCTGGTCAGCCACGACCGGGGGCAGCGGCCGTTGGCGGCAACGCACAAACCAGGTCGCCTGGCGGAACCGATCTCACACGCCCCGGCCTGACAACCTGAGAGGAGCTCAGCACGCTTGAACGCGTCCCGCTCGGGATCTGCCGCCTGGCCATGCCTCCAGACCACCCCGCAGACGGCCACTGGCGTGACGCCCTCAATCGGCAGCTGGCGGCCATCCCGGCCAGCCGCCGGCGCCGGTTGCGGCGGCTGCAGCCCGGCCCCGAGGCGGCGAGCCTGATGGCGATGGACGACCGCTCGGCCGCGGGAACGCCCCAACCCCTGCTGGATCTGGCCAGCAACGACTACCTGGGCCTGAGCCGGCACCCCGCCGTGGTGGGTGCCGCCCAGGCTGCTGCGGCCCGCGAGGGCACCGGCGCCGGCGCCTCGCGGCTGGTGAGCGGCAGCCGGCCGGTCCATCACGCCCTGGAATCCGCCCTGGCCCAGTGGCTCGGGCGGGAGCGGGTGCTGCTCTTTCCCAGCGGCTTCCAGGCCAACCTGGCCGCAGTGAGCGCCCTGGCCGATCGCCACACCCTGGTGCTGGCCGACCGGCTGATCCACGCCTCGCTCCTTACCGGCGTGCGCGCCAGCGGTGCCCGGCTGCAGCGCTTCGCCCACAACGACCTCGCCGCTCTGGACAGGCGGCTGCAGGCCGCCAGGCGGACGACGCCACAGCGGCGGTTGCTGGTGCTCAGCGAGAGCCTGTTTTCGATGGAGGGCACCAGTCCGGAGATGCCAGCCCTGGCGGCGCTGTGCGCGCGCCACGGCGCCGCCCTTCTGCTCGATGAGGCCCATGCCCTCGGGGTGTTGGGGCGCGGCGGCCGCGGCCTGGGCCATGGCGAACCCAGCATCGCCCTGATCAGCGGCACCTTCGGCAAGGCCTTCGGCAGCGGCGGCGCCTTCCTCGCCGGCGACGCCCTGGTGGGGGACTGGCTGCTGCAGAGCAGTGGCCCCTTCCGCTACACCACGGCCCTGGCGCCGCCCCTGGCGGCGGGCGCCCTGGCCGCCCTCCAGCTGCTGCAAGAGGCCGAGGCCGCTGGCGGACACCCGGGAGCCGCGCTGCTGGCGCGGGCCGGCCGCTGGCGGGATCGGCTGGAGGCGGCGGGCTGGCCGCGGCCCCCGGGGAGGGGGCCCGTGCTCTCGCTGCAGGTGGGCGACGATGGGCGCAGCCTGGCCCTGCAGCAGCGGTTGGAGCAGGCGGGGCTGCTGGTGGTGGCCATCCGCCCGCCGACGGTGCCGGAGGGGGCAGCCCGGCTGCGGCTGGTGCTGCGCCACGATCTACCCAGCGGCAGCCTGGAGCGGTTGCTCGAGGCCCTCGGCTCGCCCGCGGCCCTTCCCCTCAGCACCCTCCCCTGATCCCCCCACCCTGCGCACCGCACCGGATGACCGAGCGCCCCCCCACCCAGGTGATCGCCATGCACGGCTGGGCCGGCGACAGCCGGGGATGGGAGCCGTTCGCCGCCGCGGCCCAGGCCCTCGGCTGGCACTGGATCACCCCCGACCGGGGCTACGGCAGCCAGCCGGCCCGGGCCGCCGCCTGGGATCCCAGCCTCGGGGCAGGCCTAGGGGCTGGCGCAGATGCCGGCGCCGGGGGAAAGCCCCGCCGGGTGGTGATCGCCCACTCCCTGGGGCCGCACCTGCTGCCCGACGACGTGCTCGCCGAGGCGGATGCGGTGGTGTTGCTGGCCAGCTTCGGCCGCTTCCTGCCCGATGGCCGGGAAGGCCGGCGGCTGGAGACGGCCCTGGGGGGTATGCGCCAGGCCCTGGCCGGTGAGGAAGCCGCGACGATGCTGCACCAATTCCTGACGGAGGCCGCCGCGCCCCAGACCCTGGAGCAACTGCCCAGCACAATCCTCGACGCCCCGCTGAGCCAGCAGGGACGCCAGCAGCTGTTGGCCGACCTCTCCTTTCTGGCCAGTCGCCGCGGCCTGCCGGAAGCCCTGCCTGCGGCCACGCCCTGCCTGATCGTGGAGGCGGGGGCCGACCGGATCGTGGGGCCGGAGGCCCGGGCCCTGCTACGGCAGGAGCGCCCCGGGGCCCAGGTGCTCACCTACCCGGAGGCGGGCCACTGCCTGCTGGGCACACCGCTGGTGCGCGATGTGATCACGTGGATCGACGCCCTCTGACGCCGCAGCCGGCCCCGAGCAGTACCGCGGTGCGGGTGGGTTTCGGGCGCCGGGCCGCCGACTACCACCAGCAAGCGGGCCTGCAGCGGGCCGTGGCCTGGCGGCTGGCACACCTCTGCGCCCCTCTACCCCTGCCGCCCGGGCCGGCCGCCGACCTAGGGGCCGGCACCGGCCTGCTGGGGGAAGCGCTGCAGCAGCAGGGCTTGGAGCGCCCGGTGCTGCAGCTCGACCTCTGTCCGGAGCTGCTGGCCCACAACAGCCTCGCCAACCAGCACGGGCACTGCCAGTGGGATCTGAACCGAGGGCTACCCAAGCAGCTGGGAGGGGCCAGCCTGCTGGGCTCCAGCTTCGCCCTGCAGTGGCTGGCCGAGCCGGCCACAGCGCTGCGGCAGTGGTGCCAGGCCCTGGCCCCCGGGGGTTGGCTGGCCCTGGCGGTGCCGACGGCGGACAGCTTCCCCCAGTGGCACCGCGCGGCCCGCGCAGCAGGGGTGCCCTTCACGGGCCTGCCCCTGCCCGAGGCCGCCGCCCTGGCGGCGGTGGCCGAGGAGGCGCTGACCCTGCGCCACCGGCAGCTGCTGCGCTTCAGCCAGCGCCACCGCGACGGTCGCCGCTTTCTCGGCTCGCTGCAGGCGATCGGAGCCCTGACCACCCCGGCACCGCGCCTGCCGGGCGTTCAATTGCGGCGGCTGTTGCAGCATTGGCCGAGCGACGACGGGGTCACATGGGAGGTGCTGCTGCTGGTGGGACAACGCCTGCCCTAGGCCTGCCCCGGCGGCTGGTGGTGTGCGGCACCGACACCGATGTGGGCAAGACCCTGGTGAGCGCCTGGCTGGTGCAGGGGCTCGGGGCCCACTACTGGAAACCGGTGCAGAGCGGTCTGGAGGGGGGCGGCGACCGCCAGACCGTGCAGCGGCTGCTCGATCTGCCGCCGGATCGCCTGCTGCCGGAGGCCTACCGCCTGAGCGATCCCCTCTCCCCCCACTGGGCCGCCGAGCGCGATGGCGTGACCATCGATCGGGAGCGCCTCGCCCTGCCGGCACTGGAGGGCCCCCTGGTGGTGGAGACGGCCGGGGGCCTGCTGGTGCCCCTGCGGCGCGACTGGCTGCAGATTCAGCAACTGCAGCGCTGGGGACTGCCGGTACTGCTGGTGGCGCGCAGCGGCCTGGGCACCCTCAACCACACCCTGCTGTCGCTGGAAGCCCTGGAACGGCGCAGCATCCCCGTGCTCGGGCTGGTGCTGAACGGGCCGCCCCACGCCGACAACCCCCGCACCCTCGCGCAGCTGGGCGGCGCGCCGGTGCTGGCCCAGCTGCCGCCGCTGCAGCCCCCGAGTGCCGCGGCCCTGGCCCAGCAGTGGCAGCAGCAGCTGGCGCGCCACTGGCCAGCGGCCTGAGCCACCGCCCTGAGCCACCGCACCGTGGACCAGCCCTACAGTTTTTTTGATCGGTCTTCGCGATTTCGCTGCTGCAATCCATGACCCGCCGCGCCCGATGAACCGCCGCGAGGCCTTGATCAGCACCGTGGTGCTGCTGCTCTGTGCCGGCCTGTTCACCCTGTTCACCGACGCGGAGCTGCGGCTGGTGCGCTGGGTGAACTGCGGGCCGCTGGCCAGCGCCGCGGCGCGCGCCGATCGGATCAGCTGTCCTGACGGACGTTGATCGGGCAGCGACCCGACAGGCGGGTGACGTTGCGCTTGGCCATCGC
>VGQX01000082.1 GCA_016882305.1 Cyanobacteria bacterium K_Offshore_surface_m2_239
GACGCCAGTCTGCCTGACGTCACTTGCGAGGATGGACGACCCCCCAGTCCCCACCCTGTGCTGCGCCTCGATCGCATCGGCAAGATCTACCCCACCGGAGAGGTGCTGACGGACGTGAGCTGGGAGGTCAAGCCGGGGGACCGCATCGGCCTTGTGGGGGTCAACGGGGCGGGGAAGTCCACCCAGCTCCGCATCCTCGCCGGGCTGGAGGAACCCACCAGCGGCCAGGTGGTGCGTCAGGGGGATCCACGCATCGCTTTGTTGCAACAGGAATTTGATGTCAACCTCCAGCGCACTGTCCGCCAGGAGCTGTTTCAGGCCTTTGCGGAGGCCGCCGTCGTTCTCGACGCCCAGGCCCAGCTGCAGGAGGAGATGGAAACGGAACGGGCCGCCACCGATCCCGACCATCTGCATCACCTGATCGAACGCATGGGCCAGTTGCAGAGCCGTTTCGAATCGCTCCATGGCTACGCGCTGCAGGCGCGCATCGACAGGCTCCTGCCCACCATCGGTTTCGATGCGGAAGAGGTGGAGAGGCGGGTCGGCGACTTCTCAGGGGGGTGGCAGATGCGCGTGGCCCTTGGCAAGCTCCTGCTGCAGGAGCCCGATGTTCTGCTGTTGGATGAGCCGACCAACCACCTCGATGTGCAGACCATCGAATGGTTGGAAACCACCCTGTTGGCATGGGATGTGCCCCTGGTGGTGATCAGCCACGACCGCATGTTTCTGGATCGGATCTGCAATCAGATCGTGGAAACGGAGAGGGGGGTCAGCCGGGTCTATCTCGGCAACTACAGCCAACATCTGGAACAGAAGGCCCAGGCCAGCGAGGCCCAGCAGGCCGCCTTCGAGCGACAGCGGAAAGAACTGGCCAGCCAGCAGGCCTTTGTCGATCGCTTTCGCGCCAGCGCCACCCGCAGCACCCAGGCCAAGAGCCGAGAAAAGCTTCTGCAGAAAGTGGAACGCATCGAGGCCCCTGTCGACGACCTCACCGGTCCGCACTTTCGCTTTCCCCCCGCCCCCCGTTCCGGACGTCGGGTGGCCTGTTTCAGCGATCTCACCCACGCCTACGGCGAACGCATTCTCTTCCTGGGCGCGGATCTGGAGGTGGAGCGGGGGGATCACATCGCCCTGGTGGGGCCGAACGGGGCGGGAAAATCCACACTCCTGCGCTTGTTGATGGGCTTGGAAGCCCCCCTGGAGGGGCAGGCCGCTCTTGGGGAGCACAACGTGATCCCCGCTTACTTTGAGCAGAACCAAGCCGAAGCGCTGGATCTGTCCAAGGAAGTGCTCGCGATGGTGTTCGAGGTCGTTCCGGATTGGAGCCAGAGCCAGGTGCGCTCCTATCTGGGGCGCTTTGGCTTCAGCAACGACGATGTGTTCAAGGAGGCGGGGATGCTCAGTGGCGGAGAGAAAGCCCGGCTGGCCCTGGCGTTGCTTCTCCTGCGCCCGTCCAATCTCCTGCTTCTGGATGAGCCCACCAACCATCTCGACATTCCCGCCAAGCGCATGCTGGAGGAGGCTGTGATCGGCTACGAGGGGGCGGCTGTGCTTGTGTCCCACGACCGGGCCTTTGTGTCCAAGGTGGCCAACCGCATCGTTGAGTTGCGGGACGGGGAGCTGGTGCTTTACCGCGGCGACTATGCCTACTACGTGCAGAAGAAGACGGAGGAGGCTCTGGAACGGGAGCAGCTGCGGCAGGAGCGGGAGCGGCAGGCCAAGCGCGAGGCCAATCGCCAGCGTCAGCGGAGTCGGGCCCGGGCCGGGCGGGAGCGCTCCGAGGCCCCTGAGTCCCCTTGATCAGCGTTTCGCCACACAGGGGAACCCCCGTGACCGGGGCCAGGCGCTGGCTTTCCCAAGCGGGGAGGCAAGACGCGAGCGTGGATCGGCTCCATGGGAGGAGCGGAGGGGGCGGGATCCATTCAGATTTGCTGACCGATCCCTAACACGTGTTGCAACGGATACGTGAGCCTTTGAAACGGTTTGTAGCTTTGTGGGCACATCCCTCGCTTGGAGGTACCGCCATGTCAGAACCCCTTGCCCTCACCCTCGGCCAGAAGTTCGAGCTGGAGCGCATGAGTCGTGCCATAGACGCCACCACCGATCCTCAAGTGTTGCGTGGCCTGGCCAAGCAGCTGCTGGAGGCCTGGCACAGCCAGAAGGCCGCCACCCAGTGGGTGATGCGACAACACCTGGGAGCCCCACCCCGCCTGGCCTGCTCGCCTGGCCATCCCGCCGGTGATTCCACCATGCTTGAACCGCCCGCCCCGGGTGAGGAGATCGATCGCGATTCGATTCACGGGCAACCCGACCCGCTTTGACGCCTCGGTCTCATTCCGATTCCTCACCATGGGCGAATTGTTGCCCATGGTGTTGTCATGTTCCGCCGAGGGCCGTCACCTCGGCCCCTGAATCGCCAGATCACCGGGCACCACCGAGACCTGCAGGGGCTCACCCCCGCGCAGCAGGCTGACCCGCAGAGCACGGCCGACGCCTGCGCGTTCCACGGCATTGATCACATCCCCCGGGCCTGAGATCCGGCTGCCGTCCACAGCGGTGATCACATCCCCCGGGCGCAGACCTGCCAGGGCCGCCGGTCCTCCGGGTTGCACGGCCACCACCCGCGCCCCGGCCATCACCGCGCCTCCCGTCGAAGTCCTGACCTCATCGAGCCCGACGCCGATCATGGGATGACTGGCGCGACCTGTGCTGATCAGCTGGGAGGAGATTTGCCGGGCGCGGTTGATCGGAATGGCGAAGCCCAGGCCGGCTCCAGGCCCTGAGCGCACCAGGGTGTTGATCCCCACCACCTCACCGTTGGCATTCAGCAGCGGGCCGCCGGAGTTTCCGGGGTTGATGGCGGCATCCGTTTGGATCAGATCCAGCCGTTTGTCCATGATCCCGAGCTTGCGGGCGTTGCGATTGAGGCTGCTGACAATGCCCAGGGTCACGGTGTTGTCGAGGCCGTAGGGATTGCCCACCGCAATGGCCCAATCCCCCACTTGCAGACTGTCCGAGTTGCCCAAGGGCGCGACGGGCCAGGGACCCTGACTGCTCAAGCGGACCACGGCCAGGTCGGTGAGGCGGTCGCGGCCGACCACCCGACCCTCCACCCGTTGGCCGTTCTGAAGTCCCACGTTGACCCGCTCCGTGCCTTCCACGACGTGAGCGTTGGTGAGGATCAAGCCATCGCTTTGAAAGATGACGCCGCTGCCCTGGCTGCGTTCCGTGCGTTGCGAGGGCATCTGCCCCAGGGGAACGCCGAAGAACTGGCGGAACAGAGGATCGTTCAGGAGTCCGCGGGGGAGGGAGCCGGCGCCAGCCACCGCCACCGTTCGCTCCGTGTCGATCGTGACCACAGCGGGGCCGGCGCGTTGCACCGCCGTGGCGACAAAAGATTGTCGGCTCAACACGGCGCCGCTGGGACTGGCGGCGGCTGCGGCGCTCGGCTGGCTGGCGATCAGTCCCAGGGGGAGGGTGGCCAGCAGGAGACTCGTCGCCGCCGTCAAACCGGTGGTCCCGAAGAGAGCCGGAGGAAGCAGGCGCATGGGCGGAGCCAGAGTGTGGCCATAACAAACAAGGCTCAACGTAGGTGCTTTTTTCACGGTGACGCGGGGGGCAAACCGCCCGACCCCCGGGCCCAGCCCCTAAGATTTGTAAAGTTTTCTTTCACTCCATGGACACCAGCCGCCTCCTCCTGGCCTTCCTCGCCTTTGGCGCCGCTTGCACCACCCTCTGGGCTTGGATGCTCGCCACCAACGCCACGCCGAGCGAGCGATGATGACAGCGCGTCTCTTGGCGCCCAACCCCTCCATCGTTGTCCGGCCCCATGCCGACCCTTCTCGCTGAGCTTTTCCCCCTGCTCTACGGGGTCTGCTTTCTCTTTCTCCTCTGGCAGGCCTTTCGGGTCATGGGTCGCGGCTTCCGGGCCATGGGGCGCTCCGGCGCCCCCCCGATGCCCGTCACCACCGCCGACGATCGCCGCGGCAAGGTCACCATTCACCCCGAGCTCCTGGACGCCAACGGCCAGCTCACCCGAGAAGATCTCCTCACGGTGCGTTTCAGCGATGACAGCGGCGAGCCGGTGCGCCCTGTCGAGTGACCCGACGGACCCCTCGAACGCGGTGGGTAGGCCGGCTGGCGCTGTAACGCTGTCCATCGAGTTCGGCTCCTCTCCCCGCACCCTCCCCAAAAGCGGGAGGACGCCTGAATAGGCTCAAGGCCATGCCTCCCCGACAACTTTTGATGGTGGATCAGAGAACCCGTATCGTTGCCGCCGTCCTTAATGCTCTCAAACTTCCGCCTCGGTTTCGTCTGAAGCTGGTCAAAGACGATCCGATTCGCCTGGAGCTGAGTCTCACCCCCGCCTATGGGAAGGCTCCCATCCTGGTTGGCATCGTTGAATCGCAAGATCTGGTGGCCCGTCGGGATCGCGAGGGTCGCATTCCCCGTGACCTCCAGGGCACCTGGGACTGGACCGTCCGGCATGGAAAGGTGACCACGGGCGGTTGGAACCCGTATTTGAAGGAGGCGCTGCAAACCATGTTCGAAACAGGTTTGCCGGCCATGGTCTACGAAGAAAACACCGGCGAGGTCTACCACCCCGTTGATGGCCTTCGCCACGTGCGCTGACCCCCGCCCCCGTCCTGAGCCCCTGCCGATCGAGGGCCAACTGGGCGCCATTCAGGACGCCCTGGCACCGGAGGGCGCCACCCTGTTGCTTCAGGCCCCGCCCGGCGCTGGCAAGACCACCCGGGTCCCCCTCGCCCTGCTGGACTCCTTGCGGGCGGGAGAGCGCCTGCTGCTGATCGAGCCCCGTCGCCTGGCGGCGCGCGCGGCGGCCGAACGCCTGGCCCGGGGCCTCCAGGAGCCTGTGGGCGCGCGGGTGGGCTACAGCGTCCGCCTCGAGACGCGCCAAAGCGCGAGCACCCGCCTGTTGGTGGTGACCCCGGGGGTGTTTCTGCGGATGCTGCAGACCGATCCCGCTTTGGAGGGGGTGGCGGTGGTGGTGTTCGACGAGGTGCACGAGCGGCGCGCGGACACGGACCTTGCCCTGGCGCTTTTTAGGCAGGCGCGTCCCTGCCTGCGCCCGGAGCTGCGTCTTCTGTTGATGTCCGCCACCCTCGATCTGGAACCCCTGGCCGCGGCGCTGGACGGCGCCACCGTGCTCACCGCTCCGGGACGCTCCCACCCGGTGGAGGTGATCTACCAGCCCCCCGGGCTGGAGGAGATGCTGGAGCGGCAGGTGGTCCGGGCCCTGGAATCCTGGTGGCTGACGGATCGGGAGGCCGGGGAGACGGTCCTGGTGTTTCTTCCTGGTCAACGGGAGATTCGGGCGGCGGAGCGGGCCATCACCCGCCAGGCCTGGGCCCGGGACCTGGACTGCGTTCCCCTCCACGCCCAGCTGTCCCTGGAGGCCCAGAGCGTCGCCATCGGGCCGGCCCGCCAGCCCGCGGGCAAGGTGGTCCTGGCCACCGCCATCGCCGAAAGCTCTCTCACCCTGGCGGGTGTGCGGCTGGTGATCGACAGCGGCCTCAGCCGGCAGTCGCGCTTTGATCCCGCCACCGGGATGGCTGGCCTGGTGACCGTGGTGGCCAGTCAGGCCAGCGCGGAACAGCGTTGTGGTCGGGCCGGTCGCCTTGGTCCGGGGCGTTGCGTGCGGCTGTGGAGCGCCGCGGAGCAGCAGCGTCGCCCGCCGTTCACGCCCGCCGAGATCCTCACAGCCGATCCCCTCCCCCTGGTCCTTGAGCTGCTCGCCTGGGGCGCGGGACCCGGGGAAGACCTGCCCTGGCTGGATCCTCCCCCGCCCGGTCCCCTGGCCCAGGCCGGCCAGGTGCTCGCCCAGCTGGGAGCGATGGATCGCAACGGGCGGATCAGCGCCCATGGCCGCGCCTTGGCGCGGCTGGGTCTGCATCCACGCCTGGGCCACATGCTCCTGCTGGCGGAACAGGAGGGGTGGTTGGCCCTGGGAACGGCGCTGGCGGCGCTCCTCAGCGAGCGGGATCCCCTGGCGGGCACAAGCGCTGGCGGTGATCTGCGCGCCCGCGTCGCCTGGTTGTGTCAGCCCCCCGCTGGGGACGCGGCCGGTGGGGAGGAGCGCAGCCGTCGCCAGTTGCGGCGGTTGCGGCGCGAGCTGGAGGATCAGGTGGCCCGCGCGACCGGCCGGCGCCGCCAGGCGCCGGCCGCGGACGATCCCGATGCCTCGCCCTCGGAGGACCAGGTCCTGGCTCGCTTGGTGGCCTGGGCCTGGCCGGAATGGATCGCCGGCGCGCGGGGCCAGGGCGATGGACGGTTCCTGATGCGATGCGGGCGCGGGGCCAGCGTGCCCCCTGGCGATCCCCTGGCAAGCGCCGCCGGCTTGGCCATTGCCGCCGTCGATGGCGCGGGCGCCGAAGCCAGGGTGCGGCTGGCCGCTCCCCTTGATCGCCCCGGGCTGGAGGCGTTGGCCGACTCCGCCCTCGTCGTGCGCCAGCGGGCCCGCTGGGATCCCGAGGCAGAGCGGGTCCGCTGCGAGGAGGAGCGCCGCTTCGGCGCGATCGTCCTCGCGCGGGCACCCTGGCCAGACGCCCCCCTGGAGCGGATCCGGGAGGCCCTGCTCCAGGGGCTGGAGGCGATGGGTCTGGAGGCCCTGCCCTGGACGCCGGAACTCCACCAGCTGCGCCAGAGGCTCGCCCTGGCGCACCGTCACCTCGGCGCCCCTTGGCCCGACGCCCGTCTGGAGACCCTGCGGGCGGATCTCGAGGGCTGGTTGGGGCCCTTCCTGGACGACACCATGCGCTCCCGCGCCGATCTGCGGCGCTTGCCCTTGGAGGACGCCCTCTGGGGGCGATGCGATGGCTCCCAGCGTCAGCGGTTGCGGCAGCTGCTCCCCACCCATTGGCCCGTGCCTTCCGGGCGAAGCGTGGCGCTCACCTACGACGCAGAGGGGCCGGTGCTGGCGGTGAAGCTTCAGGAGATGTTCGGTCAGAGGCACACCCCCCGTCTGCTGGAGGGGCGGCTGCCACTGATCCTTCACCTTCTCTCGCCAGCGGGTCGTCCGGTGGCGATCACCAGCGATCTGGAGCGTTTCTGGGGCGAGGGCTACGCCGCCGCGCGCCGCGATCTGCGAGGGCGCTACCCGCGCCACCCCTGGCCTGAGGATCCGCTGAGCGCCACGCCCACGGCCCTGTCCAAGGCGCGGCTGCGAGCGCTCGGGGACCAGGCTCAGAAATGACCTGCCAGCAAGGCGCCGTGGCCGAAATGCCTCAACCCTTCCACGATGCCCCCGCATCCGTGGGCTTTGGCCCGATAGACGCGCCGCAGCAGGGGCAGGGCCTCCACCAGGGCCGGTTCGGCGTTGCCCACCATCACGCCGGGCAGTCCCGTTTCGAACATGGCCAGATCGTTGAGGCTGTCGCCCGCGGTCACCACCGTGTCTGGCGTCACCTCCAGCCAGTCGAGCAGGGCGGTGAGGGTGGAGCCTTTGTTCACCCCGGCGGGGAGCACATCCAGATATTTGTCTCCTGACACCAGGCAGTCGACGCCATGGGCGGTCACGGCGTGCAGCCGCGACCGATCCAGCAGGTCCGGGTCGATCAAGTAGGCCAGGCGCCGCACCGCGCTGACCGGCTGGGGGGACAGTCCCGGAATCGTGCGCAGCAGGGGGAGCACACGCTCCGCCTGGCCGCGCCAGCGGCGCTCGATCGGTTCCACCACCAGGGGGATGGGGGTCAGGCTGGCCCCGCAAGCCACGGTGCAGCCGACATCGCTGATCACCAGGTGGGGCGCCTCCAGGCCCATGGCCGTTTCCTCGCGCAGCAGCCGGGCGATGGAGGCCAGATCGCGCCCGGTGTTGAACACGTGCAGAACATGCTCCCTCTGGGCCCTGAGCCAGCGATAGAACCGTCGTCGCCATTGGGGGCTGCCGCTGAGCAGGGTGCCATCCAGGTCCGTCACCAGCACGAGCGCGGGGTGCCGCGGCAGGCAGGTGCTGAGGTCTTGCTCCAGCCGTTGGCGGCGGCCTTTGGGCACGGGGGACGGATCAGGACGCATGGGCAGGCCGCGGTCGGGGCTGATCCTCGGCGACGTCGGCCCCCTTGCCTAGGGTGGAGGCCCTTGGGCCGGACCGGCGAGATGGCGGAGCTCCTCGATCGGCTCGACGCCAGTGAGTCCCCGCCGTCGCTCCACGGCCTGCATCGCTACACGGTGGCCACCCTCAATGAGGCCATCGCCACCCTGCTGGGCCGAGGCTTCGCTCCCCGCTTTCTGCTCGAAGCCACCGCCAGCCGGCCGCAGCTCAAGAAGGGGCATCTGTGGCTCACGCTCACCGACGGGGAGGCCACGGTGCCAGCGGTGATCTGGTCATCCCAGCTGCGCAAGCTCGCCTTCGTGCCGGAGGACGGCGATGGCGTGACCGTTGTCGGCAAGCTCAATTTCTGGACGGCGCGCGCCGCCCTCTCCGTGCAGATCCTGGACGTGCGCCCGAGCCTGACGGCGGTGATGCGGCGGTTTGAGCTGGTGCGCGCGCGTCTGGCGCCGGAGGGCCTCTTTGATCAGGACCGCAAGCGGCCCCTGCCGCCCTGGCCCGGGCGCATTGCTCTGCTGACCAGCGTGCCGAGTTCCGCCCTTGCCGACATGCTGCGCACGGTGCGGGAGCGCTGGCCGCTCACCACCGTGTTGCTCGTGCCTGTGCCCGTGCAGGGGGCGGTGGAGGGGCGGGTCTGCGAGGCGATCGAGCGGCTGGCGGCCCGGGCGGAGTCCCTCGGGTTGGAGGCCCTGGTGGTGGCCCGAGGCGGGGGCAGTCGGGAAGATTTGGCCCTGTTCGATGGCGAGGCCCTGGCGCGCTGCCTGGCGGCCTTTCCCCTGCCGGTGGTTTCCGGCTTGGGCCATGAGGACGACACCACCATCGCCGATCTGGTGGCGGACTACCGGGCCGCCACCCCCACGGCGGCCCTGGTGGCCCTCCTGCCCGATCAGGTGGCGGAACGGGCCGGCCTCCGGCAGTTGCGGCGCCATCTGCGTCAGGTCGTGGACGGGCGGTTGCAGGCGCTGCGCCGCCAGCTGCTGCTGCTGCAGGCCCGTCTGGAGCCTCTCCATCCCCGCCGTCGGCTCGACCTGGAGCGTCGCCGGCTGGAGCAGCAGCGCCTGCTGCTGCGGGCCCTTTCCCCGCGCCACGTGCTGGAGCGGGGCTTCGCCCTTCTCCGGGGGCCCAAGGGGGGGGTGGTGCGGTCCATCCAGGCCCTGCGGCCAGGCGATACGGTGAGTGTGCAACTGCTGGATGGAAGCCTGGAGCTGCTCGTTCAGCACATTCACTCCGTCGCCGCCGATCCCCCATGACGGATCTCCCCAGCGGGGGCGGCAAGCCCCGCGCCCGCTCCACGACGCGAACCGCGGCCGCTCCAGCGGGTCCGCGCCCGGAGACCTTGACGTACCGGGAGGCCCAGGCCGCTTTGGAGCAAAGCTTGGTGGAGCTTCAGGCGGAAGACCTGGATGTGGAGCGGATGACGGAGGTGTATCAGCGCGCCCGCGCCTATGCCGATCGCTGCGACACCTTGCTGCAGGCGGTGGAGGCCCAAGTGCTGCTGTGGGATCCCGATCAGCCCGACCGTCCTCCCCAACCCCAGTCCCCATGACCGCAAGCGTTCCGTCTCCAGCCCCCGCGCGCTCCCTGGCGTGGATCTATCTCGCCTTGGCGGTGGCCGGGGGCGTGCTGCCCTGGTTGGCCAACCTCGACTTCATCCGCGAGAGCGGCCAACCCTTCGATTTGGGGCTCTTTGTGCGGCTGGCCAACGCCAACCCGGCGGCTCAGTCCCTGTCGCGCGACCTGGCGGTAGGCGCCTCGGCGGTCACCCTCTGGATGGTGGTGGAGAGCCGTCGCCTCGGCATGCGCGGCCTGGGCTGGGTGTTGCTGAGTTGCGTCACCATCGCCTTCGCCTTTGGCGCACCCCTGTTCCTCTATCTGCGAGAGCGACGCCTCCAGGAGCTGGCTCGGCAGGCTTGAGCCGACCCGTCGTCTTCAGCGGATCCATGGTTCCCTCTCGCGCCGATGAGGATTGAGTCCAGCGCGCGACGCCCGCGATCCCCCAACCCCATCCCATTCCCCACCCATCCCCCTCGCTTGCCCCCAGCCAATCCAACGCCGTGCTGGCGACAGCGTGGACTCGCCACCGCGATGGGCACAAAAAAACGCCGGATGAAGCCGGCGTTGGTGACCTGGCTGGCTCCGATTCAGCGATAGACCCCGTCGTTGATCCGATCGAACCCCTCGTTCAAGGCGATGGAAGGGGGGGTGACGGTGAAGTTGTCTTTGTATTTCTCAAACAACTCCTTCTGCCGCTCGGTGAGATCGAGCTTGAGCACGTCATCCACGCTGGTGTAAGGACCACCGAGAACGATTTTGCCAGCCAACGTCGGGTACATGCCCGGATATTGCTGGAACCGGCGCACGGACGAGTTGTTGAGATCCACTTTGCCCGCCGTTTCCGCGATTTTGTCGTCCGCCACGTTGCGACGCTCCGCGGCCTGTGCGGCTCCGGGAAGCCAGAGGGTCAGGAGCAGACCCGCAAGGGCAACCCCCCCCATGAACCAGGCAAGCAGCCGCTTCATCACAGCAACACTCCGAAAGGAAGCCTCAACGTTACAGAAGTCCAGCGCAACGTTCCGCAGACGGATCCCCGCCATTCGCAGTTCTTCAGATCAGGCCGCTCAGGCCCGGGGCCAGCAGTGCCGCGCCGAGAAACACACCGTCGACCAAAACAGTGGAGGCCAGCGTGGCCGCCGCCACCTGACCAGCCTCGTCTCCCCCCTTCAAGCGCCAGGCCAGCGTTCCGATCCAGGCGGCCGTCAGGGCGAGAGCCAGGAGAGGGAGAGGAGAAAGCAGGTTGAGGGCGGCTTGCTGGAGCAGAGACATCGCCGTTTCGGGAGCCGCCTGCACGATGGGGGGCCAGAGGGGCATCAGGCCGGTGAGCGCGATCATTCCATCGGTCAGGGCCGTTCCCAGCAGGGAGGCGAGATAGAAGGCCGCCCCGATGCGCCAGCGCGTGCGCAGGCCGCCGATGGCCAAGGGAAGGGCAAAGGCTTCGATTGGCAGGTGGAGCACCGGATGGTTTCGACCCCATCCCCAGAACAGGGTGCCCCCCAACCAGCTCCCCGCGAATCCCACCAGCAACAGGCCCAGCCGTTGCTGGTCGGGAGAGGGGTGGCGCGCCGCGGCAAGGGCGAGCAGAAGAAGGGGCGCGGTGATCAGGGCGGAGACCATGGGGGCCGCGCGCACCAAGGGAGCCTGAACAAAAACAGGCCCCACGGTGAGGAGGGCGGCGACCCCGGGGAGAACCCAGCCGGAGAGGTGGCGCGGGAGGGGGCGGGGTGAAGGAGGCGCCGTCACGACACGGGCCCGCGGACCACGGCTGAGCAAATCGCGCGTGGAACCGCTCGTGGGGAGCCCGATCACTGCAGCGGAATACAAAGTTGGCCAACCTTAGGGGCCGTGGGCCTTGGCGCGCGAACAGCCGGGGCATAAGGTCGCTCCATTCGGGCGCCACGCGCCCGCGATTGACCCTCCATGACCCTTGCCGCCGCGGTCCAGACCCTGCCTCCGCTGGAGGCCTGTTGGCACGCTCTGGTGTTGGGCGTGGTGCAGGGCCTCACCGAATTTCTGCCGATCAGCAGCACGGCTCATCTGAAGGTCGTGCCGGTTCTTCTGGGCTGGGGAGATCCCGGAGTGGCGGCGACTGCCGTCATCCAGCTGGGCAGCATCGCCGCGGTGCTGGCCTATTTCCGGGAGGACCTGGCGGAGGTGCTGGCGGGCATCTCCCGCGCCTTTCGGCACGGCCAATGGAGCGACCCTCAGGCCCGCCTCGGCGTGGCCATCGCCCTGGGCACGCTGCCCATCATCTGCGCCGGGCTGCTGCTCAAGAAGCTCGTTCCCGATTACGACAATTCCCCTCTGCGCAGCCTCACGTCGATTGCCATCGTGTCGATCGGGATGGCCTTGCTGCTGGCGCTGGCGGAGCTGGTGGGCCGTCGTCGTCGCAGCCTCGGCGAGGTGCTGCCCCGCGATGGTGTGCTGGTGGGCCTGGCCCAGGCCCTGGCGCTGGTGCCCGGCGTGTCCCGCTCCGGAAGCACCCTCACCGCGTCTCTGTTCGACGGCTGGCAGCGTCCGGCGGCGGCCCGGTTCTCCTTTCTTCTCGGCATCCCCGCCATCACCCTGGCCGGTCTGGTTGAGCTTAAGGAGGCCCTCCATGCGCCGGCCAATGGCGGGCCCTTGCCCATGGTGGTGGGCATTCTTTCCGCTGCGGTCGTGTCGTGGCTGGCCATCGCTTGGTTGCTGCGCTTCTTGCAGCACCACGGCACCTGGGTGTTTGTCGCCTATCGACTCCTGTTCGGGGTGGCCATCCTCCTGTTCTTCCGCCATGCCGATGCCCCCTGACCTCTTCAGGAGCCCCGTCGACCCAGCAGACTGAACGCATTCGCTGTTCTGGATCCGGCGTGTGGATTGAGCCGCCTGCGGGCATTCCCCTTCAGAGCCCCGCCGGCGCGGAGGCTTCCCGGCTGCCTGAGCCGGCTGAGGTCGTGGCCGTGGAGCCGGGTTCGATCGGCGAGGAGCTGGGATTCCAGTCTGGCGATCGGCTGTTGAGCATCAATGGCATCCGCCCGCGCGACCTGATCGACTTTCAAATTCTTTGTGGTGAGGAAGAACTCTGCCTGGAAGTGCAAGATCCCAAAGGAGAGCTCCATGTTGTTGAGCTGGAGAAGGAAGCGGACGACAGCCTTGGCTTGGTGTTTCGTGAGGCGCTGTTCGATGGCCTGCGCCAATGCAATAACCATTGCCCTTTCTGTTTCATTGATCAACAACCCCCTGGACATCGACAAACTCTTTATCTCAAAGACGACGATTATCGCCTGAGTTTTCTTTACGGCTCTTACCTCACCCTCACCAATCTCACCGCTGCCGACTGGCGCCGCATCGAGCACCAGCGTCTATCCCCCCTTTATGTGTCCGTGCATGCCACGGATCCCGATCTGCGCTCGCGTCTGCTCGTCAATCCCCGGGCTGGCCTGCTGCTGGAGCAGCTGGCCTGGTTTGCCGAGCGGCGCCTGCAGATCCACGCTCAGGTGGTGGTGTGCCCGGGATGGAACGATGGCGAGGCGCTGAGCCAGACCCTGGGCGACTTGGCGCGTTTTGGAGCTGGCGCGTGGCCGGCGGTGCTCTCAACGGCTGTGGTGCCAGTGGGGCTGACCCGGTTTCGCCCGCCGGGTGACGCCCTGCGCCCGGTGGAGCCGACGGTCGCGCGCGCGATCATCGATCAGGTGGAGCCCCTTCAGGAGACCTGGCTGGCGGAGCGGGGCAGTCGGTTCGCCTGGCTCTCGGATGAGTGGTACCTGCTGGCGGGCCGTCCGCTGCCGCCCCGCCCGGCCTATGAAGATTTGCCTCAGCGTGAAAACGGGGTGGGCAGCATCCGGGCCTTCCTGGAGGACCTGGATCAGGCCACCGCGGAGCTGCCCCTCGCCCTGACGCGGCCGCGTCGCCTGAGCTGGGTGGTGGGGCGTCTGGTGGCTGGCGCTCTGGCGACGGTGGTGGAGCGTCTCAATCGCATCGACGGCCTGGAGCTTTTGTTCCATGGCCTCCCCAGTCCCTACTGGGGACAGGATCAAGTGGTGACGGGCCTGCTCACCGGCGCCGATCTTTTGCGGGGGCTGGCCGGGCGGGATCTGGGGGAGGAGCTGCTGCTGCCGTCGGTGATGTTGCGGCAGGGCGAGGCTGTCTTTCTGGACGACACCACCCTGGACGAGCTGCGCCAGCAGTTGCCCGTGCC
>VGQX01000083.1 GCA_016882305.1 Cyanobacteria bacterium K_Offshore_surface_m2_239
GCCGCTGGCGATTTTCCCGTCACGGCGCCCGCGGCCAACCCGGTCTTCTATCGGACATACAGCCGCAAGGGAGCAGGGGGGCGGGAAAGTTGGCGGCAGGTGGTGGAACGCAACCTGGAGGGCCTGCGCCAACTGGGTCACCTCTCGGAATCAGAGGTGGACCTGCTGCGCCGCATGCAGCTGGAGCAGAAGGCTCTGCCCTCCGGCCGCTGGCTGTGGATCGGCGGCACCGATTGGATCGTCCAGCCGGAAAATTTCAGCGGCGCCTACAACTGCACCTCCACCAATCTGGTGGATTGGGAAGCCTTCTCCCTGATGATGGATCTCGCCATGATGGGCTGTGGCACCGGCGCCATCATCGAGCCTCATCTGATTCAACGGCTGCCGGCGGTGCGCAATGCGCTGCACATCGTCAGTGTCACCAATATCGGCGCCACGTCACCCGAGCTTCGTCAGCAGCGCACCACGCACACCATCGAGGGTCAAACTGTGACCATCAAGGTGGGAGACACCCGCCAGGGATGGGTGGAAAGTTATCGCCTGCTGCTGCAATTGAGCAGCGATGAGCGCTTCGGTCCTGAGCCGATCACCATCGCCGTGGATCTCTCCGACGTTCGGCCGGTCGGGGAGCGCTTGAAAGGATTCGGCGGCATGGCCAACCCCGTGAAGTTGAAGGATCTTTATGGTCGGGTGGCGCAAATCCTCAATCGCGCTCGCGGGCGCCAGCTCACCTCTGTGGAGTGCTGCCTGCTGATTGACGAAGCGGCCGTGACGATCGTGGCCGGCAACATTCGGCGCAGTGCTGGCATGCGTCAATTTTCTGCGGATGACGGCGCCGCTGCCCAGGCCAAGGACAACCTCTGGCAGCAGGACAGCGAAGGCAACTGGCGCATTGATCCGGAGCGGGATGCCCTGCGCATGGCCAATCACACCCGCGTGTTTCATCGCCGCCCGAGCGCTGACACGGTGTTGGACGCCGTGACCAAACAATTCCAGTCCGGGGAAGGGGCGATCCAGTTCGCACCGGAAGCGATCGCCCGCTCCAACGCGGACCTGCTGCCCACGGCGGAGTTGCGGGACGAGTTTGTGGGCATCTACTGCGACCAGGGACGGGAGGAAGCCGGGCGCTGGCTGATGTTGCACCACCCCACCATCAGCGCCGCCGAGCTGGAGCACCGCCTGGGCCGCTATGGCCTCAATCCCTGTGGCGAAATTCTGGGCGCCGATTTCCACTGCAACCTGGCGGAGATTCATCTCAACCGCCTGGATCCCCGCGATCATCAAGGACAAGAGGATGCGTTCCGCGCGGGGGGGCTCTCGGTGGCTTGCCTTCTCAATCACCGCTTCGAGGTGGAGCGCTATCGCCAGAGCCGCGCCTGGGACCCGATCGTGGGGGTGAGTTTCACCGGATTGTTCGACTTTTTTGTGCAAGCGTTTGGCACCCCCTGGCTGCAGTGGTGGGAGGCCGGCCGACCGGATAGCGAAGAAGGTCGCGCCTTTCGCGCTGAAGAAGCCCGCTATTTGCGTCGCTGGCGCGCGAGTGTGGATGAAGCGGTGTGGGACTACTGCGATCGCCATGGTTTGCGACGCCCCAACCGTTGCACCACCGTGCAACCCGCCGGCACAAAGAGTTTGCTCACGGGCGCCTCGCCCGGGTGGCATCCGCCGAAAGCCCAGCGGTTCATCCGTCGCATCACCTTTCGCAAAAATGATCCCGTGGCCCTGGCCTGCATGGACTATGGGTACACGATCGTGCCCAGCCAAAGCGACAAGGATGAGGAGGGTCGCCTGCTCGATGATCCCTTTGATCCTCGCTGCACGGAATGGCTGGTGGAGATTCCCACGGAAGTGAGCTGGGCCAATCTGCCGGGGGCGGATCAGGTGGAGATCAACACGTTTTCAGCACTGGCCCAGTTCGACTTCTACATGCAAGTGCAGAAGCATTACACCGCCCACAACACATCAGCCACTGTTGAATTTCGGGAGCATGAGATCGAGGCCTTGGCGGCAGCGATCCATCAGGCCATTGATAACGGCGAGGGTTACATTTCCGCTGCCCTTCTGGCGCGTTTTGATGCCAATGCCACCTTCCCTCGCCTGCCCTTTGAACCCATCGATCAAGCCACCTATGCCCGCTTGCGCGGGGAAGTGGAGGAGCGGCGGCGCAACGAGGATTTTTTCGCCTCCCTTCAGCACCACGACAATGGCGAACTGATGGAAGCGGGGCCGGCGGGCTGCGATTCGGACAAATGTCTGTTACCCCAGAGCCAACCCAAATAGAAAAACCTGTCAGGACTTCAAGACCAAGGCTGGAAGGCTGCCGCACTTCTCCAGTATTGAATGTCTCCGCTGAGTCCAGTCGGTTCTAGATGGGATAAAGAAAGCTGAACGAGGGACTCAGCGGTCCGGAAGGTTGCTGAGACCTTGGGGCGGCGCCGACGAAGCAGCAGGTCAAGCTGAAGGCAACCAAGAAACTGGCTGTAACCGCAATCAGAACCAGCGAGGGTTGGGCCGTGCCGATGGGCAGGGTGAGGCTTGGCAGCAACGTATCCCGGAAAGAATCCGACCTGGGCGACCGGGGGCTCATGTCAGTGTTCTCCTCATAGTCCCATCGTAAGCGAATCCTTCGCAATTCATATATAACCGTCGCTGCATTCAGATACCCTGACAATTCCAGTTGCCACTAGTAAACATTGTTACGGATTGAAGCCACTCCACTGGCTCAAGCTGTCCAGGGTCTGCACGCCCTCCAGTCGCTTGCTTCCCAACACCCACGTAGGATAAGCGGTTATGCCCAGGTTTTGGCAGCGCTTGCGCTGATCCTCTGTTTTTTCACATTCGACGTAGGGCAGGCTGTTGCCCGCCTGCTGTCCGAAGAGATTCTTTTGCTTGAAGCAAGCCGGGCACCACCAGGCTCCATAGAACACGGCGCCCTGTTGACGCAGGTGATTCGCCAAGGCTTGCTGTCGCGCGGTGGAGGGTTTCAGGGCCTCTCCCAGGGGCTGGGCGGTGGATGGGCCCTCCGCTGCGGCAAGCGAGGCCGCGAGATGCACAGGATCGCTCAGGGCTGCGGCATCGACGCCCCAGAGCATCGGCACCACCGCCACCATCCCCGCGAACACCCCCCCAACTGTCGCCAGAATCCCACCCATCCTTTGGTCCCCACAGGACCCCTTCAGCCTAAGGGCGGCGCTCCGCCGTTCGGCCTTCCCTCCACCGGCGGGCACCCGCCCCCGGAAGCGGACTGAGAGAATGCCCATCAGGAGCTCGGAACCATGACGGCCAACGGCTATCGCGATTACTTCAAGGTTCTGGGGGTGGAGCGCGGGGCTGACGCCGACACGATCAAACGATCGTTCCGCAAGCTCGCCCGCCAGTACCACCCCGATGTGAATCCGGGCAACAAGGACGCGGAAACCCGCTTCAAGGAGATCAGCGAAGCCTACGAGGTGCTCTCGGACCCGGACAAGCGCCGTCGTTACGAGCAGTTTGGTCAATATTGGAGCCAGGTGGGCGGCGCGGGCCCGGGTGGCATGGGGACGGATGTGGATTTCGGCCGCTACGGCAGCTTTGACGACTTCATCAACGACCTGTTGGGCCGATTCGGGGGACCCGGCTCCGGTGGATCGGGCGCGGGTGGCTTCCCCGGGGGGTTTCCCGGAGGATTCAGTGGCGGTTTTGGCAGCGGCTTCCCTGGAGGCGGTTTTCCCGGGGGGGGGATGCGCGGCTCAGCGGTCAACCTGGATGCGGAGGCCACCCTCTCCCTGACCTATGCCGATGCCTTCCGCGGCTGTGAGCGCACCCTGGCCGTGAACGACGAGCGGGTGCAGGTGCGCATTCCGGCCGGTGTGAAACCCGGCGGTCGCTTGCGGTTGAAGGGCAAGGGCAACCTCCAGCCCGGAACGGGTCGCCGCGGCGACCTTTATTTGCAGATCACCTTGCAACCCCATCCGATCTGGCGCCTGGATGGCGATCAGCTGCGGGCCGAGTTGCCCCTCAGCTTGGATGAGCTGGCCCTCGGCGGCGAGTTGCTGGTGGCCACCCCGGACGGCGAGGCCACCGTGCAGGTGCCTCCAGGCATGACCCTTGGCCGCAGCCTGCGCCTGCGGGGCAAAGGCTGGCCCTTGGCCGGCGGCGGCCGGGGGGATCTGCTGCTCACGCCGGTGCTGCGCCTGCCCGACACCCTCAGCCCGAGGGAGAAGGAGCTGCTGGAAGACCTGCGTCGCCACCGCAGCCAGGATCCGCGTCAAGGCTGGCTTGCCTCCGCCCGGCTCTGAACCGCCAGAGACCGGGGGGGCGCGCGCGGGCGGTCCGTAGGATCCCGCCAGCCCTCCCTTGTCCATGGAGCTCACCTACCGTCCCCGCCGGTTGCGGCGCACGCCGGCCCTTCGGGCCTTGGTGCGCGAACACCACCTCTCCCCCAGTGACTTCATCTATCCCCTGTTTGTGCATGAGGGGGCGGGCAACGAGCCGATCGGCGCCATGCCGGGCGCCTGCCGCTGGAGTCTGGATGGGCTCGTCGCGGAGGTGGGCCGCGCCTGGGAGCTGGGCATCCGCTGCGTGGTGCTCTTCCCCAAGGTGGCCGATGGGCTGAAAACGGAGGACGGAGCGGAGTGTTTCAACGAGCATGGCCTGATCCCCCGCGCCATCCGGCGGCTGAAGGAGACCCACCCCGACATGACGATCATGACCGATGTGGCGCTGGATCCCTATTCCTGTGATGGCCACGACGGCATCGTCTCCGCCGAGGGGGTCGTCTTGAACGATGAGACGGTGGAGCTCCTTTGCCGTCAGGCGGTGGCCCAAGCCCGAGCCGGCGCGGATCTGGTGGGGCCAAGCGACATGATGGACGGTCGGGTGGGAGCGATCCGCGAGGCGCTCGACGGCGAGGGCTTCGAGCACGTGGGCATCATCAGTTACACCGCCAAGTACGCCTCCGCCTATTACGGCCCCTTCCGCGAAGCCCTGGATTCCGCCCCGCGGGCCAGTGGCGGCAAGCCGATTCCCAAAGACAAAAGCACCTATCAAATGGATCCGGCCAATGGCCGCGAGGCCCTGATCGAAGCCGAGCTCGATGAGGGTGAGGGGGCTGACATCCTGATGGTGAAGCCCGGCCTGGCCTATCTGGATGTGATCTATCGCCTGCGCCAGGAAAGCGAACAACCGATCGCCGCCTACAACGTGAGCGGCGAATACGCCATGGTGAAGGCCGCCGCCGAGCGGGGCTGGATCGATGAGCGGGCGGTGGTGCTCGAAACCCTGCTCTGCTTCAAGCGGGCCGGCGCCGATCTGATCCTCACGTATCACGCCTGCGACGCGGCGGCCTGGTTGCGGCAGGGGTGAGGGGGGCGGCCAAACTGTATGGACGCGATCCTTCTCTGGGCGTCGCAACAACTGGCGGGCTTTGCCTTTGGCGCTGCCTTGCAGCCTGTGGCGGAGCTGTTGGGGGATGTGACGAAGGGAACGAGCGAAAAGATCCTCAGTGATTGGTTCAAAGACACCCTCAAGGCGAAACTTCGCCAGCGCCAGCAAGACGACTTGAGCCTGGCGATGGGCAAAGCCACCGCCTTCTTTCTCTACTTGCTGCAACAGGAACTGGAGGGGTGTGGCCTCAACCAGGCCGAGCTGGTTCGCTATGAACCCGCCCTGAACAGCTTCCTGCGGGAAACGGATGTCCAGCGCTGGTTGGCCAAGGCGTTTGAGCCGGGCTGCCAGGCGCTGGATGGAGCGATCCTGGCGCGGGTTTGGCACGAGCTGGGGTTGCCGCCCCTGCCGGAGGATGTGCGTTGGGGCAAGATTGGCCGGGTTTATCTCCATCGTGTGGAGGGCCTGCTTGGCGAATCGCCAGCCTTGCAAGAGTTGTTCAGCGCCAAGCAGCTGATGGGCATCAAGGAGGCGACAAGGCAAGTGGCGGGAGTGGTGCCGGATTTTGATCTTGAGCGCTATGGCCGCAGCCTGCGGGATGCCTACGACAAGTTGCGCTTGAATCCCATTGACACCACCTACAGCAACTACAGGGTGGGGTTGTGGAGCCTGTTTGAGCCCCAGAACGCCAGGGAGTCGCCCCACTATGGCGGCGCTGAAAGCCCCAAGGAGGAGGAGCTGCTCCGCCAACAAACGCTCTTCGGCGCGTTGGGCGCTTCGCCGCCATCCAACCCCTCCATCGTGGCCGTGCTGCGGGAGCCCGAGTGCCCCCTGGCGGTGATCCTGGGGGATCCAGGCGCGGGCAAGTCGTCGTTGCTGCGGTTTTTGGCCCTGGATTGGGCGGAGCGGCCCACCGCCCAGATCCCCCTGCTGATTGAGTTGCGGGAGTATACGGCCGATGAGAACAGACCCAAGGATGTGCTGGAGTTTTTTCATCAGGGCAGGCGCAAGATCTGTGAGTTGAATCAGTTGCGCTTGCATCAGCATTTGGAAGCAGGCGATGCCTTGGTGATGTTCGACGGCCTGGATGAAATCATGGCGGCCGACAAACGCCATGCCGCGATCAGAGAGATCATCGCCTTCAAGAACAAATATCCGCGCAGCCGCCTGCTCGTCACCTCCCGCATCGTGGGCTACGACCCGGAAGAGCTGGACCATGCCGGCTTTCGCCATTTCACCCTGGACGATTTCAACGCGGCGCAGATCGCGTCGTTCATCCGCAAGTGGCATGGTTTGGCCCTTGGCGAGGCGGAGCCAGGCGAGCGTGCGGAGCTAAGCCAACGCTTGTCATCCGCCATCCAATCCTCGCCCTCCATTCGCTTGCTGGCGGGCAATCCCTTGCTGCTGACGATGATGGCCATCCTCAATCGCAAGCAGGAGCTGCCCCGCCGCCGCGCCAGCCTCTATGAGAAATCGGCCGAAGTGTTGCTGCACGCCTGGGATATTGACCACAAAAAGATGGCCCTGCCGCTGGAGGAGGCGGATCTCAGCGTCAAGCAGGAGCTGCTGCGCCGTGTGGCCTACACCATGCACACCCAGGCGAGGGGGCAGGAGCGGCCAGATGGAGCGCACCAGGACATCATCAGCATTCAGCGTGAAGACTTGCAAAATGTAATCATTGCTTTCATGGCCGGCAGGAACGCCGCCAATCCGCAGAGGATTGCGACTCTTTTGATTGAGCAATTGCGCAGGCGGGATTTCATGCTCTGCCATCTGGGCAATGATTTTTTTGCCTTTGTGCACCGCACCTTCCTGGAATATTTCTGCGCCAGTGAGATCGTGATGCGCTTCAGCAAGCGCGGCACGGCAGAGGGATGGTCGCTGGAGCAATTGAAACAGGAGGTGTTTCGCGCCCATTGGCCTGATCAATCCTGGCATGAGGTGATGCGATTGATCATTGGCCATGAGCTGGTGGGTCCGGCCTTTGCCGAAGACATCCTGCTGGATCTGCTCCAACAGAAGGTGGAGAAAGGCAACCTTTCCGCCGTGCTGCTGGCGGCGGATTGCTATCTGGAGATTGAACAGAAGCACAAGGTTGGCACGCTGGCTGCCACATTGTGCAGCCTGCTGCGGGAGGCCCTGCTCAGGGGCGAACTGGCTGAGACGGTCACGAAAAAGCTGATCACCCTCTGGCCGGATGATGCGGACTTGCGGTCCTGGCTGGAGCAACAGGCCGCTGAACATGACAACAGCGCGGTGAGAACGGGCATTGTCAAAGGGATCGCGGCCCTGGAGCTGCCGGCAAGCCCAATCGTGCTCATGGCGAATCTAGGGTGTTTGTTTTACTATCAAAATCGTTTTCAGGAATCGATCGACTACTTTCGCAAAAATCAGCCCAAGTCGGACTTTCAGCACTCTTGTTTAACCAGGGCTCATATCGCATTGGCTCACCATCAAGCGGCGATTGATGTTTGCCAACAGTGGCTCATATTGGAACCCAATAACGGGTGTGCGATGCAAGTTCTTGGGACTGCATTCGGAGCTGCTGGGCAATTTAAGGAAGCGGTCACATCGCTGGAGAAAGCCGGTGAACTTTTCGGAAGTTTTTCATTGGGGGCAGCATCCTGTTTGTTAGATATAGCTAGAACTTATCAAGATATGGGCCGTTACGACTTGGTTATAGCTTCCTACGAGAGATCAAAAGCTTTTGCCCCAGTCGATTTAAAAGTGCACAAATACTTTGCAGCACTCTATGCGAATATTTGTTGTAGTCTTGGCCTTGATGAAGCAGCGGAACTCTCCTATCTGAAAGCTTTGGCGCTTGATGAAAAGAGCGCAAATGCTCATATGGACCTTGGCCGTTTCTTTCGCGTGTTGGAACGGTGGCAGGAAGCCATCGCCTGCTTCGAGAGGGTACTCGAAATCAATCCTAAATACTCAGGAGCCTATTCAAATCGAGCACTTGTTCGCCTGCTGCGAGGGGAATGGTTGGCGGCCGAGAAAGACATCCGGACGGCTCTGCAAGTGAAGCCGCACAATGCCAGTGCCAGATTACTCCTGGGTGACTACCAAGCCCTCAGCGGCGATCTGAACACGGCGCAGGCCACTTGGCGGGATGGATTGATCCTCTATCCAAAATACGGTCTCATTGATCGTGTTGAATGCACGATCTACTCGGTGGCTTTGGGCCAACCGGAGCAAGGGCTTGCCGAGCTTCAGACGATCCTCCAACAGGAGAGGCCCCCTGCGGGGTTGTTGCGAGGCGTCTTGGAAATTGCTCGCCTGCTGCAGCGTTGCCCCGAACCTCTGCCCGGCCTGGCGGAAGCCGTCCGCCTGCTCGACTGGGGAAGGGAGAACGCTCCCGTCTTCGAGCTGAAACCGCCGCCATCGGCTTGAGCTTCGATTCTGGACGATCCGGGCCTGGGCCTCAGCCGCAGTGGGGCGCCATCCGTCTGGCGCCGTTCCGGCCAGGCCATTCCTCCTACGCTACTGACATCCATCCGAGCTCGGCCATGCGTGCTCCGTCCAGCCCCCCGGAGCTGCACGATGGGCTGGGGCTTCCCGCAGACCTCACGCTGCCCATTGTGCTCACCGGCAGCCTGCGCCTCACCCCTGAGCAGTTCGCCGAGGTGTGCGCCGCCAATCCAGACGCCGTGCTGGAGCTCGCCGCCGATGGCTCCCTGATTCCCATGACCCCCACCGGTAGCGCAACGGGTTCCCGCAGTGGCGAGCTCTTTTTTCAGATCAAGGCCTGGGCCCGCGCCAGGGGGGATTGGAAGGTCTTCGACAGCTCCACTGGCTTCCGCCTGCCAGACAACTCTGTGCTCAGCCCCGACGCCTCCCTGGTGGCCCTGGCGCGCTGGCAAGCCCTCAGCGCAGAGGAGCGGCGCGGCTTCGCGCCCCTTTGCCCGGATCTGGTGGTGGAGTTGGCGAGTGCGAGCGATGAGGGACCCCGCGGCCGGAGGGCCCTGCGCCAGAAGATGGCGGCCTATCAACGCAATGGCGCCCGGCTGGGTTGGCTGCTGATCCCCGAGGAGCGGGCGGTGGAGGTGTGGGGGCCTCAAGAGCCAGGCGTCGAGAGCCCCCAGCGGATCGAGGCGGCGTCAACCCTTTCGGGTGAGCCCCTGTTTCCGGGGCTGTTGATTGAGCTGGAGCCGATCTGGGCGGGGTGAAGCCCGATCAGGAGCTGCCGGTCTTTTGGATCCACTTCTGGCCTCTTAGTTGTGGTTCACCCCAAGGTTGATGTTGTTGAACGCGCTGATGGGATGTGCAACAGGCTCCTGGCCCGCAAGGGCTTCAGGGTGACGCCTGCGACGCTTCTCCATCTGTTGGTCACTCCTCGGCTGTGGTGTCACAAACTCGCGGATTTCTTCTTAGAATCGCTCAAATTATTGGAGGGGGGTCATGGTCACCCTTCCCAGCCATACGCCCCTGTGGGGACAGTGCTCACGGGTCTCCGATGCGCTGGCACTGCCCATCACCCTCACCGGCACGTTGCGCCTCACTCCGGAGGAGTTCGCCGAGTTGTGCGCGGCCAATCCGGACGCTGTGTTGGAGCTTGCCGCTGATGGCTCCCTGATTCCCATGACCCCCACCGGCAGTGATACGGGCGCCCGCAACGCCGATCTGCTCTTTCAGATCCAATCCTGGGCCCGTGCCCATGGCGGCTGGGTGGCGTTCGACAGCTCCACCGGCTTTCGCCTGCCCGACAACTCCGTGCTCAGCCCCGACGCCTCCCTGGTGGCCCTGGAGCGCTGGCAGGCCCTCAGCGCCGAGGAGCGGCGTGGCTTCGCGCCCCTTTGCCCTGATCTGGTGGTGGAACTCGCCAGTCCCAGCGATGAAGGCCCCCGTGGCCTGGGGGCTTTGCGCCGGAAGATGGCTGCGTATCAGCGCAATGGCGCCCGCCTCGGCTGGCTGCTGATCCCGCAGGAGCGGGCCGTGGAAGTGTGGGGGCCGCTGGACGGAGGCGAGCACGGCCGGCGGCTGGAAGCGGCCGCCCGGCTGGAGGGCGCGCCCAGGTTTCCGGGGTTGGTGATCGATCTGGAGCCGGTCTGGGCGGCCTGAAGCGAGAGTGGGGAGAGACAACGGACCACAAGCGCCACAAAGCAGCCATCGGGCGACTCCAGCGCCAGGGCCCGAATCGTCGACCAGGCCCTTCAGCGGCCCGATGACTCCCACCTCCCAGGGTGCATCACTGCGGGCGTTGCTGGCCCTCAGCTGGGCAGCTGGAGGGACACGAACACATCAGCCCAGCGCCCCGGTTGCCAGTACGCATCACTTCCATTTAAGTTTTACCGGGTAATCCCTGTTCCAATGAAAGGTTGTCGTTGGATCCAGCCGATGCCATCACCAGCTCGATCACCAGCAAGGGGCAGGTGACCATCTCCAAGGCATTGCGGCAGCAGTTCGGGCTGGCCAGGGGCAGTCGCGTTCGGTTTGCGTTGGTGGGAGATCACATTGAGCTGCGAACCTGGAAGCCGGAGCGGTCTGTGCAGAAGAGCGGGTTTGGCATGCTCAGATCCAGCCGGCCAGCCGTATCGGCGGACTTTGACTCCGCTAGCCTGCTGCGCCCATGATTGGTGTGGTCGTTTGATGATCGCGGCTTTGGCCGGCGCATTCGCCAGCTCAATTTGGCGCCACGCCTGTTTGTTCCCTCAAGTTCTTGAACGGGACTCAAGGAGGCCAGCCCAATGAAAATGTGGAACGGGTGGAAGCACCGACAAGCAGGACAGCCCGGCGCTGCGGCGTTCAGGGCCATGGCTTTTCCGCGCCGCTGAACCCTCCGCCGGGGGGTCAGAGCACCCGCCACCAGGGCACCGCCAGCACATCGGCCGTGAGCCACTCCATGGTCGTGCCGATGTGCAGCAGCAGGCTCGCCCGGGCCTGGCTGCCGTAGTCGGCGCGGAAGGTGCGCAGGTGGGCGCAGTCCGCCAGCCGTGGTGAGGCCGAGGCCTTGATTGCGATCGGCAGCAGTTTGCCCCCGGCCTCGATCACGACATCCACCTCTTCGCCGAGTGCGGTTCACGGCAGTGGCCGGCAGGCGCACGAGCAGGTAGGAGGTTTCGAGCAGATTGAGCCAGCCGGTGCACCGTGGGTTGCGGCAGCGCCACGTCACGCCCCAGCTCGGTCTGGTTGAGGATTTGCACCAAGCGCAGGCAGGCCGCCTGCATCAGCCGGCGGAAATCCGGCAGGGAACTGACCGTGGCCAGGTCCAGCAGGTCGCGCTCGTGATAGGTGCGCACGTAGCCGTCGAACCAGATGGCGCGCTCGGCGGGTCAACTCAACGGCTGGGGTGGGGAAACCGCCTCGCCGTGCCAGCGCATGCCAGTCTTCGGACACCTGCCGCATCAGCAGCAGATTCGCTGACCCAGTGAGCAAGAAGCGACCTGCTGTGCGGTTTCGATCGATGGCCCGCTTCACGGCGCTCAGCAGAGTGGGCGCACGCTGCACTTCATCGAGCGTGATCGGCGCGTTGCCACCCAGCAGCGCCTCAGGATCACGTCTGGCGGCGGCGAGCACATCGAAGTCATCGAGGCTGCGGTAGCGCCTCTCGCCGCCAACGAGCCGCTCGGCCAGGGTGCTCTTGCCGGTCTGCCGAGCGACTGTGACAACCACCGCTGGCATCACCGCCAAACGATCAGCGAGGGAGCCGCTCACGAGCCGGGGAAGGGCATTCATGCAGCGAATGATTTTCATTCATCATGTGAATGATCGTTGTCCCTCCCGGTCCCGAGCTGCATCCAGGCGAAGGCTCAGCAGTGCCCAGTGATGGCCTCCAGTTTCGCTGGCTTACCGTCTCATCTGGATCGGGGGACAACGCCGAGAGCGCGGCCCCGATCCGCGAGGTCCAGCTAGGGTTCCAGATCCGGAGGGATGGCAAGGCGAGCGGCGGCGGCCAACCCATGCGTCCCGGGAAACCGTCAGGGAAGCTGAGCCCAGGCCCAGGCGAAGAGCTCGCTGGCGGCCTCCAGCGCTGCCGCCCCATCCTCCGGGCCGAAGACATCGGCGGGCAGCTCATCGCCAAGGGCATCGGGGTAGCGGTTGGGGGAGTGACTGCGCAGGTCGCGATCGTCCGCCGCCAAGAGGGCCTTCAGCGCCTTCTCTCCCACCTGCTGGGCCAGGAAGCAAGATTGGGTCTGGCACGCTGGCGTGCGCTCTCCAGGCTCACGGGAAACAACTGCCCATAAGCAGCGGAACAGCCTCGGCCCGCACCGCGCGCCACCAGGGGTTGCAGCGTCAGCGGGCAGTCCCCCGGCGCCTCCAACACGGCGTCGTAGGCATCGAGAAGACGCTCAGGGCCCTGACCCAGCACCAGCAGGTCGACATCCGAGCGCCAGCTGGCCGTGCCCCGCGCCCAGCTGCCGAACAACCAAAGGCCCTGCGGTTGCACCTGCCGCACCAGGCTGTCAAACGCTGGCAACAGATCCGCGCGCAAGGCTTCAGGAAGGTGGTCAGCCAGGATCAACCCATGAAGAGGACATGGCCTGGATGCTCAGGTCCCGATCGCGTTCCGCTCCGTTGCTCCAGTGGTGCCCATGGGCCGTGCTACCGCTCCAGATCCCGATCTCGCATGATCCGCCCGGAAAGAACCCTACCGACCCTGGTGGTTTGCCCCTCTCGCCCCCGCCGACCTTCCTCCAATGAATCCCCGGCGAGAGCCGCACGGTTCCGTGTGGCATGAGAAGGTGAACCAGGGGGAGGTGGCGAGTGGAAAGCAGAGAAGTCAGTTTTGAGTCCGAAATCCGGAGGCATTGATGCGCCTGCGCAGGCGACGACTGAAACCGAAGGCTGCCCCCGCGCCAAGCACCGGCAGGGGGCCGGGAACGGGGTTGAACACCCGAACATTGATGCTTTCAGACGTGCCGTTGAGAGTCCAGGTGCCAAGCAAGCCGGATGATGGGGTCAGACCGAAGTCAGCAAGCGTCTTTCCGTTGAATGTGGCACTGCTGATGATGGGAGTTCCTAAGACGTAAGAACTGTCAATGATAAAAGAACCAAATCTCCCAAAAAGAGCTGCAGTGATGCCACTCACGCTCGAGGCTGGATAGATCGATCCAGAGCCGCTTGCAAAACGTGATGGACCCGACAAAGCAAATTTGGGGAGATCAAGATCTGGCCCTACACAAATCCCCGCCGATCCAGCAAGAAAGGCACCAGCAGCTCCACACAGAAAGTTCCCAGTAGGTGCAGACAACGCGCTGAGAGATCCATCCGTTTCAATAACAACATTACCGAGAGATTCGTAAATGTTATAATTGAGAACCGCTTTTGCGGGATCAGCGCCAGCAATCAAGCCAACAGC
>VGQX01000084.1 GCA_016882305.1 Cyanobacteria bacterium K_Offshore_surface_m2_239
TTCTATCAGGCCCTGCAGAACTTCTGCGTGGTGGATCTTTCCAATGTCTATCTCGACATCGCCAAAGATCGGCTCTATGTGAGCAGCGCCGACGACTTCCGCCGCCGCAGCTGCCAGACCGTGTTGCATCTGGTGGTGGAACGGCTGGCGGGGTTGATCGCGCCGGTGTTGTGCCACATGGCGGAGGACATCTGGCAGAACCTGCCCTATCCGGTGGCGGAGCGGTCGGTGTTCGAGCGGGGCTGGCCCACGGTGCCGGAGGCGTGGCGCCAGGACGGGGCCAGCGTTGACAACGCCGACACCCACGCGCAGGTGCGGGACCTGCTGCTGGTGTTGCGGCCTCTGGTCAATCGCGGCCTGGAGCGTTGTCGCCAGCAGCCGACTGGCGGGGCGGCGGCGGCCGGTGGGGCGGCGGCCGGGAAGGGGATCGGCGCCTCCCTGGAGGCGCAGGCCCATCTCGTCTTCGCCGACGACCACCCCCTGCGGGCGGCACTGGACGCGCTGGACCGCAGTCCCCATCCGGAGGTCGACAACCTCAGGGATTGGCTGCAGGTGTCCGCCCTGGCGATCGACGCCCCCCCCCCGGCGGAGGTGCTGGCGGTGGAGGAGGAGGCCGGGGTGACGGTGCGCATCGCCCGTGCCCCCGGGCAGAAGTGCGAGCGCTGCTGGCACTACAGCGACGACATCGGCGCCCATCCGACCCACCCCACCCTCTGCGGCCGCTGCGTCGACGTGTTGGCGCGCTCCAGCCCGGCCTGAGCGCACCACGGCCTCCCCCTCTCGGATCTGGCTCCCATGTCCGCCCCTCCCGCCCCCATCGCTGACCCACACCAGGTGTTGCGGGAGGTGTTTGGTTATTCGGCGTTCCGGGGGCCGCAGGAGGCTGTGGTGGCGCGGGTGCTGGCGGGCGGTTCGGCCCTGGTGCTGATGCCCACCGGCGGCGGCAAGTCGCTCTGCTGGCAGGTGCCGGCCCTCTGCCTGGAGGGGCTCACGGTGGTGATCACCCCCTTGATCGCCCTGATGGACGATCAGGTGGAGGGGTTGCGGCAGCTGGGGGTGGCTGCGGGCGCCCTCCACTCCGCCCTCCCCCCGGAGGAGGCCTCCGCCACCTGGGCCGCCCTGCTGCGGGGGGAGCTCAAGCTCCTCTACATCTCCCCGGAGCGGCTGTTCAGCGGCGAGGGCGCCCGGCTCCTGGAGGGGTTGCCCGTGCCCCTGGCGCTCTTCGCCATCGATGAGGCCCATTGCCTGTCGCAGTGGGGCCACGACTTCCGGCCCGACTACCTGGCGCTGGGCCAGCTGGTGGAGCGCTTCCCCGCCGTGCCCCGGCTGGCCCTCACCGCCACCGCTGATCCGCGCACCCGGGAGGACATCGCCCGCCACCTCCGGCTGCCCCCCGAGGGCACCTTCGTGGCCAGCTTCAACCGGGCGAACATCCGCTACTGGGTGCGTCCCAAGGAGGAGCCGCGCCGCCAGCTGCTGGCCTTCCTCGCCGAGCATCGGGAGGAGGCCGGCATCGTCTACGCCCGCTCCCGCAAGCGGGTGGAGCAGGTGGCAGCGCTGCTCCAGGCGGAGGGGATCGACGCTCTGGCTTATCACGCCGGTTTGGAACCCGAGCGGCGCTCGGCGGCGCTGCGGCGCTTCCGGGGGGGCGGGCCGGTGGTGGTGGTGGCCACGATCGCCTTCGGGATGGGGATCAACCGGCCCGATGTGCGCTTCGTCGCCCACATCGATCTGCCCAAGAGCCTGGAGGCCTACTACCAAGAGACGGGCCGAGCCGGACGGGATGGCCTGCCGGCCGAGGCCTGGATGATCCATGGCGGCGGCGATGGCGTGCAGCTGCGGCAGTGGATCGAGGAGTCGAGCGCCAGTGAGGAGCAGAAGCGGGTGGAGCGGGGCAAGCTCGACGCCCTGATCCAGTTCGCCGAGGCCGCCACCTGCCGCCGCCAGCTGCTGCTGGCCCACCTGGGTGAGACCCTGCCCGAGCCCTGCGGCAACTGCGATGGCTGCCTGGATCCGCAGCCGGGCGTGGAGGTGACCGAGCCAGCGCGCAAGGCGCTCTCGGCGGTGCATCGCACGGGCCACCGCTTCGGGGCCGCCCATCTGGTGGATGTGCTGCTGGGGGCCGACACGGCCCGGATCCGCGAGCTGGGCCACCACACCCTCAGCGTGCATGGGATCGGCAAGGAGCTGGATCGCGGCCAGTGGCGGAGCCTCTTCCGCCAGCTGGTGAGCCTCGGCTATCTGATCAGCGACCCGGAGACGCGAGGCGGCCTGCGCTTCGGGCCAGAGGCGTTGGTGCGGCCGCTGCTGCGGGGGGAGGTGTCGTTGAGCGTGCCGCTGCCGCCGCCGGGCCGCGAGCGGCGGCAGGCCAACGCCCGGGCCGCCGCAGGCTCGGGGGCCGGGGGGCCGGGGTCCTCCGGCGCGGCGGTTGGCGTCGCCGACCTCTCCGAGGGGCAGGCCGTCCGCTTCGCCGACCTCAAGCGTTGGCGGTTGGAGCAGGCGCGGGAGCAGGGGGTGCCCCCGTATGTGGTGTTCCACGACCGCACATTGATCGAGCTCGCCTGTCGCCAGCCCACCACCCCCGAGGAGCTGGCGACAGTGAGCGGGGTGGGCCGGGCCAAGCTGGAGCGCTACGGCGCTGATCTTCTGGCCATGCTCTCCTCCCCGTCTGCCTCCTCCCCTCCCCAGGCTTCCTCTGCACCCGCAGCCTCCTCCGCACCCCCGGACGCTTGAGCGCCATGGCGATCGTCCGGGCCGACAACCTCAGCAAGGCGTTCCGAGTGGCGGACAAGCAGCCCGGCCTGGGCGGCACCCTGCGCCACTTCGTCCAGCGCCGCTGGCGCACGGTGGATGCTGTGCGGGAGGTGAGTTTCGCGATCGAGCCCGGCGAGCGGGTGGGCTTTCTCGGCCCCAACGGCGCCGGCAAGACCACCACCTTGAAGATGCTCAGCGGCCTGATCCATCCCAGCGGCGGCCGGGCGGAGGTGGCGGGCTTCGAGCCCCGGCGCCGCCAGCGGCGGTTCCTGGAGGCCATCACCCTGGTGATGGGCCAGAAGCAGCAGCTGCTCTGGGATCTGCCCCCCCTCGACAGCCTGCTGCTCAACGCCGCCGTCTACGGCCTCGACGACGGCGAGGCGCGGCGCCGGATCGCGGAGCTGGCGGAGATGCTGGAGCTGGGGCCGGAGCTCACCCGCCCGGTGCGCAAGCTCTCCCTGGGGGAGCGGATGAAGGCGGAACTGATGGCGGCGCTGCTCCACCGCCCGCAGGTGTTGTTTCTCGATGAGCCCACCCT
Organism: Cyanobacteria bacterium K_Offshore_surface_m2_239; assembly: GCA_016882305.1. Lineage (GTDB taxonomy): Bacteria > Cyanobacteriota > Cyanobacteriia > PCC-6307 > Cyanobiaceae > Cyanobium. Next base: position 3,293 of record VGQX01000084.1, read on the forward strand.
CGGCCTGGACATCAACGCCCAGGTGCGGGTGCGGGAGTTTCTGGAGGCCTACAACCGCCGCCATGGCGCCACCCTGCTCCTCACCAGCCACTACATGGCGGACATCACGGCCCTGTGCCCGCGGGTGCTGCTGATCCACCAAGGGCGGCTGTTTCATGACGGCAGCCTGGAGGAGCTGGCCAGCCGGCTGGCGCCCTGCCGGGAGGTGCGGCTGGAGCTGCGCGATCCCGTGCCTGCGGAAACCCTGGCGGCGTTCGGGGAGGTGCAGCAGTTGCAGGGGCGCCAGGTGCGGCTGCTGATCCCGCGCGGGCAGCTCACGGGCCAGGTGGCGCGGCTGCTGGCGGAGCTGGCGGTGGAGGATCTGGAGGTGCGGGATCCGCCGATCGAGGACCTCATCGGCCAGGTGTTTCGCGAGGGTGAGGTGCGCGCGGGAGCGATGACATGAGGAGGGAGCGATGAGGAGAGTGGCGCGCCTGGCCCGGGTGGCGCGGGTGCTGCTGGCCACCCAGTACGCCCACATGCTCGAGTACAGGGCGGAGATCGCCCTCTGGGCCCTCTCGGGGCTGGTCCCCCTGCTGATGATGAGCCTCTGGATCCATCAGGCCGACATGGGCGTCGCCCCCAGCGGCGGCGGTGCGGCAAGCGGTGCGGAGCTCGGCGCGGCGATCGGCGGCCTGAGCCGGGTGGAGCTGGCCCGCTATTTCATTAGCGCCTTCATCGTGCGCCAGTTCACGGTCGCCTGGGTGGTGTTCGCCTTTGAGGAGGACGCTCTTCAAGGGCGCCTCTCCCCCATGCTCCTGCAGCCCCTGCATCCCCTCTGGCGTTATTTGACGTCCCACCTGGCGGAGCAGGCCACCCGCTTGCCGTTCGTGGCCGGCCTGGCGGGGATCTTCCTGCTGCTGGTGCCCTGGGCGGCCTGGTGGCCCGCGCCGGGGCGGCTGCTGTTGGCGGTGCTGGCGACGGTGTTGGCCTTTGCCGTGAATTTTCTGGTGCAGTGCCTGATCGCCGTGCTCTGTTTCTGGAGCGAGCGGGCCAGCGCCCTGGAGCGCCTCCACACCCTGGCGATGCTCTTCCTCTCCGGGCTGATGGCGCCCCTGGAGCTGTTCCCGCCAGCGGTGCGCCAGGCGGCCCAGTGGACGCCCTTCCCCTGGATCATCCACTTCCCCGCCCGCCTGCTGGCGGGGGCGGAGCTGGACGCGGCGGCGGGCTTCGCCGCCCTGGCGGCCTGGCTGGCGCTGCTGCTGCCCCTCACCCTCCTGCTCTGGCGGGCCGGCGTGCGCCGCTACGCGGCGATGGGGTCCTGATGGGGCGCTATCTCAAAACGCTGCGGCGGTTCTGGGGCACGGCCCTGGCCAGCCAGACGGAATACCAGGCCAATCTGCTCTTCGACCTGCTGGCGATGGGCGGCAACCTTGCCGGCAGTCTGTTCATGATCGGGCTGTTTTTTCAGGGGGGTCGGGGGCTGGGGGGCTGGACCTGGCCCGAGGCCCTGGTGGTGTTGGGGATTTACACGCTGCTGGATGGGGTGTCGAGCACGCTGCTGCGCCCCAATCTCAGCCGCATCGTCACCCAGGTGCAGGAGGGCACGTTGGATTTCGTGCTGCTCAAGCCGATCGACAGCCAGTTCTGGCTCTCGACCCGCACCTTCGCCCTGGGGGGCCTGCCGGAGATCGGGGCGGGGCTGCTGCTGATGGCCTGGGCCGCCCGAGCCGCAGGGGCCCGACCCTCCCTGGCCGTGGTGGCCGCGGCGGTGGTGCTGCTCGGCACCAGCCTGACGATTCTTTACAGCCTCTGGTTTGTGCTGGCCACCACCAGCATCTGGTTCGTGAAGACCTGGAACGCCACGGAGGTATTGCGCGCCACCCTCACCGCCGGCCGCTATCCGGTCACGGCCTATCCGCAAACTCTGCGGGTGCTCTTCACCGTGGTGATCCCGGTGGCGTTCCTCACCACCGTGCCGGCGGAAGCGGTCCTGGGGCGCCCCTCCTGGCCGTGGCTGCTGGGGGGCGCCGGGATGGCGGTGCTCTTCTTCGCCCTCAGCCGGGCGTTCTGGCAGCTGGCCCTGCGCTTCCACACCTCCGCCTCCAGTTAAGGGGCTTCACCAGGGGGTGGGCTGCCCGGGCGGAGGTTTACCAGGCCTCCGGCAACAGGAAGGTTTCCACGGGTCGGGGGCCCGCGAGCCGCTGCTCCTGGAGGGGGTTGAGGGGGCCGGCGAGGAGCTCGGCGGTCTCGATCACCGCCCCTTCCGGCAAGGCGGGGCGATCGGGATCAAAGGCGGTGGGGTGGGTGACGCTGCTGGAGAAGCCGCGGAAGATCAGCAGCTCGAAGGGGTCCTCTGTGGGTGTGGTCGCCGCCGGCTCCGCTGGTTCCAGCCCCGTCGCTGGCTCCAGCAGCCCCGTCGCTGGCTCCACCCCGGTCGCTGGCACGTCCACCGGTTGTCCTTCCGCGTCAACGCGCAGACGGCCCCGCAGGCGCAACACCCGATCCGGCCGGCCGCGGCTGAGCTCCTCCAACGCCGTCAGCAGGGCGGCCACGGTGGGGGGCGATGGGGGGGCATTGGTGGTCATCGAGCACACGTCACATTGGAGGCCGTTCTGGTGCTGACGGTGATCCGCAGGGCGTTCAATCTGTCGCCCTCACGGCCGCCAATCCCATCGGGCTGAATCCAACGCTACCGCTCCATCAGGGACGTGGTTCCCAGGCGGCAGCGCATCGTCATTGCCACCATAGAGCCAGAGGGCCTCGGGCCGTTCTGACAGTCGGAAATGTCAATAGGACACGACTTCAGAGTGCGAATCATCAAGGATTGATCGAATCACCAGGGCGAGTTCGGCCCGCTGCCAAGGCTCCTCAAGCTTGGAGTCAATTGCCGCTGGATCCGAGAAGAGCGCGGTCTTCACAAACTTTCTGGCTTGCGCCTTTTCCGTGAAGGATAGCATGGGGTAAAGCTTTTCCAGGGCAGGAAGTGTCAAGATCATTTCTTGATGTCTCACCGCGTCTTTTTCTGTCGATGTCCCATTATCAAGGAGTATATTCTCGCCTGTTGCATATAGTTCTGTGATGGCAATCTGCCGTCTTGTAAGCGCATTTAGACATGTGGTCTCGATGCGGTTGATCGGACTTCTGTCGACGGTCAGAAGAACGTTCAACACGATCCAACTTGGAATACAACCAGTTTCTTGCACGTCCTACAGATACTTTTGATCTGTCGATTAACTCATCTGGAATCATGTTCGTCTCAAGGCCTGTGTGCAAGGCCCAAAGCGCAACGGCCGTTGAGTAGGCGCTGGCATTTTGAGAATTAGAACCAGAATTTTCGTAAAGAGACCACCAGCCGAGCCTGTCCTGCTGATCGAGGACGTAACGCCACATCTCAGCACTGGGTTTGATTGAATTCATGGACATAGCCATCAACACCCATGCTGTTGGGCCCAGATGACAAGGACCATTGGTCTTGCCATAATCAGTCCAGCAATGCCTGCCTGCTTTTATCCATTTCCGAAAGTAGTATCCATGATCATTATTTTTTAGATTGTTGTTGACGAGAGCAGGCCCCAAAGCAACAAGAATATTTGCATATGTCCACGAGTGATCAAAATTCGTTGACGAATTCTTGCTGGACTCCGCTATGATTTCTGCGTCGGTTATGAGCTGGTCATTGATGTGTTTGAGTTCATCCCTGGCCCGTGAGTAATTATAAAGACGCAAGGGTCTGTCGTCTTCAAGAAAAAGGATCGGCATGCATAAAAACGTATTGAGAACGCTTCCAGATGCTGCCATGATCGCCAGAGAGATCCCAAGAACAACAGATGTCTGGATCGGCCTTTTCTACCAGGCATCTCGAAGTCCAGAAATAATTCGTGGTGCCACAACATCTACGATCTTATCGAATAGCCAGATAAATGAACTCATGGCAGCATGATCATAAGCACAACCGATTTAAAACAGGCATTTAATGACAGGCTCATAGTTTAGGCCATGCCTGCAGCGCCTGGAAAAGGCTGCAATGCACTGCCGTTGCGCTTGTCATGCCAGCCAGCCACTCGCCGGCGGAAGATCATCCCCCCGATCAACCTGATGGCATATTATGGAAAATCTATCATTCTTCTCTCTTCAGACATCGGTGGAAGGCGGTTGGTGCAGCCTGGCTGCGATGCCGCTGGTTCTGCGGCGGGGAAGGAAACCTCGCAACCGTTTGGTCAGGCCAGCGCAGGATCAAAACAGAAGCGAAATCTCTGGTCCAGACATTGATAGTGCTATTTGCAAGCCACTCGGAACCTGCTAGCGAGAGACTCTGCGACCTTGCGATTTGGTGAGCTGCGAAGCCCATCATTAAATCGCCATAGTTCAACCCCCAGTGCGTTGTTGATGATTCGCTTTGAAGGTAGCCCGAACCACTCCAAGGCAACATTGGCATCCTGGGTTTTGATCAGGAGTGCTTGATAGTTGCGTTGTTGATGTGTCTGTTGATTCGTATAAAATTCTGCTTTGCCCTGATCCCAGGGATTGGGTACACCATTAAATGTAAGTTGAGATGCCCACGACTTCCAGTGATTACCGGCCTTAAGACTTCTGCTCCCAAGCAGGTATTCACTCTCATAGGGTGTCAACACAGCCACATTGTCAGGAATTGATTGCCGCAAAAATACAGCATAAGGATTGTTCCACTGGGTGACTGCAATTTTGGCACTTGATAGTTGAGGCAGCATGGTGGTCGCCAGGGCCAATAATAAAAGAATGGACAGCCATGGAGATGACGGATAGGAAATGGCCTTGAAAGAGTTGCTGGCAACCGCAACCCATAGTCGACTAAATACGACTGGTGCACCAAGCAGCAAAGGGAATAGATAGCGAAGGTTTGCGGCCGGATCCCTGCCCGGAATGGATCCCTGATTGGTAAAGATAAATGGATAAACCAGCAGAGTAAATACCGCAGACAAAATCATGAATAAACATAGGTCGGTCGTTTGATCTGATGTCTTTTGCCTCAGCGACCGCACAAGGAATGCAAGGCAGATGGCAAGAGCTGCAGCCATGATCCAGCCGACGCCAAGGGCATCTGATCGGAGTATAAACAACTCCTGGATGTGCATGATCAACCTGTTGGTATCCCAGTCGCGAGGAGGGGTGCAGCCAGTTCGAATCAACCCATTCGAGAAAAGCAAGCCCAAAGCGCTGCCGAGGATCAAGGCAACCATCGCTCGTCGATGCCTGGAACATGCCTGCCTGTTGGCCGCATGCAGAGGACGGGCCAGCACAACGAGGCCCGGCAGGCTTGCCTGCAAGATGAACATGCGATTGCTTAATGCGCCTGCCAGACAGATAACAAAGATCAGGATCTGCTGACTGGAATTTGCTTTGGCATGAGTGAGTGCTGATGCGCGCATCACAAGCAACATCAGCAGGAACACAAGGAAAAGATTGCCGCCATGGTTCATCGGCAGACTGGCCAGAGAGTGATTCAATGCAAAGACAGGACAGACGAAGCCAAGGCCAAAAGAAGTTACAACAATCAGAGGTATTGAGTTGAACAGACTGAGACGTACAACCCGCGCCAGCAGCAATGACGCAAGCAGGATCTGAGCTGATGAGATGATAAGAATATACGCAAGGGCCTGCTTTCGTATGTCATCGCTGATCAGCCTGGAGAATGCGGCTACGATGTAGTCGGGCACAAGGCTGGGTATGCGGGCCAGGTTCATGGCCAGGATGTTCGCCCCTTGACTGGCTAAAACAAGATGATCGAAGGGAAGCAGCTTCTCATTGTCCCAGATCCATGATTGCATCCAAAACTCAGGTGTCTGTGCCAACAGAATGGCACTGCCGATGAGGGCGGCTAGGCTAGCAATTAGCCAATACCAAAGCGCTTTTGCTGTAGCGATTTGGCGACTCACTGGCTGGAGTTGAGCCCGCATTTAGGACGTAAGAGATTGGGCAGTATAATAGCGCAAACCTACAGCAATGCTGAGGAATCAATTGCGACGACCGGCCTGACGCGCAAGCTCAGACTGTGATCCATGGGCGATGGATGATCATGCCTGCAACAGTTCTCCAGCTCCCCTCATCCCTTGGGGGATGCCCTGCCCAGGTTGGCTCATGTGCCGTGCGGGTGCAGAGGCCACCGCTCGACATGGCGGCATGACTGGAGATGGCGATGCGCGAGCCAGATCCCAGACCATGCTGAAACGTTGAGTCAACTCTCTGCTGCGCCACCCCAGGCATCCTGCCTGCCAAGCGAGCCCTTGGGACACGGTCCTGTCATCAGCCCGATATTGGTTCTGTTTCCCCGACAAAAGCCCTTTCCCACTTGGAACAACGGATTTCTTGTCCCCTTGGATCAAGCCCACGGCAATAGCCCGCCCCACACCACATCTGGTGGTCCGCTCCATGGAGAACGGTTTTCACCGCCGCCACCCGCTCACAACAGGAACCGCCCCCCGGAGAACGCCCCGCGCGCCCGGAGAACGCCCCGCGCGCCCGGAGAACGCCCCCGAGCCCCCGCTCCGCAACCCCTTCAACATCCAAACCATCCCCTAAAACTCCCCCGCCACGCGCCCCTGCCGCGGCACCCGCAGCAGCAGCCACTGCACCATCCCCACCCCGTAGGCCACCAGGCAGGCGTAGCCCACGAAGGCCGCCACCCCCGGCGTCCAGGTGGCGCCAAAGATGAAGCCCAGCACCCGCGCCATGACGCCATGGAGGCCTGCTGGCGCCTCCAGCCACACCTGGCACAGGGGACGGTCCCCCACGCCGCTGAGGCAGGGCAGCGCCGTGGCGGCCAGGGCCGCGCTTGCCAGACCGTAGAAGGTGAGGCTCCAGCGCCAGAGACGGGTTGTCAGGGGCAGCGGGCGCCAGGGGGGCATGTCCGCCAGCTCCTCGTTCAGATCCACCCAGAGCCAGAGCGCCACCACGCAGAAGAGCGGCGCCAGCACGAGCAACACAAAGCCCAGCGGTCGCCCGTTGGTCAGCAGCAGCAGGGCGATGACCAGCAGCGAGGCCACCTTCCAGTAGAGGCCCAGCAGGCGCAGGAGGGCCTGCTCCCGCCGCAGGGCGGCCCAGCCCAGGAGCACCAGGGGCAGGCCGACGGCAAAGAGGAGGCCCAGACGAACGTCGAGCCACACCAGGGAGCGGTACAGCGGATCCGGCACAACCATGGGTTCGGTAAGGCGCCATTATCCGTACACCCTGCGGGCGATAGGTTCCGGCCATGGCCCTTCCCTCCTTCCCCTGGCTCAACCGTTATCGCGGCGCCTGGTGTCGTGGCGCCCTGGCGCGGGATGTGTCGCTCCAGGGGGCGGTGGACGCGGTGACGCAACAACTCGCCGGAGCGGGCCGGGCGGATCTCGCCCTGGTGTTCGCCTACAGCGGCTTCGCCAGCGATCTGCCCCGCCTTCTGCCCCTCCTCAGCCAGAAGCTCCAGGCCGACCACTGGCTCGGCTGTTGCGGCGGCGGCGTGGTGGGCATGAGCCGGCAGGAGGCCCATGAATTGGAGGGGGAGGCCGCGCTGAGCGTGCTGCTGCTGCGCCTCCCGGACGCGATCCTGCAACCCTTCGCCATCGACACCACCGCCCTGCCGGATCTGGATGGTCCGGCGGAAGCCTGGCGTGCGGCCCTCGGCCTGGAGGCCACGCCCACCCCGGAGACGACCGATCCGGCCTCCATGCTCCTGCTGGTGGATCCCACCTGCCCGGCGATCAACGACCTGATCAGCGGCCTGGATTACGCCCTGCCTCACACCGGCAAGGTGGGCGGCATCGCGGGCCAGCACAGCGCCCCCCACGGCTCCCTCCTCTACAGCGGTGGCGGTGGCGGTGGCGGCGCGGAGGCCAGCGTGCGCACCGGCGCTGTCGGCTGCCTCATCAGCGGCGCCTGGCGCCTTGATCCCCTGGTGGCCCAGGGTTGCCGGCCGATCGGGCCGGTGTTCGAGGTGGAGCAGGCTCAGCGAAATGTGGTGATCCAGGTGAGCCGCGGCGGCGATTCCCCTCGCAGCCCCGTGGAGGCGCTGCAACGCATCCTTGGCGAGCTCACCCCCCTGGAGCGGGAGCAGGTGAAGCACTCCCTGTTCCTCGGGGTGGATCGCAGTGAGGTGCTGCTCTCCAGCGATGGTCCGCCCCCCGCCGCGTTTCTGGTGCGCAACCTGATCGGCGTCGATCCCCGCAACGGGGCGGTGGCGGTGGCAGAGCGGATGCGCATCGGCCAGCGCGTGCAATTCCAGCTGCGAGACGCGGAGGCCTCAAGGCAAGACGCGCGTCTGTTGCTGCGCCGCCAGGCCCTGGCCACCCCCCAGCCCCTGGCGGGGCTCCTCTTCGCCTGCCTCGGGCGGGGCGAGGGGCTCTATGGCGAGGCGGACGGCGACGTGAAGCTCTGCCGAGAGGTCTTCGCCACGGTGCCGATCGCCGGCGTGTTCTGCAATGGCGAGATCGGCCCGGTGGGGGCGGCCACCCATCTGCACGGCTACACCGCCTGCTGGGCCTTTCTCATCCCCAACGACTGATGGTGCGGCAGCACGTCAATCCCCTCAGCCGCTACCACCAACAACCGCGCCCCCTGCCGCCCCTGGAGGAGCTCTTCGCCGCTCCCTCCCTGCCGCTCCACCTCGACATCGGCAGCGCCCGCGGGCGGTTTCTCCTCGCCCTCGCGCCGTTGCGCCCCGACCACAACCATCTCGGCGTGGAGATCCGCCAACCCCTCGTGGAGGCGGCGGAGGCCGATCGCCTGGCGGCGGGGCTCGCCAACCTGCGCTTCCTCTTCGCCAACGCGGGCGTCAGCCTCCCCGACTGGCTCGCCCAGCTGCCCCCCGGCCGCCTCGCCCTGGTGACGCTTCAGTTCCCGGATCCCTGGTTCAAAACGCGCCACCACAAGCGCCGCGTGCTGCAACCCTCCCTCCTGCGCGCCCTGGCGACGGCCCTCGCTCCCGGCACCGCCCTCTTCCTCCAGAGCGATGTGCACGCCCTGATCGAACCGATGGTGGCCCTGGTGGAGGCCAGCGGCTGCTTCGACCGCCCCGCCGCCGATCCCCGCCCCTGGCGGCCCACCAACCCCCTGCCGGTGCCCACCGAACGGGAGCAGCACGTGGAACGCCAGGGGCTGCCCGTCTGGCGCGTGCTCTTCCTGCGCAACAACACCCCGCCCCCTCCTCTCGACGCCCTGGAGGCCCTCGCTGCCGCTGACGGTGTCACGAATGGCGCGTCCGCGGGTGGGGAGCCCCGGCCCACCCCATAATCCAGGCCACTCCCTCCAGCGCCCCCCGTGAACGCCCTCGCCCCTCCTCCCTTTCTGCTTCGCTGGCAGGGGCTGCTGGCTCAGCAGCGGGTCGGCTGGCTGGGGCGCCATCTGGAGCTGGTGGCGGGCCTGATGCTCTGCGCCCTAATGGCCTGGCTGCCGCAGCTCACCCGGGGGGGGCTCACCCTGCTGATCACCGCCAGCGGCCTGCTCTGGGTGCTGTGGGCGCTGCGCACGCGGCCGGGCTCGGTGGGGGCGATCAACGGCTGGCTGCTGGTGGTGCTGGCGGTGGCGGTGGTCGCCACGGGCTTCTCCCCCGTGCCGCTGGCGGCCTTCAAGGGGCTGATGAAGCTGGTCAGCTATCTCGGCGTCTATGCGTTGATGCATCAGCTGCTGCGCCAGGCGCCGATCTGGTGGGACCGCCTCACCGCCGCCCTTCTGGCGGGCTCCCTCCTCACCAGCGTGCTGGGAATCCGCCAGCTTTATGGCGATGCCGGCGGCGCCCTCGCCCGCTGGTCGGACGCCAATTCCGTGGCGCGGGGCACGGTGCGCATCTACAGCAGCCTCGACAACCCCAACCTGCTGGGCGGCTACCTGCTGCCGATCCTGCCGCTGGCGGCCGTGGCGCTGCTGCGCTGGACGGGCTGGCCGCGGCGCTTGTTCGCCCTGGTGGCCCTCACCCTGGGTCTCGTCGCCCTCGTGCTCACCTACAGCCGCGGCGCCTGGATGGGGATGGTGGCCTCCCTGGGGCTGCTGGGGCTGGCGCTCGCCCTGCAGGCCACCCGCTCCTGGCCGCCGCTCTGGCGACGCCTGCTGCCGATCCTGCTGCTCGGTGGCGGCGCCCTGGTGCTCGTCGTGCTGGTGACCCAGGTGGAACCCCTGCGGGTGCGGGTGCTGAGCCTGGTGGCGGGTCGGGAGGACAGCTCCAACAACTTCCGCATGAACGTCTGGATGTCGGTGCTGCAGATGATTCGCGATCGGCCCTGGATCGGCATCGGCCCCGGCAACACGATCTTCAACCTCATCTAT
>VGQX01000085.1 GCA_016882305.1 Cyanobacteria bacterium K_Offshore_surface_m2_239
TGATCGCATCGCGCCGTTCGCTGGCCACCGGCACCCCCAGCTCCCGCAAGTGGATGTGGGAGCTGGGGGTGCCGGTGGCCAGCGAACGGCGCGATGCGATCAGCAAGCTGGCTGCGATGGCCGCGGCGACGGAGGATTCGGAACGCCGGGCGGCGCGGGATGTGGCGAGCCGGCGGTTGGCGCGGGTGTTGGCCGAGCTGCTCCCCGATCACCAGAGCGAGCGGCGGCAGGAGCAGCAAGAAGCCGCCGTGGTGCTGGGCCTGATCGGCACGGAGACGGGGATCACGGCCCTGGAGGGCCTGGCCAGCGATGACGCCCAGCCGCCGGAGCTGCGCCGTGCGGCACTGGAGGCGCTGGGGCTGGCGGCAAGGGATCAGGCCGAGAGCCGCCAGCGGATCGTGGTGTTTCTGGAGAAGCAACTGCGGGCCGACGCCCTGGATCTGCTGGTGGAAGGCGAGGCGGGCTGGGCGGAGCACGACCGCCAACTGCCGCCGCTGCAAGGGGCATCGAGGGGCCTGCAACTGGCGGCCTCGGTGGATCTACCCCTGCTGGGCAGCGGCCCTGGCCGTGCGGTGCCGATGCTCACCCTCACGGCTCTGCAGCAGGGCGAGGGCCTGCGGATCCGCACGGAGGTGGTGATGCCTTTGATGTGGCGGTTGCCACTGCCCGGCGGGGAGCAGCTGGAGCTGGTGGTGGTGCCTGGTGGCGAGTACAAGATCGGCTCCCCCAAGGAGGAAGCCGGCCGGGATGTCTACACCCAGTTCCGCCAGAAATGCGAGGGGGTGAACGTGGAGGCCGAGCGCCAGGTGACCTTGAAGCCCTATGCGCTGGTGCGCCATCCGCTCAGCCAAGCGCAGTGGCGTGCGGTGGCGAGGCTGCCGAGGCTGGAGCGCGACCTGAGCCTCACCCCCGGCACCTACGAAGCCAAGGGGTTGTGGGAGAGCCATGCCCAGCCCGGAGGCCTGGCGGTGGACAGCGTCACTTGGAACGACAGCCAGGAGTGGCTTAAACGGCTGAACCTTTGGCTGGCGGAGAAGTGGCCAGAGCTGGGCGGCAAGGGGGAGGCGCCTGAGTTTGCGTTGCCCAGCGAAAGCCAGTGGGAAGCGGCCTGCCGGGCTGGACGTGGCACGCCGTTTCACTTTGGCGACACGTTGGATGCGAGCTGGGCGAACTACCGAGGCGACTACACGTTTGGCCCAGGCCGCAAGGGAATCTTTCGCCAAAGGGTTGTTCCTATAGGTGCGTTTGGTTTGGTGAACCGCTGGGGTCTGGCGGAGATGCACGGGCAATTCTTTGAGTGGTGCGCTGATCAGTGGTATCGAGATCCGCTGGCTGGATCAGCCGGGGATGGGAGCCCCTTGGAGGGCCCCGATTCAGAGCTGGAGGGCAATCAGGAGCAGGAGATGAGGCTGCTGCGCGGCGGGTCCTGGGTCGACGTTCCTGTCATCGCCCGCGCCGCCTTCCGGGGCAGCGATCACTCGGTCAACCTCAATACCGGTGTGGGCGTCCGCCCCGGCTGTTTCTCTCCCCCAGGACTATTTCTTTACACTTAATCCCTTAATCCCTTAACACTTGGCTGTTTTTTAACCCTGGCTGTTGGCTTGCGGCTGTTGGGCTGTTGGTCTTGTCGCGCCGTAGGCGCCAGAAATTATTTTGTTTCAAAGCACCTCCCCACCAGCTCGTGTGCTTCAGTTGGAGTTGAGGGCGGGTCGTTCAGCTGCTGCGCGGTGGGTCCTGGATCAACGATCCTCACAACGCCCGCGCGGCCCTGCGGAACAGCAACCACCCGGACAACCTCAACACCAATGTGGGCGTCCGTCCCGGCTGTTTCTCTCCCCCAGCACCCTTCACCGTCAGAGCCGCTGGAAGGGATTCCAGCGGGAGCACACGAAGGGTCACAGACCCGAGGGTCCAGACCCGCTCCGGTGATCGGCGACAACCGCAGGCAAGGCATGCCCCGAACCTGAGGCCGCACGATCCGCACAGCCCCGGCCCACTGCCCCATGGCCCTCGCGACCTGGGTGATTCGGTGGGCTTTTGCTGCCTGCTGCTTGCTGCGGTTCGGCACGTTCGACTCCACGCCTCAGAGCCGTCTGAACGGTGCGATGCCCACCCGAGCCGATCACCGGAGCCTGGCCTTCAACGCTGCAGCAGCCAGCGCAGCAGCGACAAGCCGATGATCAGCCCGATGCCGGCGTTCCAGAGCCAGGACGGGCGCTTGGCCAATCGCTGCAACCACGCCGGCAGGCGATCGCCCCACTGCTCCATCGCCAGCAGGGCAAGCAGCAACAGGGCCAGGGGGATACCAATGGCCAGCGCCAACTCGCGCAGCATCGCCCCCTCTTTGCTGGCCGCTCCGCCCATTCAAGGGCGGGGCATGGCGACAGCCAACCCAAAGCAAGCGTGCTAGTACAGGTGTGCGCATTTGCCATGAGTCATGGGCGCCCCTCTCCCCCGACCCGCATCACTGAATGCCCGCCTCGACAGCATTGTCGAGGAGTGGCCCTACCTCGATGAGGGCACCCTGCTCAAGACCCGCAGCCGCAAGGTCTGCATGACCTGTCACTGGTTCAGACACCACGCGGGAGTGAGCTGCATCCCGGTGCTGACCTGCCAGCTGCACCAGGGGCTGATCGCCCATGGCGAGCACCTGGTGAGCCGCTGCCAGGGCTGGACCGACGACATGACCCGCACCCGCGGCTGGGCGCCGGAGGTGGCGTAAACCGTGAGCCATGACACCGGCCGATCCTTTACCGCTGCAGGTCTTGGGTCAGGACTGGCCGCCATGGTCTGCACTGACAGGCACCAGATGCCGGTACAGCCGGTACCCCTTGCGCAGACCCTCGAAGAGCGGAGCTGGAGCCCGCAGACCCAACGGTGCGATCAAGGGGCGGTACAGCCAGTGGTTGGCCCACCTCAGGTCCTGCCAGGCCCGACAGGGCGCGGGGTTGAGGAAATCAGAGATGTCCACGATCAGACCCCTGCTCTGGTTGCGCATCAGATTGCGGCCATACATGTCGTGGCCATGCAGCCCACGGCTGACGGCATGGGGGAGCCCGGTGCAGGCAGTCCCGGTGGGTGGCGCCATGCAGACGGCGCAGCACCAGGTAGCCATCGCCCTGATGAAAGCACTGTGAAAAGGCCGGGCGCCTACACCTTCACGGCCAGCGCCGGGTGATCGGGATGGTGCAGAACCGCCCCGTCGTTGACCCAGCCCAGCTGCCGCCAAGGGCTGGGGCAGGCCCAAGACTTTGACGGGGTAATGGGGGTCGACGCTGCGGAGCCTCAGCTGGGGCAGCTACTGGCCATCGATCCGTCGCAACAGTACGGCGAGTGGAGGATCGTGATGGGTCTGCAACGGGGTGCGCGTGCGGGTGCCGACGATCACCGCATGGCGGCGAGGCGCGCCTCGATCGCACCGGCTGTGAAGGCCACCCCGTCCTCGGAGGCCAGCAGCTGCTGCAACTCCCGGGCTCGCTGGCGGAAGCGTGGTTCGCCTGCCAGGGCTCGGATGCTGGCAGCCAGGGCCTCGGTGCTGAGACGGCTCAACCGGTGCGTGGCCGGGCTGACCCCGAGCTGCTCCAGCGTGCGCCCCCAGGCGGGCTGATCCGCAAAGAACGCCACCACCGTCGAGGGGATGCCGTGGCGCAGCGTGGTGGCGTTGGTGCCAGCACCGCCGTGATGAATCGCGGCTTGCACCCTGGGAAACAGCCAGCTGTGCGGGCACTCCACTGGGAATGGTCATCGACAGGATCGGACCAATTGACCTAAACGCTGGCTCAACATTTGCTGTTCAGAAAAGTATTGCTCCCAGCCGGCGTGAAGACGTTGAATCATAGCAGACTTCGCATTTTCATCCTTCTCTTTTATTATCGCATCAATTGGGTCAAGGAACGTTCGCCTCACATATCCCATCATGCTAAAGGCACTGGTAATTCCTGCGCTGTAGCACGGCGGAAATTTATTCATATTTAGATACAGAAAGCAGGATGGCACGGTCCATTGTGCTTTGATTAGAATCTTTGATGCTCTTTTAAGGCTGCTCGTTGCGTCGTCGTTAAGATATCCAGCGCCTACATGCTCGTAAAGCTCGGGGCTTATCCGCTTCGTCACATTATTTGCTTCCTCAAGATAGTCGTTGGTATAGGCCCATATTTGAGCGCAGCTTGCAGGGGTGGCTGCCGCGGGTCTCTGCTCAACTGCAAGAAGTGGAATTGTCAAGGCAAGTAGGCCGATGCGATAGATGGAATGAAGGGAATGCATTGCCAACAGGGTTGGGACTTTTGGGGAAAACTGGATTCTTTCCAGCCAGCTAGATAGTTCCACGTTGAGATCAACTACGAGCGTCGATGTTCAGGCATTAGAAACGGTAAGTCTGTACAATACTATAGAATAAACGATTTCAATGCAGTAGTTATCCATGTCTGGAGTTGAACCTATCAGTCAGGTCGAAGTCGAGTTCCACTGGGACTTACAAGCTCTCCACTTCGTGTCTTCTGATACATGATCAGACCCGAGTAACTTGGCGGGCTAACTATCCTGACACGAACACTAGAGCCATCGCTGTCCCAGTAACCTGAGGCAATCGATGTTCTTGCCCTGGGTGTTGTATAACCGCTGTCGATCAACGAAGAACAGCTTTGCCTGAACTCACCTCCTTCATAAAAATAATATTTACACCGTTGTTCAATGCCTGAGCCAGAATCAGTACGTCCTGAGGAAAAGATGGCAACATTCACCTGGGATATCAATTGGGCCTTAGCACGGCTATATCCTATACTGTCAAATACCTGAATACCTGAGGTGAGGCCAACAATCAAGAGAAACAGCTGAAGCTGTTTACTTTGGACTAATAATGGCCTAGACTTTGGCATGTGCATGCTTATGCTAGATAAGTATTTGCGCAGACTTTCTCCAATACAAAGCCGTTGGCGAGCATGCCTTTGAGTCGCCAAGTATGCTCGTAAAATCATGTACTACATTAAACTTCATTCAATTGCATTATAGCTGAGATCGTGAATCCGTTCATTAGGTCTTGATCTCAACACGAAGCCAAGGCTGGATTGCGTTGTTGATGTTCAGCCTGAACAATCACGAATACTGCTGCTTGAACATAGCGTTCTTAGCGTGTTGATGGCCGCCGGTCCCACAAGCTGGCTGGTTGAGGTTGCAGGGTGCGCGTGCGTGTGCCGACGATCACCCCATGGCGGCGAGGCGAGCCTCGATCGCACCGGCTGTGGAGGCAACCCCGTCCTCGCGGGCCAGCAGCTGCTGCATGTCCCTGGCTCGCTGGCGGAAGCGTGGTTCGCCTGCCAGGGCTCGGATGCTGGCAGCCAGAGCCTCGGTGCTGAGACGGCTCAACCGGTGCGTGGCCGGGCTGACCCCGAGCTGCTCCAGCGTGCGTCCCCAGGCGGGCTGATCCGCAAAGAACGCCACCACCGTCGAGGGGATGCCGTGGCGCAGCGTGGTGGCGGTGGTGCCAGCACCGCCGTGATGAATCGCGGCTTGCACCCTGGGAAACAGCCAGCTGTGCGGGCACTCCTCAAGCAACAACACATCAGCCGGCAGGGCCGCTCGGGGCACCACCCGGCCCCAATCGGGCGAGAGGATCAGGCGAACACCAGCCTGCTGCGCTGCTTCCACCACCGCAGCCGCCAGCGCTTCTGGATCTGGGGTGATCATGCTGCCGAATCCGGCATAAAAGGGAGCAGGGCCGCTCTCCAGGAAGGCGCTCAGCTCCCGATCCGGGCTGTAGGGGGTGGGCTGGATGGCCCCAGCGGCCGTGCGGGGCTCGTGGAAGCAGAAGCCGGTGAGTGAGGCGTTCGCCTTCCAGTCAGCCGGGCGCGGCAACACCTGTGGACTGATCAGGTGCAGCACCGGCGGATCCACCAGATGGGCCGGTGGGGTGTGGCGGCTCTGGGCGCCGCCCCAGGGGAGGGGCTGCAGGCCCAGGCGATCGCGGCGGAAGGCCTGGATCACCCGGGCGTCCTGACGCCACTTGAGCATACTCACGAGCCGGTAGCTGCTGCGTTTGAGCCGACGGCGGATGCGATGGCTTCTGCTGCCGCCCTTGCGGCTGGTTGGCGATGCGGGGTAGCCCAGAAAGGGGAAATCCCCGGTGGCCATGATCGGCACGGGGCTCAGCACCACCAGTGAACAGCCTGCGGCCTCGGCCAGGTGGTACCCCCACAGGCAAAGCGGCGACACGAGCAATAGATCCGTGCCCTCCATGGCGGCGTGGGCCGTCTCGAGCAGCTCACCCAGCAGGGCATCGGAGATCAGGCGCACGGGCTTGCCCTGCATCAATGCCATACCCGCCTCCGAGCTCAGCAAGGAGGTGAAGTCGCCCGGCAAGGGAACGAACGGCAGAGCATGGGCTTCCGCCGCGGCCTGGAAGTTGACGCTGCCGATCAGGTTCACCTGATGCCCCCGTCGCTGCAATTCCAGCAGGATCGCCAGGTAGGGCTGCAGGTCTCCCCTGGAACCGACGGAGATCAACCGGATCCTGGCCATGCGAGAAGCCGTTGCTGCAGCGTGATGCTGCACGATTCCGTCGGCAGCTGACCACCCAGGCGCCCGTGGACATCGAAGTGACCATGAAGGTGGTGGACATCCACCGATACGGCCGCGTTGTCGCTGAGACTCTCCGGGGCAGCCAGAACATCAAGCTGCAGATGGTGCGCCGCGGCCAGGCCTTTGCCTATCGCCAGTACCTCGGCAACCGCGACGCCAGCACTTACCTGGGCGCCAAGCCCGGGGCGGAGGTCGATCGCCTGGGGGTATGGTCCACCCCCGGCGGCTACCAGCGGCGCAGCAGAGCAGCCCCCCCTGCCACCGCGCTCCCCGATGGGCGCCGCTGCCGCTGTAGAGAGATCGGCTCCTACGTCCGCGCCCAGGAGCTGCTGCGCCAGGGGCCACGCCTACCTCAACAGCAAGGCAACGGTGAGGCCTGCGAGTCGCTGCGGCGCTGATCCCGATTGCTCCAGGCTCCATCTGCCCAACAGAAAGCCCCCGGCCGGAGCCAGGGGCAGGGGTTCTCATGAAGCAAGGCCGCGGCCCGGGGATGGCCTCAGTCGGTCAGCGCATCAGCCCTCCACCTGCACGGTGACCGTGCTCAGCTTCTGGGCCTTGGGGGCGGTGATGGTGAGCAGGCCATCGCGGTACACCGCCTGGAGCTGGTCGCGATCGATCGGCTGGGGGAAGCGGAAGCTCCGGCTCCAGGTGCCGTAGCGGAACTCGCTGAGCAGCGGCGCTGGAGCCGGATTGCTGGCCGCTGGCTCAGCCTCGCTGCCGGCCTCAGGGCTGGCGGGTTGCTGGCGCTGGCTGCAGCGCTCGGCGTTGATCAGCAAGGTGCGCTCGGTGGCTTTCACCGCGATGGCGGCCTTGTCCACGCCGGGCAGTTCGAGCACCAGTTCATAGGCCTCAGCGGTTTCGTGCACTTCGGCGGCGGGCACCCGCTCGGCGCTGTGCAGTTGCTGGCTGAGCTGTTGCTCCAGCCGGTCAAACAGGTCGAAAGGAGAAGAGGAACGCAGGGTGAGCATGGTTCGGATGGCGAAGGTTGCAGGTGCGGGGTCGTCGTTCGCCCCCGGTGCGCTCACTGTCGCCGGGCTGAATCAAGCCGGGGGAGGGGTGAGCCGAACCGCGCGATTCGGCCTGCACCACCTGGGTTCGGAGCACCGAATGGCTCTGGTGTGGCAACCGAATCGCGGTCCACGAGCCGGCGCAAATCGACCACACCCTGCACTCCCCCGGCACATCAAGGGAAATGTCCATGACAGTTGATCTCCCCCCTCAGAAGCGTTAACCCGCAGTCACCCCCAGCTGCCTACATCCAGGGAGGACCGCCGTCCGGTCACGCCGCTCGCCGGCGCGGTCCACCAGCCGTCCATCCCCATCCCCATCCCCCACAAAGAGGCCGCCATGACCACCCTCAAGGTGATGTGCTGGAACGTGGAGAACCTATTCCTGCCGCCGCCCGGCGATGCCCCCGCGGCTGAGCGGTTCCAGCGCAAGCTCACCAACCTGGCGGCGGTGATTGATCAGCAGCAGCCCGATGTGCTGGCGCTGCAGGAGATCGGGCCGGATGGGGCACTGCAGGCCCTGCAGGCGGCCCTCAGCACCTCCCTGCCCCATGCCAGCAGCGGCATCGCCGATGGCCGGGGGATCCGGGTGGCCTTTCTCTCCCGCTAGGCGATTCAGCAACAGCTGGACATCCAGCCCTTCCCCGCCCAGATCAACGCAGTGCAGGCCCGCGATCCGGTCTTTGACGATGCGGAGACAGAGGAGGATGAATCGCTCACCCAGGCCATGGGCCGCGGCGGCCTGGAGATCAGCATCGATGTCGACGGGGAGGAGGTGAGCCTGCTCAATGCCCACTTCAAGTCCAAGTTGATCAGCTATGCCCGCCGCCGGCCGGATGTACCCGGCAGTCGCTTCCAGCCGAGGGATGAGGACGAGCGCTACCGCTACGCCGCCTATGCCCTCTACCTGCGCACCGGCGAGGCGCTGACGATCCGCAATCGACTCAATGCCCTGCTCTCCGGCGGCAGCAGCGCACCCAACCCAAGGCAGGGTCTGGGGTGTGAAAAAGCCGTGATCTTCTGCGGGGATCTCAACGACGAACCCCAGGCCGCCACCACCCAGATCATCCAGGGGCCCTCAGGATCGGAGATCGGCACGGCCGGCTTTCGCAGCGTCGATCTGGGCGATGGTTATCGGCTGTGGAACCTGGCGCCCCTGTTGAACCGCGATGGCGATGGTCTGCCGCCGCTGGAGGCGCCCTACACCCGCCGGTTCAAGGGCAGAGGAGAGCTGATCGACCACATCTTTGCCAGCCACCGGCTGGTCAACCCCGCCAACCTGCCGCTGGCACGCACTGTGCTGGCCACAGCCGAACTGCCATCGGTGGGCGACACGCCAGCAGAGAGAAACCAGGATCCCGCGTCCGATCATGCAGCGGTTGTGGCCACCTTCACGCTCTGATTCGTGCGGGTCGTGGACCACTGGCAGCAGTCCACTTGGGCTGGTTAAATGGATGGTACGGATGGAACCAATCATACTCACCGGATCAGACCTGCTCGCCAAAGTCAAGGAGCTCGGCGATGCCTCCAAGTCCGAACTGGTGCGTGCCTCCGGCTACGTGAGCACCAAGAAGGACGGCAGCGAGCGGCTGAACTTCACCGCCTTCTATGAGGCCCTGCTGGAGGCCAAGGGCATGAACCTGGGCGCAGGCTCTGCTGGTGGTCGCGGCAAGGCAGGCCGCACCCTCAGCTACATGGCCAAGGTTCACTTCAACGGCAACCTGTTGGTCGGCAAGGCCTACACCGACCAGCTGGGCCTGAAGCCCGGCGATGAGTTCGAGATCAAGCTGGGCCGCAAGCAGATCCAGCTCATCCCAGCGGGTGGTGCAGAGGAGGTCTAAACAACGGAGCCGTCGCTCTTGGTGATCGTTTGTTGCGCACAGCTGCGCTTCCTGTACACCCTGCTGCACCTTGGAAGCAAGGCGTCTGCGCCCTCGACGCCCATCAGAGCCCCGTCTGGCAGTGCGCGGCGGCTCCGGAGAACCCCCGCCGCACGCGGGGGTTTTCTGTTGGCAGGAACCAGGGAGGTCCTGGAGCGGGATGGTTCAGCTGGGGAGCTCGCAGAGAAGCGGGCAGAGCAACGCTGCGGGCAGGCGGCAGGTGCGCCAGTTGCCATCGCCGGTGGCCACATCCACCCCGATCAGCTGGGCGGGATGGTGGGCATCGGCCAGGGTCTCCACCCAGGCGATCGCATCAGCAATCGCTTCATCGAGGCTGCCGTACTGGCCGTCGAGCTGGCGATGCGGTTCACAGCCGCTGTCGATCAGGCGGTAGCGGGTGAACACGGCCTGACTGCTGAAACGCTGCATCGTTCTTCCTTCTGGCAGACCAACCTCGGCGGTTCGGCGGGATGGGTCTGTAGCAGCGTGAACATTGAGATCAGTCTTCACGGGGGGTGCGAGGCAGCGATCACCGATCAGCTCAGCCCCACGTACACCGGCTGGAACCACTGCATCCGCCGGTTCTGACGCTTCTCGCCATGCAGCACGGTGTGCCAATGGCCCCGGCGCCAATGGGGCCGACGCGAGACGCTGCTGCTGGTGGCAGCCGTGGTTCCTTCTGATGGGGCCCTGGGGGTGCGATCGAGCCGGAAGTCCTTGCCGATCCACACCGGTCCCTGGGGCGTCACGGTGCCGGTGTCATCCGCGCTGCCAGCGGAAAAGCCCTTGCCGCTCGGCACCTTCGCTGCCGGGCCGGTGGTGAGCAGCTCCGGCTGATAGAGCTGCACCAGCAGGGCGTTGATCGCCAGACCCTCCATCCGCTGGTTGGTGCTCTGCACCGCCTGTTCATCCCACTGCCAGGCCGGGTGGCTCAGATCTTCCACGGTGGGCTGGCGCTCGCCGATCTGCTGGAAGGAATGGCGGGTGAGGTAGCTGGTGCCATCGAGGGCCAGGCCGACGCAGCTGATGCCGCTGATCCGCTGGGCCTCGGCCGGCAGCCAGTCGGCCATCGCCCGCAGGTCGGCCACGATCACCACCGGGATCGGCACTCTGTCTTCTGTGAACAGGGCGCCATCGGGAAGCATCAGCCGGAAGCAGGGCAGCACCTGCGGCAGCTCGTCATCGAGGCGGGGTGAGGGTGTGCGGCGGAAGGCCTCCGCCAGCTCCGGCGCCAGGAAGCGGGGCGGTGCCCCCAGGATCCGTGCCCAGCGGCAGGTGGTGGCAGCCCAGAAGCCGATCGGATCGGCCAGCTCGTTCATCACCTCGGCGCCGGCCTCGATCAGGGCGGCATAGGCCAGGTGATTGGCCCAGTGCTGAAAACCCCGCGGCGAGCGG
Source organism: Cyanobacteria bacterium K_Offshore_surface_m2_239 (assembly GCA_016882305.1). Taxonomy (GTDB): domain Bacteria; phylum Cyanobacteriota; class Cyanobacteriia; order PCC-6307; family Cyanobiaceae; genus Cyanobium. Next base: position 10,856 of record VGQX01000085.1, read on the forward strand.
TAGCGGTGCTGCTCCTGCTGGATGTAAGGGTCCTGGCGGCGCAGTTCGGTGATCACCGTGCCGATCGGCGGCAGCTCCGCCTGGCTGGCGCGGATCGATTCAGGCGTCAGCCGGCTCATCGAGGCGTGAGCGGCGGGTTGCCCGGCTGGATCTCGAGGTTGGTCACGTTCACCTGGGTGGTGACGCCATCGGCCCAGCTCACCGTCGCCACCACCATCGGGCTGTTGGGGATGATCGGGGCAATGGCGGTCACCGTGCCCCGCGCGAAGGGTCCGCTGCTGGTGGGAGCATCCGGGCCGCTCACCATGGCCATCGACTGCAGGAAGGCCCGGGAGAAGCGAACGGTGTCGCCGATCTGCAGGGGTGCGCTCACGGTGCTCGCTGGAGGGCGTGACCCATCCTGACCGGATCACGGATGCTGGGTGCACGACGCACGCCCAGCCCTGCTGTGAAGGACATCCGGATCACCACCCAGGACGATCTGCCTGGGCCCGATGGCGATGAGCCGTACGACACGTTCGTCAACCAGACCGAGTACGGCAACGCCCGCTTCCTGCGCACCAACGTGCTCTCGGCCCGGCCGGATCTCAAGAAGTACACGGCCCTGCGGTTCCAGCAGGACGTCAAGCGCCATGCCGATGCCGCCGGGCCCGGGCAGGACGTGGTGCTGGTGTTCATGGAGGCCCTGGAGCTGGAGCCGCCGCTGACCCTGGTCTGCAGCGACATCCACTTGCGGATGGAGGGCTACCCGGTGGAGCAGGGCGCGGTGGTCGAGATCCCGCTGCTGCCGCCGGGCTCCCGAGGGCCGGCCAAGGGTTTCGGTTAAGGGGTCTGGGGCTCTGCCCTGCTGGCGCCGATACCGTGGGGGCCCTGCTCTCCCCTTGGCCCGGCGATGCCTGCCCATGCGCTCCTGCCGGCCGTGAACCGCCTGCTCAAGCAAGTAGAGGAGACTAGCGGCCTGCCGGTGGCGGTGGCCCAGCAGAGCGACCTGAGCACCCTGGCCACGCTGCGGCCGGCGACGCCGGAGTACCAGGCGCACGTGATCGCCTATCGCGATGCCGATGAGGCCAGCAGCTACCACGTGGCCTTTGAGGCCGCCCTGCTGCTGCGCATCGTGCAGGTGCCCCCCGAGCAGCGGGTGAATCTCACCGAAAGGCGGGAGGCCAAGGAGAAGGTGGTCTCGCAGGTGGAGAAGCTGTTCAAGGGCCGGCTCGGGCTGGCCCAGGCCAGGCAGGCGGGGCTGCGCTTCTACGACGGGCTGATGGTGCAGCTGCGCTCCACAGGGCCGGGGCTGTGGGCCGACCGCTGGCTGTTCGAGCAGGTGCCGGAGCTGCGGGGCCTGCAGGCGGCGGTGCTGCAGAGCCAGGTGCAGGGGAATGTGCCCTGCCTCAATGCGGAGGTGGACAAGATGAGCCCCGCCGAGGTGGTGAAGGCCAGCCGGGCGATGAACGCCGCCTATGCCTTCCAGGCCGCCGAGCTGGTGGGCATCCCGCCGCTGGCGATCCCGTACCAGGCGGCAGGGTTTGAGGCCTTGGCCAAGGAGCTGATCGCCATCACCCGCGCCGAGCCCACCACGGCAGATCCGGACCGGGAGATCGTCGACGGCTGGGCGGAGAAGCTGGGCCTCTCCCGCTGGTACGTCTGGAAGACGCCCTGATGGAAGGCACGGCGTTCTCGATCGAAGAGGCCAGCTTTGATGCCTCCCTGCTGCCGGAGGGCAGCCGCACCCCTGGCAGCGAGGCCTTCCACCGGGCGGTGACCGACTACTTCCAGAAGTCGTATGCCTCGATGGGCGGTCAGCTGTCGGTGGTGTTCGCCGCCGGCCGCATCGAAGTGGCCTGGGAGCCGGCGCCGCCGGAAGCACCAGCGATGGCCTCCATCGGCCCGCTCCTGCAGCAACGCCGCTTCGAGGAGGCCCGGCCGCTGCTCGAAACCCTGCTGCAACTGCAGCCCGAGCACCCGGAAGCCCTCTACAACCTGGGCGTGCTCGCCAGCGAAGAAGGCCGGCTGGAGGAGGCCCGTCTGCTGCTGCGCCGGGCGGTGGTCGCCAATGCCCCCGATGCCCACGCCCAGGCCAATGCCCAGGTGGCCCTGGCGCTGGCTGCCATGCGGCTGGGCGACAAGGCAGAAGCCCGCCAGGCCCTGGAGGTCGCGATTGAAGTGGAGCCGGGCAACAGCTTTGCCCTGCGCAGTCTCGGCAGCCTGCTGGTGATCGCCGGGGCCTATGCGGCAGCGGTGGAGCGCTTCCGCCAGGCACTGAAGGCGGCACCAGACGACCTGATTGCCACCTTCAACCTGGCCCAGGCGTTGCTGGAGCTCGATCCAGATGAGCACCGCGACGAGGCCGACCGGCTGCTGCTGCAGGTGATCGAAGCCCAGCCCTATGGCGAGCTGGCAGAGAGGGCCAAGGACCTGCGCAGCAGCATCGCCAGACGCGACCTGCGGGCTGACCAGCCCGATGGGCTGCGGCAGGACGCGGTGATCTACTGCCTCCAGGCCCTGCAGCTATTCGAGGGGATGGACCAGCAGCGCTTCCTGGCGGTACTCAGTGAGGTCGGGGCCGTGGGGCAGGGGGGTCTGCAGATCAACGAACCCGGCACCTCCCGCAGCCTCAAGACCCTCCCCGGCAGCTGGAGCGACCTAGCCCTGGCCTGTCTGATCCACGTGGGGATGAAGCGGCTGATGCC
>VGQX01000086.1 GCA_016882305.1 Cyanobacteria bacterium K_Offshore_surface_m2_239
AGGCGCTCCGTCGTCCGCGGCGCGTAGGGCGAGGGGGCGGGTCCGGTGGGATGGGGTTTATAAGGATCCATCCGTTCAGAGGGTGAGGGTGGCGGGGTGGGTCTTGAGGAGCGCGGTCGGTCGTGGCTGGGTTCCGCCAGGCCCAGCCCCGAGAGGAAGCGCACCAGACGATCCGCCGCGCCCGTGATCTCCCGCACGTTTTCCAGGGTGGGGATCAACACGGGCCGGGCCTGCCGCAGCAGCTCCGTGGCCTCCCGGGAGACGGTCACCGCCGAGTCCGCAGTCTGATCGGCCCGCACCAGCGTTTGATCCGCGCGGCCGAGCGTGCGACGCACCGCCGGCGCCACCTGGACCACCTCTCGCTGGAGAGTCCCCGTGAGGGTGCGTACCGAGGGAACAGTGCGCTTGGTTTCGCTGGAGAGGGTCTTGGCCATGGCCGACAGATCCCCCATGGAGCCCGAAAGCCGGGTGGTGGAGCGTTCCAGGCTGCCCAGCGAGGAGGGCACTTGGCGGTTCAGCAGGGTCGAGGCCTGGGCGAGGGTCTGATCCAGGCGCGTCCGGGACTGGGCCAGATCGGCGATCAGCTGGTTCAGATCCGGCGGGGGGTCGTAGGCGAGGGGGGGCAAAGGCTGGCGGAAGGCCTCGCCCTCCGGGCGGGGATCCGGAGTGAGGGAGAGGAAGGTGGGGCCCACGAGGCCCACCTGGCCGCTCTGGGCCCGGCTGCGGGGCCCGAGGAGGTTGCGGTAGCGGTCGTTGACCCTCAGCTTCACCGCCACGCGCGCATCCCGTTGAAGCTCCACCGATTCCACCCGCCCGATCGGCAGACCCGACAAGCGCACCTCCATCCCCTCCTGCAGCCCGTCCGCCCTCGGCGCGACCACGTCCACCTGGAACTGGGATTCCCCCCAGCGACGGTCTCGACCGATCCCCACGAGCAGGGCCAGCAGCAGCAACCCGCCCGAGAGCAGAAACAGCCAGCGCTCCCGCGACTCCCTCGGCTCAGGGAGCTCGCGCGGGCTGTTGGGGTCCGCGGGGTTTGGGGGAGGGCCGGCCTGTCCCGCTGGATCGGGCACGGGGCGATCCGGTGGGGTCGGCGACGCGGGCGGCGAGGAGGGCAATGACAAGGGAATCCGTCTCCGTCAAACGGGCAGGGTGGGAAGGGTGATGGGGTTCACGGCCAGGGTCCAGGCCAGCTTCAAGCCCACCAGCAGGGCGATCTCGCGAGCGATCAGGCTGGCGATCAGATCTTCCGCCCCGGCCCGGTCGCGGGGCACGCGACGCGCTTCCCACAAGCACAGCAGAGCCGCCGCCACGAGGTAAAGCGCCGTGCGCGCCAACGCTGACAGCAGATCCCCCGGCGGGATCACGCCGATCGCCTGGGTCAGCCGCCACTCGACGCCGCCCCGCGCGCCGGTGAGCACGCCCCCCAGCACCGCGCCGATCAGCCCATGAATCAGGAGCGGTGGTCCCACCAGGAGCGCTGGGCCCAGGGTGAGCCACCCGGCCATGGCCCCGCCCTCCCGGGCGCGTCGCAGCCAGAGCGGTGTCAGGCGGGTGAAGGCGATCAGAGCCACCACCAGGGGGCCCACGAGATAGAGCATCGCCACCACCAGCACCCTCAGCGACTGGGCGGAGGAGAGGTTGAGGCCCCCCTGCAGCAACCGCGTCATCCCCACCCCGAACACGGTGCCGATCAACAGCACCAGGGTGGCGCAGCGTCGCCCGTCGCGCTCCGCCATCCGCAGCAGCCGCAGGAGCATGAGGTCGCGGGCGGGGGGGGAGGCGTCTCAAGGGTGACGCGAAACCGCTGCCTGGCAAGGGCCAAAGCCCTGGGTAGGGTGCCAGGGGTGGAGTGTTTGATGCGTGCTCCCGGCTTCGCCAGCGCCCTCCTGGAGCCCACCAACCTCCTGCTGCTGGCCTGCGCATTGCTCTATGCCCTGATCGGCGAGGGCGACGAGGCGCTCATCCTGCTGCTTTTTGTTCTGGGGATCAGCCTGCTCGACGGGGTGCAGCGACACCGCAGCCACCGGGCCCTGGCGGAACTGGCGCAGCTCTCCGCCCCGCGGGGCCGAGTGCGGCGCGCTGGCGAGGAGCTGGAGTTGCCCCCGGAGCGGATCGTCCCCGGCGATGAGCTGCGTCTGGAAGAGGGCGACCGGGTGGCCGCTGACGGGGTGCTGGAGGAGGCGGTGGGGCTTTGGGTCGACACCTCCCTGCTCACGGGCGAAGCCCTGCCGCTGGCTCTGAAGGCCGGCGATTCCATCCTGGCCGGAGCGCTGGTGGCCCAGGGGAGGGCACGCTGCCGGGTGACCGCCACCGCCTCCGCCAGCGAGCTGGGTCAGCTGGCCAGCGGCCTCCGCGCCGTGGAGGCCCCTCTCACCCGGCTGCAGCGCCGCACCCGCCGCCTCACCGCGCGCCTCACCCTCGTCGCTTTGGGGATCTGCGCGGCCCTGGCCGTCCTGCAAGGCAGCCGCAGCGGCGACTGGCCTGAGGCGCTGTTGCGGGCCCTGGCCCTGGCCCTGGCGGTCTTGCCCAATGAAATTCCGGTGGTGATGGCCTTGTTCCTCGCTCTGGGGGCGCTGCGCCTCTCTCGGATCGGGGTGCTGGCCCGCTGGCCGGCTGCGGTGGAGAGCCTTGGCGGCGCCACGGTGCTGGCGGTCGACAAGACGGGCACGCTCACGGAGAACCGCATGGCCGTGGAGGCGCTGCTGACCTGGCCCGAAGGCCGCCTCTGGCGGCGGGGCACGGCCCTCGAGGAGCCCTGTCACGCCTTGGTGGAGCGGGCGCTGCTGGCCAGTCGGGGCGATCCGGTGGATGCGATGGAGTTGGCGATCCGGCGCCTGGCGGAGGAGGCCCCGCTGGAGGACGCGCACCGCCATCCCGACTGGCCCCTGGAGCGGGAGTATCCCCTGCGGAGTGATCTGCTGGTGATGTCGCGGCTGTGGCGCGATTCCGCCGGTCAGTGGCAACGGGCCGCCAAAGGGGCGCCGGAGGCGGTGGTGGAGCTGTGCCATCTGCCGCCGGACGCCGCGGTGGCCCTGCTCGCCGCCGCCGATGGCCTCGCCCGCCAAGGGATGCGGGTGCTGGCGGTGGCGGAGGGGCTGGAGGGAACCCCCCTGCACGATCAGGTCCAGGGTCTGGGGTTCGGGCCCCCACCGGAGGGTCAGCATGCCTTCCTCTTTCGCCCTCTGGGCCTGATCGGTCTGGCGGATCCCTTGCGGCCGGAGGTGCCAGCGGCGATCGCCACCGCGCGGGAGGCCGGGGTGCGGGTGGTGATGATCACCGGCGATGGACCCATCACCGCCCGGGCCGTGGCCGATCAAGCCGGCCTGCCGCCGGGACCCTTGCTCACGGGCGACGATCTGGAAGGGATGACGCCAGCCGCCCTGGCGGCGGCGGTGCGCGCGGTGCCGGTCTACGCGCGGGTGATGCCACGGCAGAAGCTGCAGCTGGTTCAGGCCCTGCGGGCCGCGGGCGAGGTGGTGGCGATGACCGGGGATGGCGTCAATGACGCCGCCGCGCTCAAGGCCGCGGACATCGGCGTGGCGATGGGGCGGCGCGGTTCGGCCGTGGCGCGGGAAGCCGCCGATCTCGTGCTGGTGGAGGACAGCTTCGCCCCCCTGGTGCGGGCCCTGGGATTGGCGCGTCGGGTGGAGGCCAACCTGCGCCGCGCCCTGGGCTACACCCTGGCCATCCATCTGCCGATCGTCACCTTGAGCCTGCTGCCCCTGGTGATCGATCCCGCCTGCACGGTGATGTTCGAGGCGATGCCGGGTCAGGGCGACCCGCTGCGCCAACCCCCGCGTCCCCCGGATGCGCCCCTGCTCGGTGCCGCCACCTGGCGGCGGGCGATGGTGCAGGGCGGGGTCCTGGTGGCGGTGATCCTCGTCCTCGCCTTCTGGCCGGGCTGGTCCCTGGAGAGCCGGCGCAGCCTGGTGTTTGGCCTGCTGCTGCTCGCCGGTGGGGGCTTGGTGTGGCTGAACGGCGATCGGGGCTCACGCCATGGCCTGGCGGGACTGGGGCTGGGGATCGCCCTGTGGCTGGTGATCCAGGGCAGCGGCGCGTTCCGGGGCCTGCTGGCCCTCGGCCCATTGGCCCCTGACCAGCTGGCGGTCCTGGCCCTTGCCCTGGGGATGGCGTTGGGGCTGGCGGCGCTTGGAGGCGAAACTCTCGCAATCACATCCTCCACCCGGACCACCCCATAAAAAAAGCGGACCCGTCCAGGACCGCTCGATGACCAAGCACACGATATGAACTTCTGTGACAGAACCGCGAGCGGCAAGCGCAGAACACCTCCGGCGCACGCTTGCGACGCGGATCTGCCCTACGTCGTGTAGTCGGCATTGATGCGCACATATTGATCCGACAGATCGCACCCCCAGGCCCGTCCCTCCCCCGCGCCGCTCCCCACCACCAGCCGGATCACCACCGTGTCGTCCTCCAGGTAAGCCCCGGCGGCCCGCTCCCGCATGTAAGCCGACGCCGCCGCCCGATCAAAGGGCAGGGGCTGTCCCGCCGCCATGAGCTGATGCTCCCCCAGCCAGAGCGCCATGCTGTTCGGATCGAAGGGCACGCCCGCCCGGCCCGCGGCGGCGACGATGCGCCCCCAATTGGGATCGCGCCCATGGATGGCGCATTTCACCAGCGACGAGCCGCAGATCGTGCGGGCGATGGCCCGGGCGGATGCCGCGTCCACGGCCCCCTCCACCCGCGCCTCAATCAGGCAGGTGGCGCCTTCCCCATCCCGGGCGATGGCGCGCGCCAGCCGCTGCGCCACCGCTGTCAGGCCGGCCTCCAGGGCATCGAAGTGGTCCGGCGGCAACGGCTCTCCGGCGGCAAAGGCGAGCAGGGTGTCGTTCGTGCTTGTGTCTCCATCCACCGTGATGGCGTTGAACGACCGCTCCACCGCGCGCCGCACCATCCCTTCCCAAGCGTCTGCCGGCACCCCCGCGTCGCAACTCACAAACCCCAGCATCGTCGCCATGGCGGGATGGATCATGCCGGAGCCTTTGGCCATCCCCCCGATCCGCACCACCCGGCCGCCCAGGCGCGCTTCCAGGGCGCACTCTTTTTCCACCAGGTCCGTGGTGAGAATGGCCCGGGCGGCGGCTCCGCCCCCCTCCTCCGGGTTCAACCCCGCCACCAGCGGCTCCAGACCGGCCAGCAGGAGCTCCATCGGAATCGGCACCCCGATCACCCCGGTGGAGCACAGCAACACCTCCTCGGGTGTCACCCCCAGGCGCTCCGCCAGGGCGGCCGTGGCCTGAAGACTGTCCGCCAGGCCCCGCTCCCCGGTGCAGGCGTTGGCCTGGCCGGAATTGATCAGCACGGCCCGCGCCACCCCACCGCTGGCCCGCAACCGCTGGGCGCAGAGGTCAACGCAAGCGGCGCGCACCCGCGTTTGGGTGAAGGTCCCGGCGCACACAGCCCCGGCTGGAGCCAGAAGCAAGGCCAGATCAGGACGGCCAGAGGCTTTCAGGCCCGCCGTGATGCCAGAGGCGAGGAAACCGGCCGGCGCCGTGACGCCTCCGGGAACGGCAGACCAGGGATGCGACACGGGCCCAAACCAACCGGATCCATTCTCCCAGCGACCCCGCGCTGGTCGTCGGAACCAGGAGCCAAGGCAAGATGGCCTCACCCGTCCGAGGGTTGTGCCGCATGGCCACGGCTCCTTCCTCCTCCACCCGTTCACGGCGCCGGGCCCGCCCCGCTCCACCCCCTCCTCCCTGGAGACGCTGGCTCGTGTTCGGGCTCCTCTTTGGATTGGGCTACGGGTTCACCCAGCGTCTGGTGGACCTGCGCTGGCAGGAGGACAGCTCCCGCCCTCCCGCGTTCCGGATGAAGGCTCCATCCGGGGGGGTCTCCCTGGAGGAGTTGCGGCGGCGCCATGGAGACAAGGGCAAGACCCTTCCCGCCGACCTGGAGAGGCTTGCGCGCGACCAACGGGAGGCCCGGGAGAAACAGGAGGCGGCCAAACGGGAGGAAGCCGCGCGGCTGGAGGACGCGCAGCGAGCAGAGAAAGAGCGAGTGGAGAGCGAACGTCGCCGTCTGGACGCTTTTGATTCCCCACCGGAACCGACCGCCGCCGAGCCTGCCCGCCGCGACGACCCGCTGATGCTCACCCCACCAACCCCTGAGCTTCCCCCGCCGGAACCCTTCAATGCGCAGCGGGAGTTCACGCCTCCGGACCAGCCGCCGGCGGAAGCGACCCCAAGCCAACCCTGATCTGCCACAGTGCGTCCACGGTGCAGGAACCGCTGATGAGCACGCCGCAATCTTTGCTGCAGGCGACGATCAACCGGCTTGGCGCCCGTCTGGGCAGCCAGCTGGCCGACCGGGCCGCGGACTTCGCTCTGTTGGCCCAGGATGCCCCTCAGCGCTTGCAAAGGGAGTGGTCCCTGTTCTGGGAGGAGGTGGAGCAAGAAGCCGCGCGACTCGACCACGGCGACACCACAGCGTCTCCCGGCCGCGATCAGTCGCCAACCGCGGTCGATCCCCAGGAACAGATTGACGCTCTGCGCGCCCGGGTGGCGACCCTGGCCCACAAGCTTGAGCAACCCGAACGCGGGAGTGGTTCGGCGGGGTCCGTTTGATGGGAGCGTCCACGCTCCTGGCATCGGCACAGCGCCGCTGGGGTGCTTGGACCCGCCCGCTGCGCATCTGGTGGCTGGTCCTGCGCCTCTTGAGCCTCCTCTGGTGGAACAGCCGTCGCTGGTCCTATCCCGGCGGGATGACCCCGGAGGGGCAGGCCCGACGCCAGCGTCAATTGGCCCGCTGGCTCACCGGACAGTTCCTGACACTGGGTTCGGCCTTCATCAAGGTGGGACAGTTGCTCTCGGCGCGGCCGGATGTGCTGCCCGCCGAGGTGGTGGAGGAACTGGCCGGCCTTCAGGACCGCGTGCCCGCGTTCCCTTTTGCGGTGGTCGAATCCATCCTGGCCCGGGAGCTGGGCCAGCGCCGGCTGGAAATCATCGATCTGGAGGTGACCCCCCTGGGATCCGCCAGCCTGGCCCAGGTGCATCGCGCCAGCCTGCGCAGCGGCCGTCAGGTGGTTTTCAAGGTTCAGCGGCCGGGATTGGAGCAACTCTTCCGACTCGATCTGGAGGTGTTGCAGCAGGTCGCCGCCGCCGTGCAGCGTCACCCCCGCTGGGGCCAGGGCCGCGACTGGATCGGCATCGCCAAGGAATGTCGAAGGGTGCTGCTCCGGGAGCTGGATTTCCGTTTGGAAGCCCAACACGCGGCGCGCTTTCGACAGCAGTTCCTCGACGACCCCTCCATCCGCATTCCGGCCGTGGTGTGGGAACTGAGTTCCCGCCGCGTGCTCTGTCTCGATTTTGTGCCGGGGATCAAGATCACCGACCGTCAAGCGCTTCTGGAGGCCGGCGTCGATCCCGCAGTGATCGCTGAACGGGGAGCGGCCAGCTACCTGCAGCAATTGGTGCGCTTCGGCTTCTTCCACGCCGATCCCCACCCGGGAAACCTTGCGGTCGCCCCGGACGGTGCCCTGATCTACTACGACTTCGGCATGATGGGTCAACTCTCCGAACGACTCCGCAGCCGTTTGGGAGGGATGGTGCAGGCTGCGGCCATGCGGGACGCGACGGGCCTGGTGGAGCAGCTGCAGCAGGCGGGCGTCATCGCCACGGGGATTGATCCAGGTCCCGTGCGGCGCTTGGTGCGGTTGATGCTCAACGAGGCGTTGACCCCACCGTTCAGCGGTAATGTCATCGCGAAGTTGTCCGGAGACCTTTACGACCTGGTCTACGGCCAACCCTTCCGACTGCCGGCCGAACTGATCTTCGTGATGCGTGCCTTGTCCACCTTTGAAGGGGTGGGCCGCAGTCTGGATCCCGGCTTTAGCCTGATGGCCATCGCTCGTCCCTACCTCCTTCCTTTGATGACCAGCAGCGGCCAAGGATCCAACACGCTTCTCAATGAGCTCACCCGTCAGGCGGCGGATGTCGGCTCACGTGCCCTGGGAATTCCTCGTCGGCTGGATGAAAGCCTGTCGCGCATTGAGCAGGGTGATCTGCAGGTGCAGATCCGCGCCGGGGAAACCGATCGCCTTCTCCGGCGCCTGGCCCTCGCCCAGCAGAACACTGGTCAAGCCGTTCTTTTGGGCGGTCTGGCGATCGCGGCTTCCCTTCTGGCCGCCAGCAGTCGGCCTGGCCTCACGGCCGTCCCGCTGCTGCTGGCCGTCCCGGTGGGTCTGGGATGGTTGAAGGTGCAAGCCAAGCTCAAGCGCGATGGCCGTCTCGACCAACTGCCCGGCCAGCCACCCGCCGCTTGAGAACACGATCCCTCAGAAGTGAGTTGTGATCAGAGAAGGGTGTGATCGCCCCCTCCAGGCGCATCGGGGGTCACGCCCGTTCCACCAGCAGACGACGCAACCAGCGCGCGGCCAGGCGATCACTCCACCGACCCTGTGAACGGTCCTCAGGCGCGTGGAAACCACAGTGTCCTCCACGCGCCGTGATCACAAAATCCGCGTGAAGACGGCCGTCGGCTTCCGAGATGTCGCCCTTCCCTCCCCAACCCTCCTCCTTCAGGGTCTCGATCGCCTCCGCGGGCACCCAGGGATCATCCTTCGCATGCAGGAGCAACAGGCGAGGCAAGGGCCGCGCTCCTGTTGAGGGGGTGGAGTGAAGGAGCTGTCGCAAGCGGGTGAGCGGGCTGCAGGCCTGGTAGTAGGCGTCCACATCCGCAAAGCCCCAACGGGGGGCTGTGATCAGTGCGTCAAATTCACGGATGGTGCGAGGCCTCGCTGCTCCTGCCAGTCCCTCCCGTTCACTGGCGGAGAGGGGTTGAGGGTCCAGCAGCGTCTGTTGAATCAAGCGTCTCACCATCAAGGTCTGGTAGAGGAGATTGCGAGGACGCTCAAATTGGGCGGAGCAGCCGGCCAGCTCCAGCGGGCTGCTGATGGTCACCAGGGCATCCACCGCTGGAGGACTGTCGGCCCCGCTGTCCAAAAGGGCATTCAGGAGTACTGTGCCCCCCAGGGAGATGCCGGCGCCCCCCAGGGGAAGGGGATGCCCCGGGCTTGCCCACTCCGCCGCGAGTCGCCGGCAGTCCCGCAGCACGGGAAGAAGATCGGCGGTGCATGCTGCGGCGTAGCTGCCTCGGGCCAGAGGGCGTCCGGGGCCTGCCCCCCTGAGGTTCAGTCGAATCACCGCGAAGCCCTCCGCAGCGAGGGCACCAGCCAGACGCCTCTGCCCCCCATCGTCGCTTCCACCCCCCAGACCATGAACCACCACCACCAGCCCCCAGGGAGATCCGCGGGCTGGGCCATCGAGTCGAGCGAGAAGCCGATCGCCATCCGGCAGGAGAAATTCCCTGGAAGGACCGATGTCCCGGCATGTGGGAAGGGGACGAAAGGTATCCCTGAGGGTTTGCAGGTCCGGTCCCAGCCAGGGGAAGCGCTGACGGAAGGGCGCCAGGTCCAGGGTCTTCAGGAGTTCGCTCACGCTCCAAGTGTCATCGTGCCCAGCCTCTCAGGCCGGGGAAGCGTTCAGACGAGGGCTTTCTCCTTGCCCACGCCCATGCCGCGCAGTTCCGAGAGCAGGCCGTTGAGCACAGCCTTGGCATCCCCGAACACCATGGCGGTCTGCGGCAGTTCAAACAGGGCGTTGGCGATCCCCGCGTAGCCGGCACCAAGGGAGCGCTTCACGACAAAGATCTGTCGCGCCTGGTCCACCTCCAGCACAGGCATGCCGTAGAGCGGACTGGTGGGATCGTTTTTGGCTTGAGGATTCACCACGTCATTGGCACCGAGAACAATGACCACATCTGTACGGGGAAACTCCGGGTTGATGGTTTCCATCTCAATCAGTTGCTCGTAGGGCACATCAGCCTCCGCGAGGAGGACATTCATGTGTCCAGGCATCCGGCCCGCCACGGGATGGATGGCATAGCTGACCTCGACGCCATGGGCCTCGAGGAGCTTGGCCAGCTCCCGCAGGGAATGCTGGGCTTGAGCGACCGCCAGTCCGTAACCGGGCACGAACACAACCCGTTCGGCCTGCTCCAGGGCCATGGCGCACTCTTCGGGACTGCAACTGGTGATGCGTGTGTACCCGGCTTCACTGCCGCCGCCACCGACGCTGGTCGTGGCGCCACCCAAGGCACCGCCGAACAACACGGAGGTGAGGGAGCGGTTCATCGCCGTGCACATCACCTGGGTGAGGATCAGGCCGGCGGCGCCGACCATGGCTCCAGCCACGATCAGCAGTTGACTGCCGACCACGAAGCCAGCGGCGGCGGCCGCAACCCCTGAATAGGAGTTCAGGAGGGAGATCACCACAGGCATGTCCGCGCCACCGATCGGCAGGGTGACGCCGATGCCCAACAGGCTCGCCGCCACGACTTCGAGCCACAGGGCTGGCCCAGCGGGCTCGCTCCACAACAGGAGAGCCGCTCCGAGGCAAAGCAAAGCGAGCGCCAGATTCACAGCGTGGCGAAGGGAGCTCTGCGTCCAGGCGGGTGTTTCCAACCAACCTTGGAGCTTGGCCATGGCCACGATGGAACCACTGAAGGTGATGGCGCCCACGAACAAGGAGATGGCGATGGAGACCCGCTCCACCCCTCCGGACTCAGCCCCCTGGAAGAGCGCGACACCCAAGGCCACCATCAGGGAGGCCAATCCGCCGCAGCCATTGAACAGAGCAACGGTTTCCGGCATCGCGGTCATCGGCACCTTCATGGCCGTCACGACCCCCGCCAGACCTCCCAGGGCCAGGCCAACGGCGATCCAGAGCCAGGTGGTCGTGGTGGGATGCGATTGAATCAACAAGCCCACCACCGCCAGCGCCATGGCAAGAGCGGCCAGGCCATTGGCAGCCCTGGCGGATCGCACTTTGGACAGACCCTTGATTCCCAAAGAGAGGAGCAGCACAGCCACCAAGTCCATGACCTGGGGAAGCTGGGAAAGCGAGAGATTCATCAGGAGTTTCCTTTACGACGAAACATGGCCAGCATGCGATCGGTCACCAGAAAGCCACCGATCACGTTGAAGAGAGCAAACCCAAGGGAGAGGGCTCCAATAATCTGCAGAGGAGTGTTGCCGCCCGCCTGTTGAATCAGGGTGAGCGAGGCCAACATGGTGATTCCGCTGATGGCGTTGGCACCAGACATCAATGGCGTATGCAGGGTTGGGGGAACCTTGCCAATCAATTCAAAGCCCAAAAGACTCCCAAGGAGGAGCACCCAGAGCGATTGCGTCAGTGAGGTCATGAAGGTGAACCTGTTGGAATGAGAGGTGCTTCCGTCTTCACCACGTCGTCGCGGCGGCAGACACCAGCATGGGTGAGAAGACAAGAATCCACGATGGGATCAGCAAGATCAAGGTTGAGTTCACCGCTTTCATGGATCAGGTGTTCCATGAGGGCGGAGACGTTTCGGGCATAGAGCGCGCTGGCATGGTTCGGCACTGAACTCGGCAGGGCATCGGCGCCGATCAGTCGCACGCCGGATCGGATCACCGTCTGACCGGGCACGGTGCCCGCGCAGTTGCCGCCCTGGGCCACGGCCAGATCCACCACCACCGAACCTGGCCGGAGACGATCCAACATGTCCTCTGTCAGCAATCTGGGGGCCCGCCGGCCCGGCACCTGGGCTGTGCAGATCACCATGTCAGCCAGGGCCAGCTGCTCAGCAAGCTGCGCTCTCTGCGCGGCCAGAAAGGCATCGGAAGCCTGAGTGGCGTAGCCACCTTGCTCGGAGGGACGCTCCTGCTCCGTCGGAGGTTCAAGAAAGCGCCCTCCCAGCGATTCCACCTGTTCCTTGGCGGCGGGTCGGACATCCGAGACATAGACCACGGCCCCAAGGCGTCGAGCCGTGGCCAGCGCCTGCAAGCCGGCGACTCCCGCTCCCAGAACGAGAGCCCTGGCCGGCTGGATCGTGCCAGCGGCGGTCATGAGCATGGGGACATATCGATCCAGCTCCGCTGCTGCCAGGAGCACGGCTTTGTAACCAGCGATGTTGGCCTGTGAGGAGAGCACATCCATCGACTGGGCTCGACTGATGCGGGGCAACAGCTCCAGGGCGATGGAGGAGACGGAGCGAGCGTTCAGGACATGGGTCAGGTCCTCGGCGCCGTGGGGCGCGAGCAGGCCAACCACGAGAGCCCCAGCCCGCAAGCGGCCAAGTCCGTCGTTGCCTGGCGCCTGAACGCATAACACACCATCAGCTCCTTCCCAATCCAGCTGCTCTGGAGGCAGGACCGTTGCGCCAATGGCGTTGTAGAGGGCATCTGGAAAGCCTGCGGCCTCTCCAGCACCAGACTCCACGTGGATGTCGATGCCTTTGGCTTGAAGGCGTCGGGCCGTCTCCGGGGTGACGGCGACCCGCTTCTCGCCGGGAGCGATCTCCCGGGGTATGAGCATTTTCATCCAGCGTGTGCAAGCAGCCGATCACCTTCTCCTTAGAGCTGCCAGGGCAAGGAAAGCAATAGTCCGGGTCGAAATGTCCGGAGTCCAGAACGTTGCTGATGGAAGTTGTAAATTTGCTGAAGCTTCGAGGGGGTGTGTCTCCAGTTTGATTAAGCATGAGGAGCTGATTGAATCTTGCCCCCATGGCCCTGTCCGCCCTTGACTGTCCCGACGGCTTCTGTCACAGCCACCATGGGGGGCATCATGTCAACCGTGAGCAGGTTGAACAACAGCTTTCCAACCATGGAGAGTCATGGTGCGAAAAAGTAGCGGAGCGCACGTATGAAATTGCGGTGGACAGCTTCTCGCAAATGGTCATGCCAAGCCTTCATCAGCAAGGATGGCAACGACGACATCTGGAGTGGGAATTCAAACTGACCAATGAACCGGCCGAGGTGGAGCGAACTCTCGTAGACGGAACGATCAATGCTTTGGAAAGTTTCCTTCGCAGCAGAGAAGTGCAACGGCTGTTTGTTGAAGAGGTCGTCCAAGGTACCTTTGCTGAAGCAAGTCAGAATCGTTTGCGCAGTGTAGCTATTCGTCATTTAATTGAACGTGAGATCCTTGTTATGCTCTCCGAACAAAAGGAGGGTTTGCTGGATCGAATTGGCGAAGCTCTTTTGGACGAGGCAGATGGCGATTTCCATCGAGCGCGAGCCCAGGCGTCAGCGGGCATCAGGGAGGTTGAGGAGCTGTTGTTGAATCACGCCGAGGCCAACAGCTGAAGGCGGCGGCAGGGGCTCCGGGGGGGGGGCGGCAGTCTTGAAGTCCAGGCCTGTCCCCCTTCCTCTGTGCCCTGTGCGGTTGCGGCACAGCGTTGATCTTGAACAGGTGGTGAGCCATTGGCTCAACGCCATCTTTTCATTGTGTCAAAAAACACCGAGAATCCCCTGACTCTCTGGCAAAATCCTTGCAGCCGGACGCTAAAAATGG
>VGQX01000087.1 GCA_016882305.1 Cyanobacteria bacterium K_Offshore_surface_m2_239
TGGAGGTGCTCGCCGGGCAACGCCCCCCCAGCGACGGGCTCGTGGAGATCGGGGAGACAGTGCGCCTGGCTTGCTTTGATCAACACAGCGCCCTGCTCCAGATCGACCCGAATCGCAAAGTGATCGATGTCGTGCGCGAGGCGGCCAGTCGGGTGATGGTGGAGGGTCGGGAGCTGAGCGCGTCGCAGCTGTTGGAACGCTTCCTCTTCCCGCCCGCCCAGCAGCATCAGCCGGTGGCCAAGCTCTCCGGCGGCGAACGCCGACGGCTTCACCTCTGCAGGTTGCTCATGCAGGCGCCCAACGTGCTGCTGCTCGATGAACCCACCAACGACCTGGACGTGGCCACCCTGGCCGTTCTGGAAGACTTCCTGGAGGATTTCCCCGGCTGTGTGGTGGTGGTCTCCCACGACCGTTGGTTCCTCGATCGCACCGTGGATCGTTTGTTTGTGATCCGCGAAGGGGAGATCGCCCCGTTTGAGGGCAACTACAGCGCCTGGTTGGAGGCGCGCGGGGCCGGCTCCGGACGGCCAGCCCGCGGCGTCACCGCCGCGACGGCGGCAGCCCCTCCCCAACCCCTCGCTCCCAAAGCGACCCCGTCTGCCAAAGAGAGCACCAACCGGCGCAGTTATCGAGACAACTGCGAATTGGAGGCACTGGAACGGGATCTGCCCCGCTGGGAGGAGGAGCGGCGCTCCCTGGAGGAGCGCCTGGCGCGACCGGATGGCGTGGGCTACGAAGAGCTGGAGCGGCTCAGCGAAGCCCTGGCGGAACTGGTGGTGCGGATCGAGAACGGGGAAGAGCGCTGGCTTCAGCTCAGTGAACGGCCGGACTGAACGGCCGGAATGAACGATCGGAGTGAGCGGGGATGGCGGACCCGGCTCAGGCACTGAAGGAGAGCGCGGCGGCTCCTCTGCGACGGCGACGCGGATGGGGGACTGGCTCCGACGCGGTGGTGGCGGATGGGGAGAGCGACATGTCCGCCCCCGCGGGCAACGCGCAGGCCGGCCCCGAGGGTCCGGGAAGGATCCAAGGCGCCTGCCGGGGGCGGGCGCCTTGGGCTTCCGCCAGGCGCATGGCGGTCGGTTTGTAGTCGAGCAGGCTGCGATGCTGAGCCATCGCATCCCCCAGGCGACGGAGGTAGACGTCGTGGGACCAGACCACCTGAGCGTGCTCAAAGGCCTCGCAAGCTGCCTTGGGGGAGGGGAATCGCTGGCTGACGCAGCCGGTCGGCGCACATTGTTTCCATTCCAACACATCTTCAAAGCACAAGCCACGGCGCCACTGGCGTTGCTCAGAGAGATAGCAGTGATCGTCGGGGCCGTTGATCCAGAACAACCGACCCTCCTCATCCATGAAATGCCTGCCACGACGATGTTGGATGCGCGTCATCGGCCTTGCTCCACGAAGGATGAAGCGGTCGTAGCACCGGAAGCGGGTGGAGCGCCGTTCGCGCGCTGGCCTTGGCTTGATGAGCGCCAGCGCACACGAGGGAGGCGTTTGGTCGACGGGGCTCGTATGGTGGGCGCCGTGAATTCATGCCGGCATCCGCGGCCGTCTCTCATGAAAAGCATCGACGAGCACATCCAAAAAGACAGAGTCGACATCGAGCAGGCCCGTGCTGCAGGCGATCTGGGCAAGGTGCGGCACCTGGAAGAGGAGTTGAAAGGTTTGGAGGAGTACAAGTCCCACCATCCCGAAGACAGCCACGACCCCACTCCTCTGGAGGTCTATTGCGATCTGAACCCCGAAGCTCCTGAGTGCCGGGTTTACGACGATTGAGGTTGATCCAGGTGTCGCCAGACGGCCTCCAGGAGCGGTTCCAAGCCCCTGGAGGTCGCGGCGGACACCACCAGCGGTCGGGAAAGCAACCATCCTTTCCCCTCCCCCCAGCGCGCCACCGCTTCCACGGTCGCGTCCAAATGGTCGGCCAAGCGTAAATCCGCCTTGTTGAGCACCACCAGACGAGGTTTGGCCGGCAAGCCATGGCCATAGAGACGCAGCTCCCGTTCAACCACAGCCAGATCCCCCACCACATCGTCCGCGCTGGCATCGAGAAGATGCACGAGAACTCGGGTGCGCTCAATGTGGCGCAAAAAGTCGTGACCCAGCCCCGCGCCTGAAGCTGCTCCCGCAATCAAACCGGGGATGTCCGCGAACACGGTGCCATCGCCACTGGGGCGGCGCACGACACCCAGATTGGGCACCAAAGTGGTGAAAGGGTAGTCGGCGATTTTGGGC
The DNA here is from genome assembly GCA_016882305.1 of Cyanobacteria bacterium K_Offshore_surface_m2_239. Lineage (GTDB taxonomy): Bacteria > Cyanobacteriota > Cyanobacteriia > PCC-6307 > Cyanobiaceae > Cyanobium. The sequence goes on from VGQX01000087.1 coordinate 2,239, forward strand.
CGGGCGGCGGAGAGAACAGAAATCAGGGTGCTTTTTCCAGCGTTGGGGAGACCGATGATTCCCACTTCCGCCAGCAACTTGAGTTCCAGCAGCAGGTCCCAGGTTTCGCCTTCCCCGCCCTCGGTGTGCCGCTCTGGAGCCCGATTGCGATTGCTGAGGAAGTGAGCATTGCCAAGCCCACCGCGGCCACCCATCGCCACCAGCAGCTCCTCGCCAGCCGCAGTGAGATCGCCAAGCACGACTCCCGTGCGCGCGTCGCGCACCTCTGTGCCCCGCGGCACCCGCACCACCAGCGGAGGAGCGCTGGCACCCGTGCGGCGATTGGGCCCGCCGCGAACGCCGTCGTCTGCGGCAAACAGCCGCTTGTAATGAAAATCCAACAAGGTCTGCAAATTGGCGTCCGCCACCAGCAGCACGTCGCCTCCACGACCCCCGTCGCCGCCGGAGGGCCCCCCGGCAGGCACGTACTTTTCACGCCGAAAGGCCGTGATTCCGTCGCCTCCGCGGCCCCCTTGCACCGTGATGCGGGCCTGATCAATGAACTGCATTGTGTCGATCTTAGGATCCACCCGTCGCAAGGATCGGTTGGCCGAGGTTCGGTTCGAGGGGGTGAGCAAGACCTACCCGCCCAGGCGGGGAGGAGATCCGGTCACCGTGCTGCGGGATCTGGATCTGCGGATCGCCGATGGCGAGTTTCTGGTGCTGGTGGGCCCTTCCGGCTGCGGCAAGAGCACGTTGCTACGGCTTCTCGCCGGTCTGGATGGCCCGAGCGCTGGGGAGATCTTCGTGGCCGATCGCCCTGTGAGCGGACTTCGGCCAGCTGAGCGCAATGTGGCGATGGTCTTCCAAAGCTACGCGCTCTATCCGCATCTCAGCGTGGCGGACAACCTGGGCTTTGGACTGCGACGCCGGCAACAGCGTTCGTTCGGGGAGCAGCTGCGGGATGGCCTGCATCGCCTCAGCCGCTCCTGGCCCCGCCCGCTGCGCCTGCCCTCGCCGCGAGAGGACCGCATTGCCGCGCGGATCCGCACGGTGGCCGCCATGTTGGAGCTGGATCCGCTGTTGGAGCGACTGCCGAAAGAGCTCTCCGGGGGTCAGAAGCAACGGGTGGCCTTGGGGCGGGCGATCGCCCGCCAGCCGGAGGTGTTTTTGATGGATGAACCCCTCAGCAACCTCGACGCCAAGCTGCGCGCCGGCACCCGCACCCAGATCGTCGACCTCCAGCGTCAGCTGGGCACCACCACCCTCTACGTCACCCACGACCAGGTGGAGGCGATGACCATGGGCCACCGCATCGCCGTGCTGCATCAGGGCCGTCTGCAACAGCTGGGCACCCCCCTGGAGCTCTATCGCCATCCCGCCAATCTGTTCGTGGCCCAGTTCATCGGCAGCCCGCCCATGAACCTGTTGCCCGTGGAGGTCGTGGGCCCGGGACTGCTTCTGCTGGCGGGGAAGAAGTTTGCCTTGCCCGATCCCTTGGAACCCTTGGTGGCAGGTCGCCATGGACAGCGGCTCACGGGCGGCCTGCGGCCCGAACATCTGCGGCTGGCTCCCGCCGCCAACCGCAACCTGCCCGCTGAGGTTTGCCATGTGGAAGCTCTGGGCAACGAGCAGCTGCTCACCTGTCGCCTGCTGGAGGACAGCGCCTTGGTGCATGTGCGTGTCGGGCCCGACCAGGAGGCGCGCCCCGGGGAGACCGTGCATCTGGAGGTGGACGCGGCGGGCTGGCGCTTGTTTGACGACGCCGGAGAGGCCCTGGAGCCTGCGCAACCGCGGGCTCCAGAGCGACCACAACGCCGCGAACCGCAGCTGCCGCGGTTGGGGTGAGGCCCTCCTCAGCTGGCCATCCGCGTCCATGGGTCAGGGGAGGAGAAACCAGCAGTCAGCGACTCCCACCGACCACCGCAGTGGGAGGGAAGCCCCCGGCCGGTTGCGGAACACCGCCAGGATCGGTGGGGCAAGGAGGCCGCACGAAAAAGGGGCCCTTCCAGGCCCCATGGGTCATTTGGTTGACAAGGCTGACCTCACCCCGTCTCCGTTAAGAGTGTCAGGCGGCCACAGGGGCGGCTTGACGGGAGAAACGAACGATGTTGTTCGCTGTTACGGTTTTGCTCTCACCGAGCAGGCTTCAGTCATCCTCCTGGCGCCCCGTCGAAACCATTGCAGCCCCTGGACAAGCTCCCGCAGGTGGGCGGAAGCGGAAATGGAGCTGAGCGGAATCGAACCGCTGTCCGAAACACTGGTGTGGACCACCTAGTCCGGCCGAAACCGAACTCATTCATCTTGACACCTTCTGGGGACGTTGGTGAGGGTGTGGGGAGGTGGGCATGGCCGAACCGCTGGCAGGCCGAGGGAGTCGCCCGCCCGGAGTTTCAGGCGTAGAGCGCCCGCAGACCCGCTTCCGTCGCTGGCGCCACCCCCCGCTCGGTGATCAGGGCCGTCACCAGGCGAGCGGGCGTGACATCGAAGGCCGGATTGAGGCCCGCGCTGCCCTCGGGGGTGAGCAGCACCTGACGGATCCCGCCCTCCGCGTCGCGGCCTTGGATGTGGGTCACCTCAGCGGCGTCGCGGGTTTCGATCGGGATCTCCGCCAGCCCGTCCGTCAAGGACCAGTCGATCGTGGAGCCGGGAAGCGCCACCACCAAGGGCACGCCGTTGTCATGGGCCGCCAGGGCCTTGAGGTAGGTGCCGATCTTGTTGCACACATCACCTCGGCGCGTCGTGCGGTCGCTGCCGACGATCACCGCGTCCACCTGCCCGTGTTGCATCAAATGACCGCCGGCGTTGTCCACGATCACCGTGTGGGGCACGCCTTCCCGGGCCAGCTCGTAGGCGGTGAGGCTGGCCCCCTGGTTGCGGGGACGGGTCTCATCCACCCAGACGTGCAAAGGGAGGCCGGCGCGGTGGGCCTTGTAGATCGGCGCCAGCGCCGTCCCCCAGTCCACCGTGGCCAGCCAACCCGCGTTGCAGTGGGTCAACACCTGGAAGGGTTGCCCCTGGCGATCCGCTGGCCGCGCCGCCGCCCACCGCTGAAACAACGCCAGGCCATGGTCGCCGATGGCTTCGCACATGGCCACGTCCTCCTCGGCAATGGCCATCGCTTCGGCCGCCGCCGCCGCCGCCCGCTCAGACGGTGGCAGAGGCTGTACCCGCTGGCGCACCCGTTCCAAGGCCCAGCGCAGGTTGACGGCCGTCGGGCGGGTGCCGTTGAGGCCGGTGAAGGCCTCCTCCAACGCCTGGTCGCCGGGATCCTCCCGCAGGGCCAGCATCAACCCGCAGGCGCCCGTGACACCGATCAGGGGAGCCCCGCGCACCACCATCGTGGAAATCGCCGCCGCTGCCTCCCGCCAGGTCCTCAGGGAGCGGGTGTGCAGGTCATGGGGCAGGCGGGTCTGGTCGATCACACCCACGGATTGCCCTCCGTCCTCCAACCAAATCGTGCGCCAGGCTTTGCCGTCGATGTTCATGCGGGAAAGGTTGTGAGCGGTTTTTGATCCTCGCCCTTGGAGCGTCGACCCGCCCGTCCGAAGCGGTTGCCGGTTCAAGGCGCAAGGCGTCGTCATCGGAATCAGAAAGCGGGCCAGGCTCAGATGGGCCTGTAACCGAACCAGTCGGGCACCTGCGGCGGCGGAGCGCCCGCCACGGGCGTGAGATGCACATGCCAGCCCGCCACCGCTTCCACTGCCAGGCAATCGTCCACGGCCTCGGGAGACAGCGGAGCCTCCAGACACGCCAGCGGTTGCAGATCATCCTTGTGACGGTCCACAGCCTGCGGGAGCCAGGTGGCCAGCCCCTGGCGCTTGGCGTCGGAGGCCGTGGCCGCCACCACCAGCCCGAAGGCGTGCTGTTCCGCCAGACGATCGGGTCGATACCCGCCCACATTCACAAACCACAGTCGGTCGGCGCCCTCCCAAGGATCCCTGGACAGGTGGATCGCATGACGACCCACCCGCTTCACCGCCATCCAGCTGTCGATGTGCAAGCCGCGGCGGCGTCCAAACCACTGCCGGCGCAATGCCGGAAGGGTGTCGTCCAGGCTGTGTCCGACGACAAAGCGCACATCGTGGAGTTCGATGTGCACCCCCGGGGCGCGGCCTCCCAACACCACAAGAAACAGCTGCGGTGGCATGCTCTGTTCCCGGGCCCTCCGCGACGGTTCAGGAGCCGGACCGTGGATCATCCCCCTCCGTCTGGCGCTTGCGCTGGCGGCGACGGTGCGTCACCCCCCAGGTGACACCTCCAGCCAGCAACAGGCCCATCGACAACGACGCCCAGGGAGCCCACGGTTCCGATCGCGCCCCCCCTCCCCTGACCCCGGAAGGAGCCTGACGCTGCGGGGGCCCCATCGCCGGTCCAGCCCCGGGAGGCACAGCCCCTGGCGGCATCGCGCCGGGAGGCATGGCGCCGGGAGGCATTGCTCCTGGAGGCACAGCCCCTGGCGGCATCGCCCCGGGAGGCATCGCTCCTGGAGGCAACAATCCAGGGGGCCGGCCACCCGGGACAAAACCTCCTGGACGGGCCTGTCCTGGCGGCCCCATACCCCCTTCCGCCATTCCCGGCGGCAGGGGCATGGGTCCTGGCACCACCGGGCTGCCAGGACCCCTTGGCGGGCTGGCGGGACCGCCACCCCCGCCGGCTGCGGATGGGACCAGGGGGAGGCGGCGGGGCGGCTGCGTCGTTCTCCGCGTGGCCGGGGCGGGCCCCTCCGGCTGCCAAATCAACACCGGATCTGGCGGCAGGTTCGGCGGCTGGATCGGCCCGGGGACCGCTGGTGATCGCGCGCCGGAGGGGGCGCCAGGGGACTCGGGGGGCGCGGGGGGCGCGGAAGTCGCCGGCTTGACCGGAGCCGGGGGTTTCATGGGAGCCGGTGAACCCGGTGCAGGGGTGGACGACGCGGGATCGGCAACCTTTTTCGGCGGGTCGACCGTCCCCGCGCTGGAGGGGGCTTCCACTGGCGCTGGAGAGAGAGGAGAAGCTCCCTCAGACCGCATTCCGCCCGGCGCGGCGGAGGGGGTGGGGGCAGCTTCGCTCTGGGCGTCCGCCGGGCGCGGGCACAAGCCAGCACTCAGAGCCACAGCGAGGGCGATGCCCGTCCAGCGCCCTCCCCTCTTTGCCATTGCCTGACGCACTGATCCAAACCCGATCATCACCACGGATCATCCAGGATTTCGGGTTCCACATCCACCGGTTCCATCCCTCTGGTCCGATCGTCTCGGAGTTGAGGCGAACCCGCGGCAGGGGGTCGTCGCCATTCTTCACCGCCCGCCTCCTCGGAACGGATTCGCGAGACCTCCCGATCCGCTGGGGGGGCACCGAGTTCACGATCCACCGCCCAAGCGCTGTCACGGTCGGTGGAGGATCCGTTGGCGGCCTCACGCCGCCCGGAACCCGCGGAATGCTCTCGCGGTCGCTCCGCGTCCCGCTCCCATCCTCGGTCGCGGTCCTCGCCTCGGTCCCGCGCGCGTTCCCGCTCCGAAGGGCGTCGCGGCGCGAAGTCACGCTCCCCGTAGGCCGCCCCATAGGGGTCACGGCGGGACTCCTCATCGGTGTCGCGCGGGGAGTCCTCATCCAGATAGCGGCGCTGGCGCAGGGGCTCGCGCAGACGACGCTCCTCCAGCTCCACATACTCCATCGCTTCTTCCGGTTGGAAGGAACGGGAGACCGCTGGCTGGATGCGCCGCTGCTCCTGCGCGCTGGGCTGCCCGGCCGGCAGCTGGTTCTCCGCCGGCACTGGCGCCGCGCGCCAGCGTTCCCGCTCCTCCCGCTCCCAGCTGCCGCCCCCGATTCCCATCTTCTCCAGCAGGCCGGTGCCCAGCTGCTTGAGCTTGTCCTCCGATCCCTCGTAGACGATGATTCGATCGCTGCCACTGCTCACCACCTCGGACACCGGCAGCTCCCAGGTGCTCAACACCCCTTCGGCAAGGAGGGGCACTCCGAGGGCACCGATCACCAGGGTGACCAGCTCGCCGGTTTCGATGTCAAAACTGAAGCCCAGCACGCGACCGAGGGTCTGGCCCGATTCCGTGATCACCTGGCAGTTGATCACCTTGCTGTAGCGCTCTGGATTGAAGCTTTCCGAGAGGGAGTCGGACGAATCGACCAGAATCACATCCCCGACCTGGCGAATGCTCTCCAGGGGCATCCACCGCGGCAAACCAGGCAGAAAACGGGTCAGGGGATTGTCGCGCAGGCCGAGGGCCACCACCTCGCGCCGGTCAACGTCGACCACCACCTCCCCCACCACGCCCAACCGCCGACCGGTGTCGCGGGTGATGACCTGGGTGCCCATCAGCTCAGAACGCAACCAGAGCCGATCGCTGGGAACGGAGGAGCCGCCGGCGGGAGGAGGGGAAGCGCTCAAAACCAGGGGTTCAATCGATCCATTGTGAAGCAAGCCCCCGCCTCCGACCAGATCAGGCCGCAGGGGGCAAACCGACCACTTGCGTGTGGGCCCCGCGGGCCTGGGTCACGCCGATCGTGCGGGTGGCGGCGCCGATCATGGGTCGGCGGTGGCTCACCACCAGAAACTGGGCTCCCTCCGCCTGCGAGGCGATCAGACCCGCGAGACGTTCCACATTCACCCCATCCAAAAAACTATCGACCTCGTCCAGGGCATAAAAGGGCGAGGGCCGGAATCGCTGCAGCGCGAAGAGGAAGCTCAGCGCCGTGAGGGATTTCTCCCCCCCGGACATGGACGCCAAGCGGCGCACCGCCTTGCCCTTCGGGTGGGCGACCAGGGTCAGCCCTCCTTCCAGGGGTTGCTCGGGATTCTCCAGTTGCAATTGCCCCTCTCCATCAGAGAGGTGGGCAAAGATCGCGCGGAAGTGGCCATCCACCTCACGGAAGGCCTCCAGAAAGGCCTCCTGGCGCAGCGTGGCCACCGTTTCGATGCGCAGGAGCAGCTCCTCGCGCTCGCGACCCAGCACCTCCAGTCGCTCCTCCAGATCAGCCAGGCGCTGCTCCAGCTCCTCCAGCTCCTCCAGGGCCAGCATGTTGACGGGCTCCAGCGCCTCCATGCGCTTTTGGAGCTGTTCGAGCTCCAGGCGAAGCGCCGCCAGGCCGGCCTGGCGCACGTCCTCCGGCACCTCGGGACGGGGATCGGGGAGCGCCCGCACCAGTTGTTCCAGCCGCTGCTCGCCCCCCCGCCGCTCGCCCTCCAGCGCCAGCAGGTCGTCTCCGAGGCGTTGCAGCTCCCACTGCCGCTGCTGCAGGGCCTGGCGCCGCTCCGCCAGCTGACTTTCCGCCTGATCGCGTTCCCGTCGCTTCTCACCGAAGCGCGTGCTGAGCTCTTTCTGGAGGGCCTCCAGGGCTTGGCGGCGCTCCCGGTGCTGTCGCTCGCGCTCCTTCCAGCTCTCCCGTTCCGCCAGCAAGGCGTTCACCGCGGCGATCAGGCGCTGTTCCTCCGCGGCCAGACCCTCCAGTTGGCTGCTGATCCGCTCGGCGGCCAGGGCCCGATCCCGCCGCTCGGCCAGGCGGTCGTCCCGCTGGCGTCGGGCGTCCTGCAGGGCTCGATCCGCCGACTCCAGCTCCGTCTGCAAGGTCTGCCAAAGGCCGGGTTCGCCCTCGGATTCAGCGGCGGCCTCCTCCGCCTCCAAGGCCAGAAGCCGCTCCCGAAGCGGGCCGAGCGCCTCCTGAATCGCCCCTCCGCGCTCCGCGTCGGCGGCCATCGCCTGCCGCAGGGTGGTCCAACGGCGCTCCAGGCCTTCACTCCGCTGGCGGTGGGGCTGAAGCGCGCGTTCGGCCGCGCCATGCTCCGCCGCCAGCGCCGACTGGCGCTGCCGCTCGCGTTGAAGGTCCGGGCGCTGGGCCTCCAGCTCCGCGCTGAGGTCCGCCTCCCGACGCCGGCAGGCCACCAGGCTTTCCCCCACCTCCAGGAGGCGGCGACGCAGGGGCTCGGCCTCATCGCCCTCCGACGCGGTGCCGAAACTGAGCTGGGACGACCGCTGTTGCAGGCTGCCGCCGGTCATGGCGCCACTCTTTTCCAGGAGCTCCCCCTCCAGGGTCACCGCGCGGCAACGGCCCAGTTCCCGGCGGGCGTTGGCCAGGGTGTCGAACACCAGCGTGTCGCCGAAGACATGGCGAAAGACCTCCCGGTAGAGCGGTTCGTGGCGGATGAGGTCGACCGCGCGACCCACCAGCCCGGTGGCGCCGCCGCGCTGCAGGGCGGCCCCACCTCCAACGCCGCCCGCCCGCAGACGGTTCAACGGCAGGAAGGTGAGCCGGCCCGCGCGCCGACTCTTCAACAACTCGATCGCCCGGGCGGCGATGCCGTCGTCTTCCACCACCACATGACTGAGCCGGGACCCGGCCGCCACCTCCAGGGCGAGGCGATGGCGATCGTCCACCTCTCCCAGTTGGGCCACCGGCCCGTGAAGACCATCCAGCCCGGCCTCCAGGAGGGTTCGCAAGGCCCCGGTGCCCCGGCTCTCCAGCAGGGTGTCACGTCGGCTCTCCAGCCGCGCGATCTCCCGCTCAAGCTGGGTCTGCTCCTGTTCCAAACGGGCGCGGGTGCGCTGCTGCAGGGCGAGGCCCTCGGCAAGGTCGCCCACCCGGGCCTGACGGCGTGCGAGATCCTGCTCAAGGGACGCCAGATCGGCGGTGAGGCGGGCCAGCAGCTCCTCCGTCTCCACCGAGACGCCTCCCGCCTGACTCCGTTCCGCCTCCAGCTCCCCCGAACGCTCCTCCGCCTGGCGTTCACGCTCCCGCAGCTGCTCCAGCTCCGCTTGCAATGGGGTGAGCCGCTCCAACAAGGTGCGCCGCTCCTCTCCGCGTCGTCGTTGCGCCTCGATCCAGTCGCCCGATCGGCCCGCCACCTCCCGCAGCCGTCGCCGCGAATGGTCCACAGCGGCCTCTCCATCCCGGCAGGCCGCCTCCGCCCGGGCCAGGTCATCCTCCTCCAGCGGGGCCCGCAACGCCCCCAGCCGCTGGGCGAGATCCCCCCGCTGAGCGGTGAGAGCCTGGCGACGCTCCTGCAACCGCTGGGCCTCCTGGCTCTGCTTGTCCGCCTGGCGAGCGAGTTCCCGGCTCTCAGCCTCCTGCCCCGCCAATTCCGCCTGCACCGCCAGCAGCTGGTCCTCCCCCAGAGCCTTCACCTCCGCCTGCAGCTCCTCCAAAGCGAGGGTCGCGATCCGCAACTCCTCGTTGGCGGCGGCGATCGCAGCGGTTTCCACGCCTTGGCGCTCTCGCAGCTGGTCACGACGCTCCAGCAGCGCCCGCAGCAGCGCTCGCGCCTCCTCCATCGCCAGGACCTGTTCCCGCTGACGGCCCGTGTGCAGAGCATCCCGCAGCTCCTGGTAGGAGCGGGCCTTGGCGCAATCCTTCTCGAGCTTCTGACGGCTGGCGCGCAGCTCCTGTTCCACGATGCGGCAGCGGTCGACGCGCTCGCGAACATCATCCAATTTGCTGCGGGTCTGTTCGATGCGGGAGTCGAACAGGGCCACGCCAGCGAGTTCATCGATGATGCCCCGCCGCTCCTTGGCACTCATGGACACGATGCGGGTGACATCGCCCTGCATGACCACATTGCTTCCCTCCGGGTCAACGCGAAGGCGTCGCAGCTGGGTCTGCAGCTGTTGCAAATTGCAGGGCACCCCATCGGCGCTGAAGCTGCTGCTGTAGGTGCCGCCCGGAGCGACGCGCAGGCGCCGACTGACGCTCCAGTGTTGCTGGCCCTGGCGAATCCAGGGACCTTCCGGTGGCGCCTCCAGACCATCCTCCGCCCCATCCGGCTGCCAATCGCTCAAATCAAAGTGCACGGTGACCGTGGTTTCCGCCGCCTTGCCCGCTCGAAGAATGGCGCTGTTGATCAGATCCGGCAGACGCTCCGCCCGCATGCCGCGACTGCTGGCCAGACCGAGGCAGAACAGCACACCATCAAGAATGTTGCTCTTCCCCGAACCATTGGGACCGGTGACCACCGTGAAACCGGGCTCCAAAGGAATGCTGATGGTGCCGCCGAAGGATTTGAAGTGACTGAGCTCGATCTGCCTGATGTAAACCAATCGGCGCGATCCTCAAGCCGGCTCAATGTAGCGGAGGTTGGCCCGCTGCCAACCCCGCCGACGTTTCCTACGTTGGAGCCAGCCGAACCCAGGTCATGACCCCCGACCAGCCCTCCACCCCTCCCCTGGAAGGACCGGATGCCTCCAGCAATGGCCAGCCCGGGACACCCGCCATCCTGCAGACGGCCTTCCGCGAACGGTTCGAGACACTCCTGCCCACGATTCAGAAGCAATGGCCCGAGGTGGCCCGCCACACCCTGGAGGCGACGCGGGGAAGCTTTGATCAGCTTGTGGAGGTGATCAGCCGCCAGACCGGTGGCGCCACCCCCCGGGTCAAACAGCAGCTTCTCGATCTCATCGAGGCCACCACCCACCAGGCCCAGCAGGTGGGGGATTCCCTCAAACCGCTGGAGGAGCAGCTGGAGCAGTTGCTGGACGATCTCAACCGCACGCTGCGGCCCAAATTGGAGAAGCCCGTGCGCGAACGGCCCCTGCTGGCCCTCGGCGTGGCGGCTGGCGTGGGCGTCCTTCTCGGCCTGCTCCTCTCCCCCGGGCGCCGTTCGGCATGAACCTCAACGGCGCTTCCCGGTTGTCGGGCCTGCTCACCTCCGTGGTCGACCTGCATGTGCGCATGGCCATGCAGGAGGCCAACAAGGACAAACGCCGGCTGATCACCGGCGCCGTGATCCTGGGCGGTGGCCTGAGCTTTCTCCTGCTTGGCGTCGTGATGAGCCAGATCGCCCTGGCGCTCTGGGTGCGCCAGACCTGGAGGCTCACCTGGCTGGCGGTGACGCTGATCCTGGGCGGGATCGACCTGGCGCTGTCCGGCGTGTTCCTGCGGGTGGGCGGCGCCCTGCTCAAGCAGCCCCTGCTTCCCGAGACCCTGGCCGGCCTGCGAAGCACGACGCGCGCCCTGACAGGACGGCGGCCGCCCCCCCCTGGGTGATCATGGCCACAGCGCCCCCCCGCTGATCACCATGGCTGCCCGCCCCCCCC
>VGQX01000088.1 GCA_016882305.1 Cyanobacteria bacterium K_Offshore_surface_m2_239
ACCAGCGCACCTCCATCGCCAGGTCCAACGGCCATTCAAGGTAACGTGCCACATCCTTTTCCTGGCAACGGATCACGAGATCAACCATGGGCGAGAAATCAGCTAGACGCGGCGAGCGAAAGGGGAGCCCAAACACATCCGTGAAGCCAGGCATTTGTATTTCACGTGCCTGGGCACGACTCAAGATGCCTTACCGCGACTGGTCAGAGACCGCTGGAGTATTGAGGGTTGGCACTGAATCCGTGACACCCAACCGCATGAGGCTGCCCATGGCGACCGCGGCAATGGCGGTGGCGTCATGGGCGGCCTGCGAACCGCCGCATGTCCGCTCTGGCAGGCGGAGCGTGACGCACGACATCGGCGAGCTGGTGGCGATGGCGCGTCGACAGGCTGCTCCGGGGACCCGCAGACACTTGGAAGCAGCCCCGCCGCCGTCCCTTTGAGCGCCACCCTGTCGGTAAAGCCACCCCTCAGGGATCACCAGTGGCGCAATGGGCTGGCCCGCGTGTGTGCCGCTGATGGACTTGATAAAGAGCAACATCAGCACATAATTTTTGTATTGGCTCGCATCCATGCCGCCGCGCAGCTCATCACACCTGCCCCAGAGACTGGTGTGCAGCTATGACTTGCGAATCGCCATGGCCAGCCTCCTTCCCTTGAGACCCCGATCTCCAGGGCTGACGCGCCATCCAGTCATTCCCCAGCTGGACAGGGCGGAAGCTCAAGATTGACGTTCGGCGTACCACTCTCCCTGGTAGGTATGCCCGGCGCACCACTCCCCCTGAAAGGTGTATCCGCCCCTCCATCGCAAACCTCGCCGGGTCCAACGCCTGTCCTTTTGCCTTCACCCCTCCAGCTCCAGCCACTTGCGCGCCTCGCGGGCATCGCGCTCCTGGCCGGCGCGGTGGCCGAGGGCGAAGGCTGCGGCGGCCAGGGCAACACTGGCCGCCACGCCGGCGCCGCTGCGGCGGGGGGTGAAGGGACCGCTGGGAAGGATCACCGGCACGGTGACGGCGAGGGCGAAACTGACCGCTCCGAGGGCCGTGACGCCAAACACGGCGGGGGTGAGGGTGCGGCGGCTGAGGGCGTGCTTGACGAGCACCGGCAGGCCGAGGAGGGGCACGGCGCTGCCCGCGGCCCAGGCCCAGCGTTGACGGGAGTTGTCGCGCAGGCGGCGCCGGAAGGCGGCGTCGCGGAGGGTCTGGCTCATGAGGCGGACCGGCGGGGGGCGCCGCGGCGCTCGGCCAGCACCCGCTGGACGTCTCGCCAGGCCACGCCATGGTGCGCCAGGGCCACCTGCAGGTGAAACACCAGATCCGCCGCCTCCGCGGCGATGGCCGCCTTGTCGTCGTCCTTGCAGGCCATGACGAATTCAGCGCTCTCCTCACCGATCTTCTTGAGGATGCGGTTGTCGCCGCCGGCCAGGAGCGTGTTGGTGTAGCTGCCCTCCTCGGGGTGGTCGCGGCGGTGGGCGATCAGGCGGGCCAGCTCTGTGCAGACCTCCGCCGGCGGGGGGGCCGCCGTCGGGCCGCCGGCGCTGGGGGGAGTGTCGGCGTCGTAGAAGCAGCTGCGGGCGCCGGTGTGGCAGGCCACATCGCCGACCTGCTCCACCGTGAGCAGCAGCACGTCAGCGTCACAGTCGTAGCGCAGCCCGCGCAGGCGCTGCAGGTGGCCGCTGGTGGCGCCCTTGTGCCACAACTCCTGGCGGGAGCGGCTCCAGTAGTGCACCTCGCCGCTGTCAAGAGTGCGGCGCAACGCCTCGGCGTTCATCCAGGCGACCATCAATACGGCGCCATCGAGCCAATCCTGGGCGATGGCCGGCACCAGGCCCGCCGCGTCCCAGCGCAGCACCGCCGCCAAAGCCTCCGCCTGGCCTTCGGCCTCCCCCGCCGCCGGCGCCGGGGGATGGAAAGATGGGGGAGAGGCCACGACGGGCGCCATTCCAGCTGCTGCGATCCTCTCCCATGCCCTTCCCCACGGCCTACACCTGCCGCAAGACCTTTGCCGGCTTTCCTTGCACCCATCGCCAGTGGCGCCATGGCGGTCACTGCCGCTTCGTGCACGGCTACAGCCGCAGCTTCACGCTCTGGTTCGCCGCCCATCACCTCGATGACTGCGGCTTCGTGGTGGACTTCTCCAGCCTTCAGCCCCTGCGGGAGCGCTTGACGGCACAGTTCGATCACACCTTCCTCGCCAGCGACGACGACCCGCTCCTCCCCCACTGGCGGGAGCTGCACGACCTCGGGGGGTTGGATCTGCGCGTCATGGAGAACGTGGGGATGGAGGCGTCCGCCCGGCTGGTGTGGGGATGGGCGAACGCGCTGCTTCACGACCGCGAGGGAGGCCGGGCCTGCTGCTGGCGCGTGGAGGCCCAAGAAAACGAGGTGAATGCCGGGCTTTACACCGCTCTGCCGGAGTGGTTCAACGCCCCGGAGGAGGATGGGGAGACGGAGGCCCCATGAGCGCTGCGGTCCTTGCCCAACGGTTCGCCACCGCCTGGGCCTTGTTTCAAGGTCTGCTGATCGAGGCCCTGCCCTTTCTCCTCCTCGGCGTGCTGATCGCCACCGGAGCGCGCTGGTTGTCGCCGGGCGGGCGCTGGCTGCGGCGGCTGCCGGCCCACCCGGTCCTTGGTCCGCTCACAGGGGCGGGCCTCGGCCTCGCCTTGCCCGCCTGCGAGTGCGGCAATGTGCCCGTGGCCCGCCGGCTGCTGGCGGCTGGCACGCCGGTGGGCACAGCCCTGGGTTTTCTCTTCGCCGCCCCCGTCCTCAATCCCATCGTTCTCGCCAGCACCTGGGCGGCCTTTCCCGATCGTCCCTGGCTGCTCTTGCTGCGGCCCCTCGGGGCGGTGGTGGTGGCGGTCGGCCTGGCCCTGCTGCTTGGCCTGCTGGGGGAGGGGGCGCTGCTCACCGGCGAGCTGCTGGAGGAGCGACGCCTCAGTCGCCCCCTCTCAGAGCTCAGCCTGCTGGAGCGGCGCAGCGGCCTGCTCGGCGCCCCGGCGGTTCCCCCCTCTCCGCCGCCCCCCAGCCGTCCAACAGCGGCGGAGCTGCTCCGCCACGGCAGCACCGAATTCCTCACCCTCGCCCTGGTGCTCGTCGCCGGCTGCGCCATCGCCGCCCTCGTGCAGACCCTTCTGCCGCGCCAGTGGTTTCTCACCCTCGGCGGCCAACCCACGCTGTCGATCCTGGCCTTGATGCTCTTCGCCCTGGTGGTGTCGGTGTGCTCCAGCGTGGACGCCTTCCTCGCCCTCGGCTTCGCCGCCCAGATCACTCCCGGAGCCCTGCTGGCCTTCCTGCTCTTGGGCCCGGTGATCGATCTCAAACTCTTCGGCCTCCTCGGCCAGCTCTTCCGTCCCCGCGCTTTGCTGCTCACCCTGGCCGGAAGCGGGTTGATGGTGCTGCTGATCGGCCAACTGGTCAACCTCTGGCGCCGATGACCCCCTCCCCTCCACCGTTCGACGCGTCCGCCCCGCCACCGCCCCTGCCGCTCTGGCGCCGGGCGGCCCTCTGGCGGGGCGCGGCCCTGGCCCTCTGGAGCCTTCTCCTCCTGCGCTCTGCGGTCGATGGACGGCTCGACCTGCTGCTGCGCGCCGCCTTTCACCCCCTGGTGGCTTTCGGCGGGGTGGCCCTGGGATCGCTGGCCCTGGCCCAGCTCGCCCAGGCACGACCGGGGACCGCCGGGGCGCGGGAGCGGTTGCGGGCTCCGGAGCGCTGGCTGGTGCTCGCCACCGCCTTGATCACGGTCGCCGCGGTGGTTTGGCCCCCCGCTCCCTCCTTCGCCGAGCTCGCCAGCCAGCGCCCGCGGGATCAGACGGCGGAGGAGGAGCTGGCCTTTGTGCTCCCCCCCTCGCAGCGCAGCCTCACCGACTGGGTGCGCCTGCTGCGCGCCCAGCCCGATCCGCGGCTCTTCGCCGGGGATCCGGTGCGCATCAGCGGCTTCGTGCTGCCCATTACGGGGGAGGCGCCCCAGGTGGCTCGGCTGCTGGTGCGCTGCTGCCTGGCGGACGCGTCGCCGGTGGGGCTGCCGGTGCGCTGGTCGGCGGTGGGACCCACCCCGCCGGCGGATCAGTGGGTGGCCATCGAGGGGGTGATGGCCGTGGAGGCCGCCCCTGGGGCGGGGGGGGAGGAGCGCCTGGTGGTGGTGCCCCGCGGGATCCGACCGATTCCGCGGCCAGCGCGGCCCCTGGAGCCATGAGCGCCCCGCGTCCAGCCGGCCGCCGGCCCCTGTGGGCGCTGGGGGGGCTTGCCCTGCTGGCGCTGGTGTTGCAGCAGGTGCTCCTGCGCCAGCCGCCGCAGCTGTTGCGGTTGAGCCAGGCGCCGGCCAGCTCCGGCCCCGCCGCCCTGCGTCTGCGCTTCAGCCGACCCATGGATCCCGCCAGCCTTGCCGCCAGCCGGCTCGAACCGCCCCTGGCCCACCGCTGGCTCGGGGAGGGCGACACCTTCCTGCTCACCCTGGCCCCCGGACAGTGGCCTCGGGGCCCCTTGCGGCTCACGCTGGCGGGCCGCGATCAAGCGGGTGTTCCCCTGCCCCCCCGGCGCTGGCTCTGGGATCCTCGCCCCCGCCTCCTGGCGGTCGTGCCCGTTCCCGGGGGAGATCAGGTGTGGCTGCGCGACCACGACGGCCGCTGGCGTCCCCTGCTGGCGAAGGTGTGGCGGCAGATCGTGGCGGTCGACGCCCCGGGGGATGGCGCGGCCTTGGCCCTGGTGAGCCGGGAGGAGAGGGGGCGGCAACAGGTGTGGCGGCTGCCGCTGCGGCAGCGCAACCTCGCCCCCGAACGGCAGGGGCTGGGAGCGGTGACGGCTGGCGCCCCGGAGCCCCTGGAGCGTGAGCCGCTCCTCTTCGCCCACATCAGCGGCAACCGCCGCGGTGAGCTGCTCGTTCAAGCCGGAAGGATGGGGGAGGACGGCATGCGGACCCTGCTCTGGCCGCCCAGCGGCTCCCCGCGCCCCCTGGCGCTGGAGGCCATCGGCACGGCCAGCCTGCTGCCGGAGGGCGGCGCCGTGATCGTGCCCCGCGCGGAGGGCCTCACCCTGGAGACGCTTCCCCCCCGGCCGCCCCGGCGTCAGATCCTGCCAGGCAGCCGCGATCTGCTGGCCTTTTGCCCCCGCTCCGGCCGGGCTTTGGTGCGGCGCAACTGGCCGGACTACCGCCGCTCGCTGGAGTGGCTCGAACCGGGCCAGCCGCCACGGGAGATCTGGCGGGGGAGCGAGGCGCTGTTGGCAGCCACCTGTCAAGGGAGTGGAGAGCGCCTGTGGGTGGCGCTGATGAGCGGCGACCGCCGCCCGCAGCTCAGCCTGCTGGCCCTGGATCGCCAGGGTCGACAGCTGCGGCGGCGGGCTCTCAGCGACTGGGAGCTGGAACCCGGCACCCAGCTTCACGAGGACCCCACCACCGATCAGCTGGTGGCGGCCCTGAGGCCCCTGCCGCGCGCCGGCGAGGAGGGAACCGCCCCCCCGCCCCCCGCCCGCGCGGTGGTGCTGGCGGCGAAGGGGCGGTTTCGCCCGCTGGAGGCCTCCGGCCGGCCGGGGAATCCCGGACCGGGGAATCCCGCTGCGGCGGACCCCGCTGCGGCGGACCCCGCTTCGGCGGATCCCGGGCCGTCGGTGCGGCAACTTCTCTGGCTCGCTCCCGGCGCGACTGCTTCACAATGACCAGAGGGGGGGCTCGCCCTTCCCCTCGCTCTCCGAACCCCCACACACCCTCACCGTCTCTGAGCACCGCTCCCCGCCTCTCAGCAGCTCCCAGCTTCTCCCAGCGCCTCCCAGCGCCTCCCGGCCTCCCAGCGCCTCCGGGCCTCAGGGCCTCCCGCACCGTCCCGCCACCGCCGCGATGACACCCTCCTCCACATCCACCCCCTCCGGCACGGCCCTGCCGGCCCGCCAGGAGCACCTGCTGGACGTGTTGCGCCAGGCCGATGACGAGATCTCCGGGCAGGATCTGCACGCGCGGCTGCGCGCCGGGGAGGGGGCCATGGGACTGGCGACGGTCTATCGCCACTTGCGTCAGCTGCAGCAACGGGGGTTGGTGCGCTGCCGCCATCTCCCCAGCGGCGAGGCCCTCTTCGCGCCCACGGAGCGGGATGAGCACCACCTGACTTGTGTGGATTGCGGCCACACCCTGCGCCTTCCCCACTGCCCCGTGCATGGCCTGGAGCTGCCCACGACCCACTTGGAGGGGTTCCGTCCCCTTTTTCACACGCTGGAATTCTTCGGTCTCTGCGCCAATTGCCAGCGCCGCCAGGCCCAGACGGCCCCCCGGCTCTGACAGACCGTCCTCTCGGCTCTGACAGACCGTCCCCTCCACCTGACGCCTCCCGTCTCCCTCCCTAACCTTCCTTCGCGCCCCGCGCCCCGCGCCCGCCATGCCCGCCACCAGCACTCCGCCCTCCTCCAGCGCGATGGAAGCCAGTCCCTTGGAGGCGGCCGAGGGCCGCGCCCCGCTGCCCGTGACGATCCTTTCCGGCTTCCTCGGCGCCGGCAAGACCACGCTGCTCAACCACATCCTCTCCAATCAGCAGGGCCTGCGCACGGCGGTGCTGGTCAATGAGTTCGGGGAGATCGGCATCGACAACGACCTGGTGGTGAACACCAGCGAAGCCATGGTGGAGTTGAGCAACGGTTGCGTGTGCTGCACCATCAACGGCGAACTTCTGGATGCGGTCTACCGGATCCTGGAGCGACCCGAACCGCTCGATTACCTGGTGGTGGAGACCACCGGTCTCGCCGATCCCCTGCCTGTGGCGATGACGTTTCTGGGAAGCGATCTGCGGGATCTCACCCGCCTCGATTCCATCATCACTCTGGTGGACGCGGAAAACTTCCATGACGAGCTGCTTCAGGGGGAGGTGGCCCGGGCCCAGATCCTGTATGGCGATCTGCTGCTGCTCAACAAATGCGATCTGGTGGAGGACGATCGCCTGAACGCCCTGGAGCGGCGGTTGCGGGAGATCAAGAACGATGCCCGCATCCTGCGGTCGGTGCGGGGGGAGGTGCCCCTGGCGCTCCTGCTCAGCGTGGGGCTGTTCGAAAGCGACAAGGTGGCCGCCCAGCGGGAGACCACCGCCCACGCCCATGACCACCACGATCACGAGCCCCATGCCCATGAGCCCCACGATCACAGCGCCTGTGATCACGACCATGGCGTCTGCACCCACGAGGGCCACGATCACGACCATTCCCACGCCCACGACGAAGCTCACTCCCACGCCGACGCTCACGCCATCGAGGGGTACACCTCCCTCTCCTTCGCCAGCGATGGTCCCTTTTCCCTGCGGAAATTCCAAACCTTCCTCGATCACCAGCTGCCCGCCAGCGTCTATCGCGCCAAAGGAATCCTCTGGTTCAATGAAAGTGAACGACGCCATGTGTTTCACCTGGCGGGCAAGCGGTTCTCCATCGATGACAGCGATTGGACGGGTCCGCGCAAAAACCAATTGGTGTTGATCGGCCGCGATCTCAACCACGAGGAGCTGCGGCGCCAGCTTCAGGCCTGTGTGGCCCGGGACGCGGGCAAAGGCTTCGGCTGATCCCCCCGCCGGATGGACGGCGGTGGACCGAAATCCGGACCATCCGCAGCATTGGCTACGGCAAACGAAGACTTTCCCGCTATGGTTTGAACACTTGTCAACGTTCCATGACCGAGTTGCTCCTCACGGCTGGTCTCCTGGCCCTGCTCGGAGTGCTGGTGTGGTTGGGAATGGGTTCGGACGATGACAACGGCGGCGGCGGGTTGATGGAACCCGCGCTGGTGCCCATCCCTGTTCGTCGACGCTGAATCGGAGGCGCGGGCTCGTTCCCCCGCGAGCTCAGCCCCCATGGCATTCATCGGCCTCGTCAGCCCGTTTCAACGATCGGCCAGATCCGCCGCCTCCACCCCGCTGCTGGCCTTTCTGATCCTTGGCCTACTGGCCATGGCTCTGGCTCCTCTGGCGGCACTGCTCTGGTTTGCCCTCACGGGCTTGACTCCCTTCGGTGTTCTGGACCTTGGACCCGTCGGCTGGAACGCCGTGGTCAACACCCTGGCCTTGGTCTGTGGTGTCGGTGTTGTGGTGGCCCTCTGGGGAACCGCCAACGGCTGGCTCACCGCCAGTTGCGCGTTCTCGGGCAGCCGCTGGCTGCGGCTGGCCCAGGTGTTGCCCTTGGCCACTCCGCCCTATCTCCTGGCCGCCACCTCCATGGATCTCGGCAGTCGCCTCGGGTGGTCGATCCATGGGCTGGGCTGGGCCATCGCCAGCCTCAGCCTCAGCACCTACAGCTACGTCTACCTGCTGGCTTCGGAGAGCTTCGCCTCTCTCGGTCGCCGGCCCCTGGAGGCCGCCCGCAGCCTGGGGGTGGGACCCTGGGGGGGCTTTCTCCGGGTTGCGCTTCCCCTGGCCGTCCCCGCCATCGGCGCCGGGGTCGCCCTCAGCGGCATGGAGGTCGTCAATGAGCTCGGCGCCGTCGAGCTGCTCGGCGTGCCGACGCTGTCCACGGCCATCCTGCAGCGTTGGCAGGTGGATGGGGAGCCTCAGGCTGCAGCGGGGTTGGCCCTGGTGGCCTTGTTGATCGTCGCGGCGCTGCTCGCCACGGAGCGCCACTTCCGTCGCCGCGGCCGTCGCTGGAACGCGGGCGGCGGCCGGGACCGCGCCCCCGCTCATGACCTGCGGGGCTGGCGCGCCCTGGTCGCCCAGGGACTCGCCCTGCTGCCGCCCGTGCTCACCCTCGGCCTGCCGCTGCTCTGGATGCTCCTCAGCTGGGATCAGATCCCGTCCCAGGACCCCCTGGAGCTGCTCGCCCTCACCGGACGCACGTTGGGCCTGGCGCTGGCCGCCGCAACGCTCACCCTGCTTTTCGCTTTCGTGTTGGCGATCGCCCGCCGCTGGCTGCCCCGGGGGCCCTGGCCACCGCTGACCCTGTTGGCGGGCATGGGCTACGCCATCCCCGGGGCGGTCCTCGCCCTGGGCCTCATGTTGATCGGCGCCGGCGGCTGGATCGCTCCGGTGGCCTTGCTGCTGTGGGGGTATGGCGATCGCTTCCTGGCGGTGGCCAAGCAGGGCCTGGACGCGGCCCTCGAACGGCTCCCCCCCAGCCTTGATGAGGCGGCCACCTCCCTCGGCAGTGGCTGGTGGGGCGTGCTGCGGCGGGTGCACCTCCCCCTGCTGCGGGGGCCTCTGCTGGTGGGGCTCCTGCTGGTGTTTGTGGATGTGGTGAAGGAGCTGCCGCTCACCTTCGCCCTGCGGCCCTTTGATTTCGACACTCTCGCTGTGCGGGTCTTCCAATACGCCAGTGATGAGCGGGTGGGTGCTGCCCTGCTCCCCGCCCTGTTGATCCTGGCGCTGGGACTGGTCTCCGCCCTCGCTTTGGTGCCCGGCCTTCAGCTCGGCGCCAAGGACGAGCCCTGAAGCGCCGCGCAGGCGGGACAGAGGGCCCGCAGGTTGAGCACCCCTTGCTCCAGCAGGTGGAATCCGTGGCGCGTCGCCGCCGACTCCGCCGCCGCGAGCACCGCTGAATTCTCAAACTCCTCGATCCGGCCGCAGCGCACGCACACCAGATGGTGATGGTGGCGATGTTCCCCGCCGGCCAGCTCAAAACGTCGGCCGCCCTCGGCCAGCTCCAGTTCCTTGAGCAGGCCCATGCCGCTCAACAGTCGCAGGGTCCGATACACCGTCGCCAGCGACACTTGTTCCCCCTGGCCCCGGAGGCGCTGATGCGCCTCCTCAGCGCTGAGATGACGGCCCTCCCCCAGGTGGTGAAACAGGGCAAGCATGCGCTCCCGCTGAGGGGTGAGCCGCTGGCCCCGATCATGGAGGCTGCTGCGCAGGCCGCGGGTCGAGCCCTCGCTCAGGGCCGGACCTTCCGGTGAATCCGCGCTGATGTCCGGGGGACGACGGCTCATGCGCTGGGCCCGTCCAGGGGGACAGTCATTTTCTCATCCAGGCCCACCAGCGCGGCGGCCAGGAGATCAGCGCCGGTGACCACCAGCCGATAGCTCAGGGCGATGGCCAGCACGGCGGGCTCTGGCGCCATCCCGCTCAGACGCAGCAGCAGCGCCGCCTCGAACACCCCCAGCCCGCCCGGCGCGCCTGGCACCACCAGGCCGATGGTCCAGGCGAGGGCGAAGGCGCTCAGCCAGGTGAGCCAGGGAAGGAGCTGCTGGAGGTCCAAGGCCCAGATGCAGCAGGCCAGTCCCGCGAAGCGCAGGAGCACAAAGGCCAGCTGGGCGAGGAGGGGAAGCCATGGGTAGGCCTTCGTCGGTGTGGCCTTGAGGCTGGATGCGGGCTCGCGCGCTTGCGGGGCGTCGTCAGCGAGGACGTCCGCGTCGGGAGCCGTGGCGCTCTCGCTCAGGCCCAGCCGCGCCGCCTTGCCCCGTTCCAGGCGCCGCAGCAGAGGGTGCAGCCAACGGGGTGTCAGCAGCGCCATCGGCAGCAGGGCGAGCGGGCCGAGGCCGTTCTGCCACCCCCCCAGACTCACCAGCGCCAAGGCCGCCACAGCCGCCAGCAGCGGTTCGATCAGCACGGTCAGCAGGGCCGAGCGCGTGCTGAGAGGGGCTCCCAGGGCCGCGCTGGGTTGCCGCAGGGCCTGCACCCGGCTCGCCAGGTGCCAGATGCCTCCCGGCAGAAACTTGCGCAGGTTGGTGAGGATGTACAGCGCCACCACAGGCGTGGAGCGGGGTCGCAGACCGAGCCAACGCAGGATCATCACCCAGGCCAGACCGCTCACCACCAGGCTCAGCACGGAGCACCCCACCCCCATCAGGAGCCAGAGCCAGCCCTGAGGATCCAGGTTGTACTGGCGCATCTGTTGGCCATGACTGAGGAGGGCCGCCACAAGAAACCCCAGGCTCAGGCAGGTGACCCAAGGGCGCAGGCCACCGGGAAGGCGCCAGGAGGGCCTGGTCCCGGACCGCCAGGGCCAGCGGAGGGTCGGTCGTGGCGGCCGCCACCGCCACCGCGCGTTGCCGCTCATCGCTCCTCCAGGCCCGGCTCCACTGACGCGGGGGGGGCGGCGGGAGCGGGGGCCGCGCGCAACAGCTCTCGCATGTCGTCCAGGGACAGGTCGTGCTGACGGGCCAGGGCCGCCAGGTCGTCGTGTTCCAGCTTGAACCGCCGCCGGCCATCGGGGAGGGCGGCCCGCTTGAGGCGCACGGACCCCCAGGGGCTGTCGAGGGTTTCCGGGGCGCGCGGCAGCCGCCAACGGCGCTGGAACTCCTCCCGCAGGCCGAGGGTGGTGCTGTGCCGCCACCAGATGGCCCGCAGGTCGGCCGCCCGCTCGGGGGGGGCCAGGGCGGTGATCAGGGTGCCCGCGCGCCCCTTTTTCATGACCACCGACTGGCTGAACACCTCCAGCGCGCCCCCCTGCCGCAGGGCCTCCGCCAGGAAGGCCAGATCCTCTGCCGTGGCGTCATCGATCTGGGCCTGCTGCACCAGCAGCGTCTCCCGGACGGGCCCGTCTGCGGAGGAGAGGTCCCGGGGGGCGGCGTCGAGAGGATCGGCCTGGATGAGCCGCAACAGATTGGGGCGATCCAGCTCCCGGCTGCCCAAACCCACCCCCACCACCCGGGGCACCAGGGCGGGGGGCGGGCCAAACGCCTCGGCCCAGCAGGCCATCAGGGCCAGGCCCGTGGGGGTGGTGAGCTCGGCGGGGGGGAAGTCGGCGCTGCTGGCCAGGGGAACGCCGCGCTGGCGCGCGATCTCCAACACCGCCGGCGCGGGCAGGGGCAAGGCGCCATGGGCGGTGTTCACGCAGCCATGGCCCGCAGGGGGGATGGCGCACAGCAGCCGCTCCGTTCGCAGGTGCAGCAGTCCCGCGCAGACCCCCACCACATCCACCAGGGCATCAAGGGACCCCACCTCGTGGAACTCGACCGCCTCGATGGCATGGCCATGCACGGCCGCCTCCGCCGCCGCCAGCTGGTCAAACACCGCCAGCACCCGCTGCCGCAGGGCGTCAGGCCAGGGCGCCCGCTGGATCCGCTCGCGCAGGGGACCCCAGGGTCGGTGGTGGGGCTGGGTTTCCAGGGGCAGCACGTCGACGTGCACCCCCCGCAGGCCGCCGCTGCGGCATTCCTCGCGCACGAGCCGGTAGCCCTCGCCCAGGCCGAGGGTCGCCAGGGGAGCATGGATCACCTCCTCCGGCACCCCCGCGTCGAGAAGGGCCCCCAGGAGCATGTTGCCCGCCAGACCGGTCGGACAATCGATCACCACCAGGGTCATGAGCGGCCGAGGCGCGGGGCGACCCGCAGGAGGGTCTCCGCCCGCTCCTCCAGCTCCTGGCGCCGTTCCCCCAGCCAGCGCTTCACCTCACGGCGGGCCTGGCGCTGCTCCCGCTGGGCTGTGGCCACGTCATGGCCGGACAGGCCCCAAAGGCGTCCGAGCTGAGCGCGGTCGTCGGCGCCGCCGATGCTCTCGCCATAGATCAACTCCTCCGCCACCATGCCGGCGAGCAGCACGCGGCTCCAGCGGCGCAGGTCGGTGAGGGACATCTTGGCTTTGGCGGGCAGGTCGAATTCCGTGCAGCCGCCGCTGGACACGCCCGCCCGCAGGGCCGCCCAGGTGCCGACGAGCACCCGGCGCACCGGCACCGCTTCCGCGTTGGCGACCAGCCCATGGGCGGCCTCATGGAGGGCGATGCGACGCAGCCGCCGCGTCCCGCCGGGGAGGGTCTCCGCCAGCAGATGGCCCCCCCGCCCGCTGAAGAGCGCCGCGTCCGCCGTGAGAGCGGCCAGCAGTCCACCGGCCGCCAGAGCGATGGTCCAGGGGGGGATCCCCACCAGAGGACCCACCACCGCCGCCAGACTCGTCACCAGCACGGCCACCCCTGCAGTGAGGGCGCCGGTTTCGCCGGGCATGGCCATCGGCTCAGGGGCGGGGGCGGATCACCGCCCGGCTGTGGGTGCGGGGAGCCGCCGCGGAGGGGCCGCCACGGGATTCCACGGCGGCAGGGCGACCTTCCGGTCTCGCGTCCCGTTCCCCTGCAGCCCGCCGCTCGCCCGCCGCGGGCCGTTCGCCGCCATTGCGCCGCTCACCGCCGCCGCGCCGTTCGCCGCCATAGCGGCCGCCCCGCCGCGCCTTGCCGCCACGATTGCCGCGCTGGGGCAGCTCGGCGATCGCCTCAAAGCGATCCACTCCCAGATGCTGTCCTTGGCGCCGCCCGTCGATGGAGACGAAATGGCGCAGGTGCTCCATTGGAATGCAGCCCTTGAGGTGGAGCTTGAACGG
>VGQX01000089.1 GCA_016882305.1 Cyanobacteria bacterium K_Offshore_surface_m2_239
GGCGGAGGTTTTGCGCGCCGTGGCTCTACAGGCCGGGGCGAACGCGTCAACCCCCGTGCGATTGCCGGTCGCCTGGGCTGAGGGTCAAGCCCCCGCTGCGGGGGCTCCCGAGGCCTTCACCCTGGAGCTGGTGCCCGTCCCGGCGGATCTTGAGGCGCCGGGGTTGCTGCTGCGGCTGCGGGGCCTGGCCGCAGATCAGAGGCAATCCAGCAACACGCCTCCCTTCGTCGATTGATCCAGGACGGCGGTCGATGTGGTGAATTGCCCCCAGCTGACGGCGGGCGACTGCTGAAACACCTCCGGCGCCGCCAACACCGCCGAGGTGAGCAGGCTGGTCAGCAGGGAGACCACCACCCCCTCCCGCAGCGCACGGCGCCGCCAGCCCCGGAAGGCGGTGGCGGGCAGGCCGAGGGCGCTGGCGGCATGGGGCCAAGGGCCGGGGACAGGAGCGGCCGCCGCTCTCCGGACGCGGGGGGCGCGGCGGCCCACCACGCCCGGAGGCGACAGGCGGGGGATGTGCAGGGCGCGGGACTGCTTGGTGGCCACGGCATCACCGGCAAAGTGGCCCCATTGTGCCCTCTTTCGCGGCGGAGCCGCTGTCGTCCGGTGTTCCCCCCGACTCGCGGATCGAGGCCATGGTCCATAGGGTGGCGCCTCCTCCAGCGTTCGCAGGCGATGAGCCGCTCTCCTTTGCCCAACTCGCGGGAACTCTCGCGCTACCTGGAAGCCCGCGGGGAGCTTGGCAAACCCTGGATGTGGCATCTGCTGCGGTTGGCGAAACTGCGCGAGAGCAAGGACACCTTGCCTCCGGAGGAATACATGCGCCGTCTTCAGGAGGCCCATGCCGATCTGATGCGCCTGGGCGAGTTTTGGCGGGGGCGGGAGAGCGAGGTGTTCGGCGGCGCCTACACCCCCTCCACCGTGCTTGAACCCCTCCCTGGCTCCGCCGACGACCGATGAGCGCCCCCCCGCTGGAGCGTCATCGCTACGGCATGGCGCCCGTGATCCGCTTCACCCTCCTGGCGCTTTACGTCGCCTTGGTGCTCCCCCTGCCGCTGCTGGCGCCAACGGACCTGCGGCCTTGGCTGTGGGTGGCGCTGGTTGTCGGCTGGCTCGTGGTGATGGCCCTCACCAGCGAGGCCGTGATCGTGGACGACGAGGGTCTGGAGGTGGGCCACCCGCGCTGGTGCGCCTGGTGGATACGCCGCGGCTGGACGCTCTCCTGGAGCCAGGTGGAGGGTCTCACCCCGGTGGCGACCAGCCAGGGAGGGCGGGTGTTCTACGTGCGCACGCGGGGTGAGGGGCGTTCCTGGCTGCTCCCCCAACGGGTGGAGCGGTTCGAGGAGTTTCTGGCCCGCGTCCAGGCCCTCGGCGGTGTGGACACGAGCGCCGTCGGACGAATCTCTCCACCTTGGACCTATCAATTGTTGGCCGGAATGAGCGCGTTGATGCTCCTGGCGGAGGTCGCCTGGCTGGTCGCCCTCTCCTGAGATCTCTTCTCGCCGATCGCCCTATCCTGATATCTCTTCTGGCCGATCGCCCTCACCTGACGGCTCTTCTGGCCGATCGCCCTCTGTTGAAACCTCCTGCCCCGGAGGCCGCTCCGGGGATCAGCCCAGGCGGCTGCCGTTGGTTTGTGGAAGGAGCACGGACCCCTTGACCGGGACAGGATCCTCCGTTTCCGGCAGCGTGTCGAGACTGAACCGATAGCCCTGCTGGCGCATGGTTTCAATGCCTCCGCCCTCTCCCAAACCGGCTTGCTCCAACTTGCGACGCAGGGTGAGCACTTGCGTGTCCACGGAGCGGGGGCCACCGCTGAAGGGGGGCCAGGCCATGCGCAGCAGCTCCTGGCGGCTGCGCACAACCCCTGGCGGCATGAGCAGGGCGCACAGCAGGGCGAACTCCCGAGGGCTGAGCTCCACCGGTTGATCGCGCAGGGTCACTTGGCGCAGCAGCAGATGCACTTCCAGAGGACCGACGCACACCCGTTCCTGCAAGCCGGCGCCACTGCGGCGGAGCAGGGTGCGACAACGGGCGGCCAGTTCTTCCAGACCAAAGGGCTTGCGCAACACATCATCCGCGCCCGCGTCCAAGAGTGAGACGACCGGTTCGGAGCCGGAACGCGCCGTCAAGACCATCACCGGGCAATGGAGCTGGTTCGCCAGCCGCAGGGCGGAGGTTTCTTCCAGCAACTCCGCGCTCACCAGCAGATGGGGGGCCTGACCCTGGCAAATGTCCAACGCTTCCTGAGCGGTGCCGACAGAGGCGGCGAGATGGCCGTCTTGACGCAGACGCTGGGCCAAGACTGTGCGCAACGTCGCATGGGGATCAACGACCAGTATCCGTCGCGCATGGCCGCCATAATCATTCTCGGTCGGCTGTGCCATGGTTGTCTTGTTTTGAGTCCTAGTAAGACTGATATCCTCTTGTAGCTTAACACTATTTATTGACTTTTTCCGTGATGCCCGATTCCGGGTGTGCGGGTTCCCTGCATCGGGTCCCTCCGCGCATCTCCCCGGCAAACGCGGCACAATGACCCCCAGGGCCCGCCCCGCTCATGACCGCTCTGCAACATCCCGACGCCATCCGCCACTTCCAGTCGCTCTGCGATGCCTGCCAGGAGTTGATCCATCGACACCACGGCCCCTCGGAGCTGCGCCTCTATGCCGACGGCTACCTCCATGCGCTCCGGCGCACCGCCGTTCTCGACCACCACTCCCAACGGCGCTTGGAAGAGCTGATCGATCGCTGGATCGTTGATCCCTCCGGCTTTCTTGGCCCCGATGGTGAACCCCGCACCCTGATGGAGCGAGAGGTGCGCTGACGCCGACGGGAGCGCCGATCCGCTCAAGCTCGCCAAGCCATCGGCATCCTTGTGGCGCCGGAGGAGGAAGTCGAGCCCCCTCCAGTTGAGGCGAGCGTGCGCTCCGGGAACTCAGGAGGCCAGCGCCACCGTCAGTTTTTCGCGCAGTTCGCCGCTGTTGTACATCTCAATCAAAATATCCGAGCCGCCAATGAATTCCCCGTTCACATACACCTGAGGAATTGTTGGCCAATTGGAGTAGTCCTTGATCCCCTGGCGAATCTCCATGTCGGAGAGCACATCAAAAGTTTCGAAGGGGATGCCGAGGCTGTGGAGAATTTGCACCACATTGTTGGAGAAGCCACATTGGGGCATCAACTTGTTGCCCTTCATGAACACGAACACGGGGCTGCTGGAGATCAAGTCCTTGATGCGTGTCTGAAGATCGGCGTCCATGGCTGAAAGGAGAGGAAAGTGTTGGGAGGGGAGGGAGGATCAGGCGGGGGTGCCCGTCTGCAAGGCCAGGGCGTGAATGGCCTCACTGGCCAATTCACCGCGCAGGGCGCCATACACCAATTGGTGTTGTTTCACCCGCGAGAGGCCCGCAAAGGCCC
The DNA here is from genome assembly GCA_016882305.1 of Cyanobacteria bacterium K_Offshore_surface_m2_239. Classification (GTDB taxonomy): domain Bacteria; phylum Cyanobacteriota; class Cyanobacteriia; order PCC-6307; family Cyanobiaceae; genus Cyanobium. Next base: position 3,418 of record VGQX01000089.1, read on the forward strand.
GGGACACCACCTTCACCTGCAAATGATCGCCGCCGCCGGTGAGGTCTTCCACCTCGACGCTGGCATCCGGCAGAGCCTTTTGGATGGCGGAGCGCACGTGGTCCAGTTGAACCATGGCTTGAGGGAAAGAATGGGTGGAATCTAGTTGGGGTTGGCGCTGGGTGCCGTGTACGGCGTGGTGGCAAAACCGATCTCCAGCAACTGTTGATAGGCCTTCCGCCCCGCCTCGGTGCTGGGGGTCATGGTCTTGACGACCTCCACCAGCAACGGCACGGCCACCTCCGGCTGGTTCTGGCGGCGAAACAGGGCCGCCAGCCGCAGGTTGGACTGCACCAGGGCCTCCAGCACCTGGCGACCCTTGTCGTCCATCTCCCGAGGGATGCGGGCATCAAGGCCGCGGAAGGCTCCGCTCAGATCCCGGTAAAAGCCGAGCAGCTGCTTGCTCGCCTCCCGCGCCTGGTCGTACAACCGGCGGGCTTCGCTCAGATTGCCCGCCGCTGCCGCCGCATCGCCCCGCGCCAGCAGCCCTTGCACGGTCCGCACATCAAAGGCGCTGACCACCGGCGCGGCTGACGAGCCGGGGGCGGGCTGGGCCAGGGCCGGCACCACGCTCCAGGGCAGCACCCCGACCAACAGCAGGGCGCTCCACCAGCCGACCCGACGCGGACGCACGGGAGACAAAAGCCGTTTCACAGGCCGGTCAGGCTCGAAAGGGCAACTTTACGGGGCGGGCAGGGGACGCCCCACTGCGGCGCGGGCCGCTTGCTCCGCCGACCCCATGGCCTCCGACAACGCCAGGGTGAAGGCGCGAGCGGCCTGCCGACCCTGCCCCGCGCTGCGGAGCGGGGCGCCAAAACACAGGGCGGCCTGGTCTCCCCAGCGGGGGATGGCCCGGCTGTAGGCGATGCCCACCGGCACGACCGCCACCGGCACGCCCTGCCCCTCCGCGATCTGGGTCAGGCGCGCCAGGCCCTGGTGTGGATGGATCGGCCCATCGATCCGCTGAATGCGACCCTCCGGAAAGACGACCACCTGCTGGCCCCTGGCGAGCAGATCGATGGCCAGGCGCAGGCTCGCCGTGGTGGGACGTCCCTGATCCACGGGAAAGCAGCCCAGGCGGTGCAGAAACCAGCCCTGAAGGCCGACCATCTCATCGATCGTCACCATGAAGCGACAATCCCGGCCGGTGACCCGCCGGCCCGCCGCATGGGGCAGCAACAGGGCGTCCCAGCGGGCGCGATGGGTGGGCGCCAGCAACACCGGACCGGACAGCGGCAGCCACTCGCGGCCCAGCACCGTCACTGCGGAAAAGAAGCCGCGCAGCGCCACATCCTGCGTCAGCACCATCGCCAAAGGCGACAACCAGGGGCTGACGCCGTTGCACTGAGAGCTTTCCCGCGGGCTGAGACCCGACGCTGACGGCGCGGACGTCTCCGCCGCCTCCGGGAGGGACGGGGAGCCGTTGGCGGATGTCACCCGCGGCGTCCTGACCTTGGATTGAGCGGTCAACACCTCACCCTGGGTGGTGGAGGAACACGGTCAACGTAAGGGGCGCCGACACCGCGACGCCGCGCCCTCAGGCAGTTGCGCCTGCGGCCGAAGGGCCGCATACCATCGCCCGAAAGCGACGCGTCCAGCCATGGCCAGCCTCGGGGTGAACATTGATCACGTGGCCAATGTGCGCCAGGCCCGCCGCACGGTGGAGCCCGATCCGGTGACCCATGCCCTGCTCGCGGAACTGGGCGGCGCTGACGGCATCACGGTGCATCTGCGGGAGGACCGGCGCCACATCCAGGATCGGGATGTGGAACTCCTGCGGGCCACGGTGCGCACGCGTCTCAACCTGGAAATGGCCGCCACCGCTGAGATGGAGGCCATCGCCCTGCGCCACCGTCCCGACATGGTCACCCTGGTGCCTGAGCGCCGCGAGGAGGTGACCACGGAAGGGGGGCTGGATGTGGTCAGCCAGGTGGGACGCCTCGGGGCGATGGTGGAGCGGCTCCAGGCGGCGGGCATCGGCGTGAGCCTGTTCGTGGATCCGGACCAGGCCCAGCTCGAGGCCTGCCGCGCTGCGGGGGCCCGCTGGGTCGAGCTCCACACCGGGCGCTACGCCGAGGCGGGCTGGGACGCCCAGCCGGCGGAGCTGCGCCGCCTGGAGGAGGCCTGCGCCCTGGCCCGCCAGCGGGGACTGCGGGTGAATGCCGGCCACGGGCTGACCTATCAGAACGTGGAGCCGATCGCCGCCCTGAGCGGCATCGAGGAGCTCAACATCGGGCACACGATCGTGGCGCGGGCCCTGGCGGTGGGCTTGACCCAAGCGGTGCGGGAGATGCGGGCCTTGATCCACAATCCAAGAAACGAGCCTCTCTTCGGCAGTCGCCAGCCATGACCACCCATCACTTCATCGCCGCCAGCGAAGCCTTCCTCACCCGGGAGGAGCCGCTCGAGGAGGTGTTGCGGGAACGCGCGCGCCACTACGAGGAGACGGGTCGCGCCATCGATTTCTGGCTGGTGCCCCAGCCGGCCTTCCTGGAGGCGCCGGAGCTGGCGGCGGCGACGAGCGCCGTGCCCCGGCCCGCGGCCGCCGTGGTCTCCACGGACGCCAGCTTCATCACCTTCATGAAGCTGCGCCTGGAATTCGTGCTGCGCGGCCAGTTCGAAGCGCCCAGCGCCACGATTCCCGATCCCCTGGCCAGCCTGGTGGCCTCCGCCTCCGCCGCGTCCCAGGTCCCCTCTCAGGCCTCCCTGTGACCTTGGCTGGAGGGCCGGGCCGGGCCCCCGGCGGTCGCCACGCCGGGGCAACGGTTCGCCGGGGCAACGGTGCGCCGTGCCGGCAGCGGGCGTTCAGCGGAACCTCCCCCTTCAGAAGAGGCCGAGAAACTTGCGCCGGGGCGGGTTTCCCGCCTCCCCGTCCGCCTTTGGGTCCGCTTCGGCTTCCGCGTTTGCGTTTGCGTTTGTGGTCGAGGTCGTGTTGGCGGCCGGGCCGGCGGGGGGGCGACCCTGACCGCCATCCTGCTGGTAGCGGGGCTTGGCGTCGCCGATGGTGAACACCGCCTCCTTGTTCTTCCACCACACCCAGTCGCGAATCGGCGGGGTGTCGCGCAGGTCGGCGCGGGACAACCCCAGCCCCAGCCGTTGCGAGGCGTCGAGCAGCACATCGAGCATCGCCTCGCCGTCGCCGCAGCGGGCCAGGGCCTCATTCGTGCGCTGAGCCCCGTTCAACGCCTTCACCAGCAGCGCCACCCGCTGGACCCTGGGCAGCGACCGCGGATCCAGGCGGCCTTCGGAAGCTTCAGCGTCTCGTGAAGACGACATGATCGTGCTGGTCCCCCCCCTTGGCCCCGTCAGGCTTTGGAGGCACCGTAGCCGCTCGCGCCAGAGACCCGATCCCCGTTCCCGCGCGCCCGCCAACGACCATCCTCCCCCCGTCCAACGCCAGTCCGACCGCGTGCCGACGACCGAACGGGTGACAGGACGGCCCTCGGGAGGCAAGACTGGCCAGGACAACGGTTCCCCCATGCCCTCCCCTCCCACCGCCTCGCGCCATTGGGTGATCGGGGACGTCCATGGCTGCGGGGAGGCCCTGGCCCGCCTGGTGGCGCTGCTCCCCGCCAGCGATCGCCTCGTGCTCCTCGGGGATGTGATCAATCGCGGCCCGGGGATCGCCGAGGCCATGGAGCTGGCCTGGGACCTGGTCCAAAGCGGTCGTGGCGTCTGGCTGATGGGCAACCACGAGAAACGCCTCCTGCGCGACCTCCATCCGCGACGGGATGAGGCCTTCCGCCGCCTCGCCAGCTGCGACACCTACCGCCAGCTCGGCCATCGCCCCTGCCTGCGATGGGCGGAGCGGCTCAGCCGGCTGCCGACGGCCTTCTGGGGTTCCGGCTGGGTGGCCACCCACGCGGGTTTCGATCCCAACACCTGGGTTCCCGATCTGGATGTGCGTCTACCCTTCTGGCAGGCCTATGACGGCCGCTACGGCGAGGTGATCGTCGGCCACACCCCCGCTCCCCACGTGCGCCGCCTCGATCGCATCCTCTTGATCGACACCGGCGCCTGCTACGGCGGACGGCTGACCGCCTACTGCCCTGAATCGGGCGATCTCCTCAGCGTGCCGGGTCCCGCCGCGCCCGCCGAGGCTCCCAGCCGGGAGGCCTTCCGCTCCCGCGTGCCCGTGGCCTGATCGCCATGGAGCGCCAGCGTTGCTGACGATCTACCGCAGCAATCGAGCCGAGGTGTTGGCGCAGCTCCTGGCGGCCCAGCTGCGGCATCCGCCACCCGCTCCGCTGGAGCCTGTGCAGGTGATGGTCAACACCTGGCCCACGAGCCGCTGGCTCGGCGAAACCCTCGCCCTCCATCTGGGAGGCATCGCCGCCCATCTGCGCTTCCCCTTCCCCGGCAGCCATCTGCGGCGGGTGGTGCGCCTCGCCCTGGGCGAGGAGGAGGCCGCCCCGCTCGACGAGGAGGCGGAGATCGACCCCTGGCGGGCGAGCAGCCTCGTCTGGCCCGTGCTGGAGGAGCTGCCCCCCCTGGCCGCCGCTCCCGAGGGCGAGCCCCTGCGGCTCTGGCTTCACCAGTACCCGGACCCCGCCAGGGTGGACGCCGCCCTCTGGCACCTGGCGCGGGCCATCGCCGATGCCTTCGACGACTACGCCCTCTACCGACCCGAGCTCCTCCTCGCCTGGGAGGAGGGGCGCGCCGTGGACGCCCTGAACCAGCCCCTTCCCCCCAGCCAGCGCTGGCAACCCCGCCTCCATCGGCGGCTGCGGGAGCGGCTGGGGGTCGCCCCCTTCGGACCGCAGGTGCTGGAGGTCGTGCGACGCCTGCGGGCGGGGGAGGGTGACCCGGCGCTGTTGAAGCGCCATCTGGGGGAGCGCCTGCGCCTGTTCGGACCCAGCAGCATGGCGCCCATCCAGGTGCGGCTCCTGCAGGCCCTCGCCACCTGGCTCCCCGTCGACCTCTATCTCCTCACCCCCTGCCCGGGGCTGTGGCACCGCTGTGTGGCCCGTCGGCAGGTTTTGCGCCAGGCCCTAGCCCTGCGGCAACCCCTCGATGGAGACTGGCTGCTGCAGGCGCCGCCCCTGGAGGCCCGTTTCGGCCGGTTGGGCGCCGAGTTTCAGCAGCTGCTGGAGGGCACGGGCGAGGCGCAGCTGAGCGAAGAGCGGGACGAGGCGCTGTTCCTGCGGCCCACCGTCCTGGCGACGGCCGCCGCCCCCGCCGGGCCTCCCCCCGCGCCGAGGCTGCTGCATCAGCTCCAGGAACACCTCCTCGATCCCGACCCGCAACCCGCGCTCCAACGGGCCGACGGGGATCACTCCCTGGAATTTCATTCCTGCCCGGGGCCGCTGCGGCAGGCCCAGATCGTGCGGGATCGGGTGCTCCAGCTTCTGGCCGCCGATCCCACCCTCGAACCCCGCCACATCTTGGTGATGACCCCCGCTGTGGAGACCTTCGCGCCACTGGTGGCCACGGTCTTCAGCGATCGGGAGGCCACCGGGGTGGAGCTCCCCTGGCGCCTCACGGACCGCAGCCAGGAGGCGGAGGGCGGCGTCGGTCGCACCCTCCTCGACCTGCTGGCCCTGGCAGGTGATCGGCTCACGGCGCAGGGATTGGAGCGCCTGCTGGAATCCCCCCCCCTGCGGCGCCGCTTCGGCCTCAGCGCCGAGGAGGCGGTGGAGCTCACGGCGGTGCTCCAGCGGTGCGGCTTCCGCTGGGGGCTGGGGGCCGAGGAGCGGCAGGGCGACCCCACCCACACCCTCGGCTGGGCCATGGATCGCCTCCTCCTCGGCCTGGTGCTGCCGGAACCGGACGGCGCCTGGCCCACCGACACCGCGCCCGCCCCCCCCTTCCCCTCGCTGGAGCAGGGGGGACGCTCGCTCCATCTGCTGCTGCGGCTGCGCCACTGGTTGGAGCAGTTCGGACGACCGGGCCCCTGCCTGGAGTGGGTGGAGCGCCTGGGGGAGGCCCTCGTCGATCTCTTTGGCGCCGACCCCGCCAGCGACGGTGAGCTCGCCCCGTTGCGCGGCGCCCTGGAGGAGTGGCGCGGGGTGGCGGGCGCGACAGACCTGCTGTTGGAGCCGGCGGTGGTGGCCGCTGTGCTCGAGGAGCGCCTGACGCGCGACAGCGGCCGGTTCGGCCACCGCAGCGGCTCCCTCACGATCAGCGCCCTGGAGCCGATGCGGGCCATCCCCCACCGGGTGGTGATCCTGATGGGTCTCGACGCCGACGCCTTCCCCCGCCAGCGGCAGCGTCCCGGCTTTCATTTGATGGACGCCCAGCGCCAGCTCGGCGATCCCGATCCCGCTGACCAGGACCGCTACGCCCTCCTGGAGGCCCTGCTCTCCGCCCGCGATCACCTTCTGATCACCTGGAATGGGCTGGAGGAGCGCACGGGGGTGGCCCTGCCGCCGGCGACGCCTGTGCAGCAGTGGCTGCAGTGGTTGCAGAGCGTTCTGCCCGCGGAGCAGGCCGCGGCGCTGCGGGTGGCCCACGACCCCAATCCCTTGGACCCCAGCCACTTCCTGCCGCAGGGCGACCGCCCGCCCGCCAGCTGCGACCGCCGCCAGCTGGAGGCCTGTCGCCAGCTGGTGGCCTCTCGCCAGCCGCGCCGCGACCTCCCCCCTCCGGACCCGGGGCTGGCCGCGGCCCTCCTCCCGCAGGAGGCGGCGCCGTCGGCGCCGGAGGACGGGCTCCCCCCCGAGACGCCAGCGGCGGCGGAACCCTTCGACGACCTGCGCGCCTGGCTGACGGCGCCCCAGGAGACGTGGTTGCGGGAGCTGGGGATGGCGCCCCGGGAATGGGAGCAAGAGGTGGACGACCTGGAGCCGTTGGAATTGGAGGAACGGGAGCGGAGCGGGCTGCTGCGGGAGGCCTTGGAGGAGGCCTGGCGGGAGGCCGCGGACGATGCTGCAGAAGAGGCGGGGCTCCGGGGGCTGGAGCCTGGGGCGCTCGACTCGGCGGGGGAACCGGGCGCCAAGGCGGAACCGGGCGAGGAGGGCCAGCCGGGCGAAGGGGCACAGCCGGGTGAGGAGGCCGAGCCGGGCGCGCCCTGGTTGCGCCGCCATCGGGGACGGGGGCGTTTCCCGCCCGCTGGAGGGGCGGTTCTGGAAGCCAACCGGCTGGAGGAGCGCTGGCGGAGCCTGCAAGGGGTGTTGGCGCACCTGGGGGAGGAGCGAACACCCTTGCTGAGCTGGGGGCGCTGGCAGGCGCGCGTGAGCCTGCGGGGCGACGCGGTGGTGCTCGCCCGGCCCGCCAAGGGGCGGGTGAGGGATCAGCTCGAGCTCTGGCTGCTGCTTCAACTGGCGGTGGCGGCCCTGGAGAGCGACGGGCCGCGGCGGGGGCTGCTGATCACCCGCGAAGCGCAGTTCGGCCAGAAGGACGCCTTCGCCCCCCTGCTCACCTTCCGCGCCCCCGAGCCTGAGGCGGCCCGCCAGGAGCTGGAGCGGCTGGGGCGGTTGCGCCAGGAGTGGCGCACCACCTGCTGGCCGGTGCCGCCCCGCGCCGGCTGGGCCTGGATGGCGGCGGGGGGCCTCGCCTACCCGGAGAAAGCGTTCGAGAAGGCGACCGAGGCCTGGGAGGGCAGCAGCCACCAGGGGGGTGGCGAGCGCGACGCGCCGGAGATGCGGCTGTGCTTCGGCAGCGAGCGCAGCTTCCGCCTGCTCCTGGAGGAGCTGCCCTTCGCCGAGCAGGCCGCTCTCCTCTTCCCGCCGCTGCTGGAGGCGATCCTCCCCCCCGAGAGGGCGCGCCGCTGATGGACTCCGCCTCCCTCGATTTCGATCCCAACGCCTTCCCCCTGGATCCAGGCCTGCGGCTCCTGGAAGCCAGCGCCGGCACCGGCAAAACCTTCGCCCTGGCCCATCTGGCCCTGCGGTTGGTGACGGAGCGCGCCATTCCCCTCAGACGCCTGCTGGTGGTGACCTTCACCAACGCCGCGGCCACGGAGCTGCGGGAGCGCATCGGTCGGCGGCTGCAGGAGGCCTTGCTCTGTCTGCGGGATCCGGGGCGCCCGCCACCGGACCCGGTGCTCGCCGAGTGGCTGGCGGCCCAACGGTCCGAGGGGGGCGGCGCGGACGCGGCCGTCGGTGGAGATGCGGGGGGCGGCGCGGACGCGGGAGTCGGCGGATATGCGGGCTCTGAGGCGGAGATCCGGCTGCTGCTGGCCCTGGAGGAGCTCGACGGGGCGGACATCACCACCATCCATGGCTTCTGTCAGCGCACCCTCCAGCGCCACGCCCTGGAGGCCCGACGCCCCCCCAACCTCCTCCTGGACAGCGATGGCGACACCCTTCTGCGACAGGTGGCGCACAGCTATTGGCAGGAGCAGGCGCTGCGGCTGCCTCCGGCCCTGCTGCTCGGCCTCTCGGCCCAGAAGGTGACCCCGGAGGCCCTCACCTCCGTGCTGCGCACCCTGGATGGTGATCCCGGCCTGGAGCTCGATCCCCTGCCCTCCTCGCTCCCCCTCGACGCCTCTCTGGCCGAGGCGCTGCCGCAACTCTGGCGGGAGCGTTGGCAGGCGTTCCGCGCGGCCTGGCGGGAGAGGGGGGAAGACCTGCTGGCCGACCTCTTCAACCAGGCGCGGACCTGGAAGGCCGAGGGGCTGGCCTACAAGCCCTACACGCTGAAGGAGACGAAGCGCTGGAACGCCGCCGCCGTGGAGGCCCTGCTCGCTGAGGACGATCCCGGCTACGCGGCGGTGCTCCAGGCGGAGATGCTCACCACCTTTCTGCATCCGGGCACGTTCCACAAAACGGCGCGGGCGCTGGAGGGCCGGGGCGACCGACCGATCACCCTTCCCCAACGCGACCTGATGGAGGCCGTGGCCGCGCTGGTGGATGGTCCTGCGGAACTGGCCCTGCTCCATGCCGGCCACTGGGGGCGGCGGGCCTTGCTCCAGCGGCGCCAGCGCCTCGGCCTCTGCTCCTATTCCCAGCTCTTGAGCGACCTGGATCCCGGCCCGGACGCCGCGGCGCCGACGCCGCTGCTGACGGCCGTGGCGGAGCGCTACAGCGCCGCCTTGATCGATGAGTTTCAGGACACCGATCCGATCCAGTGGCGCATTCTGCGGCTGGCCTTTGGCGGCGGTCGCCACCTGCTGGTGATGGTGGGCGACCCGAAGCAGGCGATCTACCGCTTTCGCGGCGGCGACCTGGAGACCTATCTGGCGGCCCGGGACCGGGCGGACGCCCGCTTCGCGATGCGCGACAACCGGCGCTCGACCCCCGAGCTGATCGCCGCTCTCAATCAGCTCTGCGGCCGCGGGCTGGTGCGCTCCGGCCTCACGCCGCTGCCGGCGCTGGAGGCCAAGGCCAGCCGGGGGGGCGACGGACAGCCTCCGGTGGATCTTCTCTGGCTGGGGGACCCCTGGCCCCCCGACGCCGCCGGCCCCCCCGATGCTGCCGCGCCCCCCGATGGCGAGGACGCCCCCGAGCCCGCCGCCGCCGCCGCCGCGACGCGCCTGCCCAACAACACCGCCCTCAACGCCCGCCTGCCCATGCAGATCGCCATC
>VGQX01000090.1 GCA_016882305.1 Cyanobacteria bacterium K_Offshore_surface_m2_239
CAGGGTGTCGAAGGCGGCGGCGCCCTCGGGGGGCAGATCCAGTTCCCGCAACGCAGCGGTCAGGGCCAGGCGGTGGTGAAGGATCCGCTCGGCGATGCCCCGCAGCCCCTCCGGACCGTGATACACGGCGTAGAAGCTGGCCATCACCGCCAGCAGCACCTGGGCGGTGCAGATGTTGCTTGTCGCCTTGTCGCGACGGATGTGCTGCTCCCGGGTCTGCAACGCCAGGCGCAGGGCCGGGTTGCCATCCGCGTCGCGGGATTGGCCCACGAGGCGGCCGGGGATGTGGCGCTTGTGAACGTCGAGGGTGGCGAAGAAGGCTGCGTGGGGACCGCCAAAGCCCATGGGCACCCCGTAGCGCTGCAAACTGCCGACGGCGATGTCCGCCCCCAGCTCGCCCACCGGCGCCAGCAGCACCTGGGCCAGGGGATCCACGGCCACGGTGCTGATGATCCCGGCGTCACGGCAGGCGGCGAGCAGGTTGGAGGGATCCCAGAGCCGACCCTCCACGCCCGGCAGCTGGAGCAGCACGCCGAACACGTCGTCGCCCAGGGCCGGATCCACCGCCTTGGCCAGGGCTTCGGCGTCGATCGACTCCAGCGCGATCCCCAGAGGCTCGGCGCGGGTCTGCAGCACGGCCAGGGTTTGGGGGAACACCTGTTGATCGACCAGGAAGCGCCGGGCACCCGAGCGGCGGCAGACGTTGAGGGCCATGGCCATGGCCTCCGCAGCGGCGGTTCCCTCATCCAGCAGCGAGGCGTTGGCAATGGGCAGGCCGGTGAGCTCGCTCACGAGGGTTTGGAAATTGAGCAGCGCCTCCAGGCGCCCTTGGGCGATCTCCGCTTGATACGGGGTGTAGGCGGTGTACCAGCAGGGGTTTTCCAGCACATGCCGCTGGATCAGGGCCGGGGTGGCCGTGCCGTGATAGCCCAGGCCGATCAGGCTGCGGTGGCCGCTGTTGCGTGCCGCGAGCTCCGCCAGCTCCGCCAGCGCCTCCGCTTCGCTCACCGCTTCCGGCAGCCCTTCGACCGCCGCCTCGGGCGTCAGCAGGATGGCCGAGGGCACGATCTCGCGAGCGAGGTCATCCAGGGTGGACAGGCCCAGCTCCGCGAGCATGCGCTCCTGATCGTCAGCGCCCGGGCCGACATGCCTGCGCAAAAAAGGGGCCACCACGAGCGCATCACAAAAAGTGTCGAGACTTTAAAGACTTCCGGGCGGTCCCGCTTCCAGGGGATGCCGGAGCCTCAGGCGCCCTCCACTTTGCGGCGATAAGCCTCCGCGTCCAGCAGCGCCTCCAACTCCGCCGGCGCTTCGGGGCGCACCAGCAACAGCCAACCCTCCCCGTAGGGATCGTTCTGCAGCTCCTCCGGGCTGCCCAGCACCGCCTCGTTGCGGGCCTGCACCACGCCGCTGATGGGGGAGATGAGGTCTTCCACGGCCTTCACCGACTCCACATTGCCGAAGGTTTTGCCCTTGCTCAGGGTCGCCCCCACCTCCGGCAGATCCACGAACACGATGTCGCCCAACTGGTCGACCGCGAAGGCGCTGATTCCCAGGCGCGCCAGATCCCCCTCGCTCCGCACGTATTCATGGCTGTCGGAGTAGCGGCAGTCGTCGGGAAAGCTGAGCGCCATGGCGAAGAGGCTGAAGCTCCGCCAGTCTGTCAGGGGGAGGAGGCCAGCAGGGCCTCCAGTGCCCGTTCCAGGGCGATGGCCCCATGGGCGTGGTGCGTTCCTCCCTGCACGTAGAGCACGTAGGGCTCCCGCAGGGGGGCATCCGCCGAGAACTCGCTCGTGCTGCCATCGATGAAGGTGCCCCCGGCCATCACCAGCTCGGAGGCGTAGCCGGGCATGGGGGCGGGCACGGGCAGCAGGTGGCTGTCCACCGGCGAGGCCGCTTGAAAGGCGCGGCAGACCGCGCGCAGGGCCGCCGCCTCCCCCAGCCGCACGGCCTGGATCAGGTCGCTGCGCTCCGCCCCGGGGAGGGGGTGCACGGCACGGCCCAGGCGGCGGAACGTCTCCGCCACCAGCTCGGCGCTGATCAGGGCCTCCGCCACCATCTGGGGCGCCAGAAACAAGCCTTGAAAGAGCAGGCGGTGGAGGTCGAAGCCCGTTCCCCCCTCGCTGCCGATGCCCGGCGCCGTCAGGCGGCAGCAGGCCTGCTCCACCAGCTCCCGCCGCCCCGCCAGGTAGCCGCCGGTGGGGGCGATGGTGCCGCCGGGATTCTTGATCAGGGAGCCGGCCACCAGATCGGCCCCCACCGCCGGCGGCTCCTCCCGCTGCGTGAATTCCCCGTAGCAGTTGTCGACGAAGCGGACGCAGTCCGGCTGGAGGGCCTTCACCCGCTCGCAGAGCCGCCCGATGGTGGCCACGGAGAGGGAGGGCCGCCAGCTGTAGCCGCAGCTGCGTTGGATGTGCACCATCCGGGTGGCGGGGGCGAGGGCCTCCGCCAGGGCGTCCTCGTCCACCGTGCCGTCGGCGGCGAGGGGCAGCACGTCGGTGTGGACGCCAAAGTCGCGCAGCGAGCCCATCCCGGAACCCCGCAGGCCGATCACCTCCTCCAGGGTGTCGTAGGGCGGTCCGGTGAGGATGAGCAGGCGATCCCCGGGCCGCAGCACGCCGAAGAGAGCGGCGGCGATGGCATGGGTGCCGCTCACGAATTGCAACCGCACGGCGGCGGCCTCGGCCCCCATCACGCGGGCGTAGACCCGATCGAGGGTGTCGCGGCCGAGGTCGCCGTGGCCGTAACCGCTCACGGAGGCGAAGTGATGGGTGCCCACCCGCTCGGCGGCGAAGGCGTCGAGCACCCGCTCCAGGTGCGGACGCACCTGCGCCGTGTGGCGGCGGACGAGGGGTTGGATGGCCTCCAGGGCGGCGGCCACCGTGTCGGCGGCCTGGCGCGCCGGGGGAGAGGAGACAGCCATGGACAGACAGCCCGCGCGGCGAGCTCTCCATCGTGCCTGGGAGAGGGGGCTGGGCCAGCGAGGGGGCAGCCCCGAGGAGGGCAGTCCGGGGGGGAGATCAGCCCGCCAGCTCGCGGCGGATGGCGGAGGCCAGATCGCTGACGCCGTTCGCGGCCTTGGGGCGGGGCGGGGCGGCCAGGCTCCGGGCCTTCAGGCGCAGCAGGTCGAGGAAGCGCTCCGGACCCAGCTCCTCCTCCCCTGCCGCCCCGAGCTGCGCCAGGGTGCGCCGCAGATCCGGCAGCTCCGCCGCCAGCTCCGCCGCCGTGAACTCCCGCTGGCCGGCCATCACCTCCGCGAAACGGTCGCGGCGGGAGCGCTTGCTCACGGGGTAGGCGGCCAGCAGCTGGTCGCGGCACTGGCGCCAGGGCCGATTGGCCGTGAGGAGCTGGGCGAGGGCTTCCGAGAGCGCCGCGGCCTCCTCCTCTTGAATGCTGAAGTCGAAGGCGGCCGGGGCGGGGCGCGCCCCCACGAACACCTCCAGCAGGTCCCCCGGTCCCAACACGCGGCCGTCGCCATCCACCACGGGCAGGGCGGAGGTGGAGAGGGCTTCCACCAGCTCGGGGTGTCCTGTGCGCAGGATCAGAATTTGATCTGAATCCGGATCCAGATGACCCTGGGGAGCGTGTTCCGCCAGCCAGCGGTTGATGTTGCCCAGGGCGAGAAACACCTCCGGTCCGGGGGAGGCGAGCTTGCCGTTGCGGAGCATGGAGAGCTGGGAGTTGTGAACGCGCCCCAGATCCAGGGTCTCCGCCAGGGCGGGAAGCACCCGGTGCGACCAGCCGTTGCGGGCGTGCCAGACCCGGATCAGATGCGCGAAGGCGATCCGGCCGGTGGCAAGCGCGTCTCGAAAACCCAAGTGATCTTGATCCGTATTGCTACCATTGTAGGCGAACGATCAGGAGTCGGTCCCTAATGGCCGCGACAGCCAGCTCTCCCGCCGCCCGCTCCCCGGCGGCGTGCCCTGGCGCCGCCCTTCCTCGCCCGGCCGCTCCTCTCCCCTCCCCCTCCGCCAACCCCCTCACGCTTCCCTTGCCCACCTCCTCCCTGCCCCCGTCCACGCTCCCCGGAGCCGCCCCCGCCACCACGGTCTCCGCGCCGGTCTCCAGCGGAGCCGCGGTCGCCTCCGCCCACACCCGCCGCGCGGCGGCCATCAGCGGTGGTCCCCGCTCCGCCGCCCGCTCCCTCTCCCTCCACCAGCCCCGCCGGGGCGAAGACCAGATGCCCCCCACCGAAGGACGGCGCTGGGGCACCTTGACCTTCATGGTGGGCATCCACGCCCTGGCCCTCCTGGCCCTGCTTCCCCGCTTCTGGAGCTGGCAGGCCGCGGTCACGCTGCTGGTGCTCTATTGGGTCACCGCCTGCCTGGGGGTGACGATCGGCTACCACCGCCTTCTCAGCCACCGGTCGTTCCAGGTTCCCCAGTGGTTGGAGCGCTTCTTCGCCACCTGCGGCGCCCTCAGCTGCCAGCACGGTCCGATCGACTGGGTGGGACTCCACCGCCACCACCACAAATTTTCGGATACGGATTCGGATCACCACGACAGCAACAAGGGCTTCTGGTGGAGCCACATGCTCTGGATGTTCGACGAGATTCCGGCCCTGGCGGCCGTGCCCCGGCTCACGGGTGATCTGGCCCGCGACCCCTACTACCGCTGGCTGAACAAGTGGTTTCTCGGCCTGCAACTGGTGCTTGGCCTGCTCCTCTTCTGGGTGGGCACGGTGACCGGCGCCGGCGGCTGGGCCCTGGTGCTCTGGGGCATTCCCCTGCGCCTGGTGCTCGTCTACCACTGCACCTGGCTCGTGAACTCCGCCACCCACGCCTGGGGCGAGGTCAGCCATGACAGCGGTGATCGCTCCCGCAACAATCCCTGGGTGGCCGCAGTCACCTTCGGCGAGGGCTGGCACAACAACCACCACGCCTTCCCCCACTCCGCTCGCCACGGCTTCGGCCGCCAGATCGACCTCACCTGGCTGCACATCAACCTGATGCGCCAGCTGGGTCTGGCCACCCGCGTGCGCCTGCCCCGCACGGCCGCTGGCTCCTGAAGCCCTCAGGGCCGGCAGGCCCTGACGTAGGTTGGGTGGTTCCTGTTCATTCCCGTTCGAGGGTCGTCGTCATGGCCAAGCGCGTACAAGTCGTTCTCCATGAGGACGTGTTGAGCCTGGGCAAAAACGGCGACCTGGTGGAGGTGGCTCCCGGCTATGCCCGCAACTACCTGGTGCCCACCGGCAAGGCCGTGCCCGTCACGGCCGCCGTGCTGCGCCAGGTGGAGCACCGTCGGGCCAAGGAGGCTGAGCGCCAGGCCGCCCTCAAGGCGGAGGCGGAAGCCTTCCGCGTCGCCCTGAACACCATCGGGCGCTTCACAGTGAAGAAGCAGACCGGTGGCGACGACGTGCTCTTCGGCACTGTGACCAACGGCGATGTGGCCGAGGCGATCGAGAAGGCCACCAGCAAGACTCTCGACCGCCGCGACATCCTGGTGCCCGACATCCATCGCACCGGCTCCTACAAGGTTCAGGTCAAGCTGCACCCCGATGTGGTGGCGGACATCAATCTGGAGGTCGTCGGCGGCTGACGTCCGGTCATCCAAGACGTCACGTCAAGCGACAGCTAGTCCCACCACCGGCCCAAGACGCATCCCAGAGCAAAGACCACGAGGATCTGGCCGATGATGATCTGCATATCCACAGCAATTTGCGAATACCACTTGTGGGGATTCACGTCACCATAGCCAACGGTGGCCATGGTGACAACGCTGAAGTGCAGGCACTGCAGAAAGGAAGGCAAACGCTCCTCTTCTCTGAATGTTGGCTGGAAAGCTGTTTGTTTCTTGCCTTGCGCCGCTGACCAAGGACCATGACGCCGGGCGGCCTCCAACAGCAACGGCGTGCTGACCCTGGCGCTGGGATGCCAGAACGTAGGCTTGGCCTCATCCGCCAGCCCTGTCCAGGTGGAGTGGCGCATTCCGGAAAAGGCTCGCTCATCTCTGACCCTCTCAGGTACTGCTTGAATCAATCCATCGTCGATATGGGTGGCGCTATGGATATAGAAGTCAGCAAAGTCTCGCGCCTCATGGTAATCAGAAATCACGTTGAAAGAATAATAGACACCGGCAAATGAAATCGTAACCGCTACATAGCCGGCATAGATCACGAGCAAGCCTTCGCGGGCGGCCCGTCGCCGAAAGGCGGCTCGCGCGGCGTAGATGGCAATCGCAAATGGCATGCCCACCGTCGCGAAGGCCAAAGCAATGGAGATGAAAATCGTTGAGGAATCACGAATATAAAACGTATTCCTCAGAATGAGTTCAAACGAGCCAATGGACAGGATGGCTGAAATCAGGGTTGCCAAGGCCAGGTGGCCGATGGTCGCTGTTGTTGTCTGGGAAAGAACACCCGCCCGAGCCCGTCTCGTGGAGCGCACTGTGCGACAGCATTATGTTTAAACTCTAAGCAGGCCTGTTGGTTCCTCGGGCCTGAGCTGGACAACGCAGCGAGGAGCACATCCGCGCGTGAGGGAGCGCACAGGAAACCAACCCTTAACCTCGCCTTATTGGCGGAAGGGTTTGGAATAGAGACCCTTGTAAGGGTTGCTCTTCTCTCCGTGTCTCTTGCCTTTGCCTTGGTAAACCCTCCGGTAGTCGGCGTTGGCGGTCTTCTCAACATGGGCGGCCAGGGCGCGAATTCTGAAATCTCTGCGTTCCATCCCGCCTCGGGAATGCTTTACACCGTCGGCGGGGGCTCAGGAGCCATTGTCGTGAGCGATCTGCGGCTGCCCTCGCAGCCAAAGATCGTTGCGAAGGGGACACCCTCGGATTCATCGCAGACCCTGCAGAGCGTTGCAGTCTTCGGAAACCTTCTCGCCGTTGCTGTTCAGAATACTCAAAAGACTGAACCTGGTTTTGTTCAATTCTACGACCTCAGTAATCCCATCTTGCCAACGGCTGTCAGCACGGTGACCGTGGGACCGCTGCCGGATATGGTCAAGTTCAGCAGTGATGGCCGCAAGTTGCTGGTCACCAATGAAGGAGAACCCAATACCACCTACACCATCGATCCAGTCGGTTCGATCTCCTTGATTGATACGGCCGGCTACCTCGCTTCCGCTCCGGTCGCACCCGCACAGGCCAATGTTCAGACGATTGACTTCAGTGCCTGGAATCAGCGTCGGGCAGAGCTGATCAACCGTGGCATCCGTATCACCGGCAAGCCGGGTGTGACAAATAATGTGGCTCAAGATATTGAGCCAGAGGCAATTGCGATCACCGCAGATGGAAATACAGCTTTTATCTCGCTTCAAGAAAATAATGCTATTGCGGTGGTAGATATCAGCACTTCTGTGCCGAGGATCAGCACAATTTTCTCGGCTGGGATCCAGGACTGGGATCGGGGTCGAGCGACGGCTGTCAATCATGGTTTCACGCTCTCCTATGTTCATGGAGCTGAGAACTTGCCTGCAGGTGTTCAGGCGGGAGGTCTTTCCGGCCTTTGGTTTGATGGAGTTGAAACGGTCTCTGGCCAGCAGCTTGACATCTACTACACCATCACAGATCGCGGACCCAATGGCGCCCTTGTCTCGGGCCGTCGTCAATTTCTCGACCCCGACTTTCAGCCGTCGATATACAGGCTAGGCATGAATCGTGCCACGGGTCAAGTGGTTGAACTTGGTCTCGTTGGTTTGAAGCGTCCCGACGGTACTCCCCTGACTGGTCTGCCCCAATTAGCGATCAAGGACGAGATTCCAGTCGATGCCGCTAACAACCCGCTTCCTTACGACCCCTTCGGAATCGATTCCGAGACGGTGTCCATTCTCAACGTGATGATCGACGGCGCCAGCCGGAAGGTGTTCGCCGTCGGCGACGAATATCGCGGCCAGATTGCCTTGTTTGACTTCAGCACAGGCCAACTGATCCGCCGCTACATCCCCGCCGGCCAGAAAGCACTCCTTCAGGCTCAGCACGGCAGTGTGATCGGCGATGAGACAATTGACAGCCTGCCTGCTGTCTACGGCAACCGCTGGAGCAACCGTGGCATCGAAGGCATGGCCTTCAACAGCACGGATGGCCTGCTCTATGCCTTCATGCAGAGCCCGCTGGATGTGGACAGCAACGGTGATGGCGTGGTGGCGGAGCGCAGTCCTTCCCAGCTCACCCGGATCCTGGCCATCAATCCCGCCACGGGCGCTCCGGTCAAAGAGCATCTCTATCTGCTCAGCGGCCGCGCCGGTCAGGACAAGATCGGCGATGTCACCTTCGATCCTGCCCGCAATGTGTTCCTGGTGATGGAGCGCGACAGCACTCGGGCGCTCAATGGCTTCAAAAGTGTTTATGAGGTGGATCTGCGAGGCGCCACCAACACACTCCCCCTCACGCTTGGCGATCAGGTCCCCAACCTGCCTCAGACAGCGCCGACGTATCTGGTGGGCACAGCGGGCCGAGCTGTGTTTCGTGAACTGCTGGAGGCGGGTCAGGTCAGTGCTGACGGATATCAATTCAATGGTATTCCAGATGGCATCGGCGTGATGGACAACGGCGATGGCACGCTGCGGGTGTTGGTGAACCATGAGTTCGGATCCACCTCCGGCATCGCCAGGGCCCATGGCTCCAGAGGCGCCTACGTGTCGGACTTGACGATCGATAAAACCACTCTTGCGGTGATCCGTGGCAAGGATTTCTTGTCCTCCACCAATGATTTGTTTCTGGCCACCGCCGACGGCAGCGGCTGGACCAGTGGTGCCACCACCGCCTTCAATCGCTTCTGCTCGGGTGATCTGGCTGCCCCCACAGCCTTCCGCCATGGCGGCAGCGGTTATGACGGGCGCATCTACCTCACCGGTGAGGAATCTGGCGCTGAAGGCCGTGCGTTTGCCCATGTCCTCACCGGGAGTGAGGCCGGCCGGGTCTACGAGCTCCCCAGCCTTGGCAACCTCTCCTTTGAGAACGTGGTGGCCAATCCTCTGGCCCAGAGCAAGACCGTTGTGGTGAGCCTGGATGACACCAGCAACAACGGCCAGGTCTACGTGACTGTCGGCAGCAAGAGCACCGCTGGCAATGCTGTTCAGCAGGCGGGTCTTGCCGGTGGCATCACGTATGGCGTTCGCGTCAACTCGCCTGGCACCACCAACACCGAGGTGGGCAACCTCGCCAACCCGAATGAAACCGGCCTGGGCCTGAACAGCGGTGGGATCGGCACGTTTGAGCTGGTCAACCTTGGCGATGTGAAGGCAAAGTCCGGAGCCGCTCTCAACAGCGAAAGCATTGCGGCGGGCGTGACCAACTGGCTGCGGCCGGAGGATGGCGCCTGGAGCAAGGATGGCAAGATCTTCTATTTCGTCACCACCGCCACCGCCACCAGTGCCAGTCGGCTGTGGGCCCTCGAGTTCAGCAATCCCGCCAATCCCGAGTTGGGAGGAACCGTGAGGATGCTGCTCAATGGCAGCGAGGGCCAAGTCATGCTTGACAACATGACCGTGGCCGATGATGGTTCGATCCTGCTCCAGGAGGATCCGGGTGCCAACGCTCGTCTGGCCAAGATCTGGCGCTACAACCCCTCCACCGACACCCTGGTGGAACTGGGGCAGCACAATCCTCAGCAGTTCAGTGGCAGCAGCACCACCAATGCCAACTTCATCACCAACGATGAAGAGTCGTCAGGTATTGTTGATATCAGCAGTTATCTGACCGGTGTCAGTGGTTACGACACCAGCAGGTTCAGTTATTTCTTGATTGCCGATCAAATTCACAAAGCTGTCGCTTCTCCCGCCGGCCAGGTGGAACGGGGTGAGCTCACCTTGATGGTGACAGCCAAGGCTGCCAGCACGGGGACGGCCAGCTGGGCGGATGCCCTTGGCGTCGCCAGCCCGGAGTTGCTGGATAACAGCCTCACCCTGGTCAATGGGGTCTACGCCACCTCCAGTGCCGATCGTCTGGCGGCTGCCGGCATTCAACTGGCGCACAAAGTGGAGCTGTTCAACCTGCCCTCCGTCGGCGGCAGCCTCAGCTACGACAAACCCGAAGGCCTCACCCTGCGCGGGGACGGAGCCCTTGTCATCAACTACGACAACGACTTTGGCACCGAGGGCGCCAGCGGCAATGCCTTCACCGTGGTGACGTTCAGCAATCCAGCCCTGGATACGGAAGACAGCGGAGACGGGGGTGGGTATCGGCCGGCGACGAACCATGATGTTTACGGCTTGGTCATGCCTGATGGCCTGGCCACGTTCAGCCATAACGGTGAGAACTTCATCCTGGCCGCTGGTGAAGGGGATGATCGCAATGATTTCTTGAACCCTGACGAAACCGCGCGAGTTTCCACTCTGCTCGCGGCAGCGGGCAGTGCAACGGCGGCCCAGAAGGCCGGGTTGCTAGCCACCAACGCTCAACGGCTGTTCATCTTCACCAATACCGGTGACCTTGATGGCGATGGCATCGTGGATCAGGCCTACACCCTTGGGTCTCGCTCCCTGCGCATTTTTGATTCCAAAGGCAATGTTGTCTTTGATTCCGGAACCGCGCTGGAGGAGCTTGCGGTAGCCAAAGGGGTCTATCCGATCAACAACCGTGAGGATGAGAAAGGGGTTGAGCCAGAGATGGTGGAAGTCTTCCGACAGAACGGCCGCACCTATGCCTTTGTTGGTTTGGAGCGCAGCACCACCAGCTTGGCGGCCATCTTTGATGTCTCCAATCCCTATGCACCGGTGGCTGTGGATCCGCTCCTTTTCCCTGGAGCGCAGCGAATGGAAGGCATCACCTTCCTGACCACCAGTACGAATGCATCCCGCGGGGTGATCGCCTCCAGCGAAGGCAACGGTGTGGTTTCCGTTGTTGATTTTCCCATCCCTTACAGGCTGCAACTTCTGCATTTCTCCGATGGAGAAGCTGGCCTGCTGGCGTCTCAGACGGCTCCTTACCTTGCCGCTTTGGTGGATGGGTTTGATCACACCCATGCCAACACCTTGATCCTGGCCGGCGGAGACAACTTCATCCCCAGCCCCTTCCTCAATGGCGGCACCGATCTCAGCGTGCGCGATGAGTTGAATGCGGTCACCGGCTCCACCATCAGCCTGTCCGCCAGCACCAACCATCCGATCGCTGCGGTGGACATCGCCCTCCACAACCTGATCGGCGTGGAGGCCTCCACCATCGGCAACCATGAATTCGACCTCGGGCCTCGTGTGTTACGCGATGCCATCACCCCCGGCTCGGTTGCCGGCTGGGTGGGGGCCCAGTTCCCCTATCTCTCCGCCAACCTCGATTTCAGCGGCGACACCGATCTCAATCCCCGCTACACGAACACCACCGCCACGGCGGGCCTGGAGGAGGCAACAACCCTGAAAGGCCGGATCGCACCCTCTGCGGTGGTCACCAAGAACGGGGAGAAGATTGGTCTGGTGGGAGCCACCACCCAGCTGCTTGAGCAGATCAGCTCCACCGGCGGGGTGGAGGTGCAGGGTTTCACGGGCGACGGAGCCGAGCGCGACGAGCTGGCCCTGCTGGCCAGCCAGCTGCAGCCGGTGATCGATGACCTGATCAACCAGGGCGTCAACAAGGTGATCCTGATGGCGCACCTGCAGCATCTCGTCAACGAAAAGGCTCTCGCTCCCCTTCTGCGCGGCGTGGACATCATCCTGTCGGCTGGTTCCAACACCCGCCTGGGCGACAGCAATGACCAGGCCGTTGCCTTCCCCGGTCATGCCGCCAATTTCGCCGACACCTATCCCCTGCTGACCCAGGGGGCGGATGGCGCCCCCACCCTGATCGTCAACACCGACAACGAATACACCTATCTCGGCCGCCTGGTGGTGGATTTCGATGCCCAGGGACGCCTCCTTCCCTCCAGCATCGACCCCCTGGTGAGCGGCGCCTATGCCGCCACGGCTGCCACCGTCGCCAGGGTGTGGAACGTTGAGGAAGCCGACCTGGCCACCACCGCTTTCGCGGAGGGCACCAAGGCGGAAAACGTTCAAGACCTCACCGATGCCGTCCAGGCGGTGATCAACAGCAAGGATGGTCAGGTGTGGGGCTACAGCAGCGTTTACTTGGAAGGTGAGCGGGCGTTGGTGCGCGGCCAGGAAACCAACCTGGGCAACCTCACGGCGGATGCCAATCTCGCCCAGGCCAAAATCATCGACCCCTCGGTGGTGCTCTCCCTCAAAAATGGTGGAGGCATCCGCTCTCAAATCGGAGCGATTGATGTCGTCACCGGCGAGAAGAAACCCACGGCCGCCAATCCCTCCGCCGGCAAGCCGGAAGGCGGCCTCTCCACGCTCGACATCGAAAACTCCCTGCGTTTCAACAACAGCCTCACCCTGCTCACGGTGACCGCCAGCCAGCTCAGGGACCTGCTGGAGCACGGGGTGGCC
This sequence comes from Cyanobacteria bacterium K_Offshore_surface_m2_239, assembly GCA_016882305.1. Classification (GTDB taxonomy): domain Bacteria; phylum Cyanobacteriota; class Cyanobacteriia; order PCC-6307; family Cyanobiaceae; genus Cyanobium. The sequence continues at coordinate 12,324 of VGQX01000090.1, forward strand.
AGCTATCCCAACCAGGGACGGTTCCCCCAGGTGTCCGGTGTGGCCTTCAGTTTTGATCCCACCCGTCCCGCCGGCAGCCGGATCGTCAACATGACGATCGAGGACGCCACAGGCAAGGATCTCGACCTGATCGTGCGCAACGGCACGCTCCACGGTGATCCCAGTCGCACCTTCCGCGTGGTGACGCTGAACTTCCTCGCCAATGGCGGCGATGGCTATCCCTTCCCCACCGGTCCCGCCACCAATCGCCGTGATCTCTACGATCCCCTTGGCCCCCGCACCGGACGGGCCACCTTTGCGGGTGACGGCACGGAGCAGGATGCGCTGGCCGAGCATCTCGCCGCAAGCCACGGCATCCTGGCTCAGGCGTTCAACAAAGCGGACACGCCTGCGGCTCTGGATCTGAGGTTGCAGAACCTCAGCCAACGGGCGGACACGGTGGTGGACCCCGCCACCCTCACCCTCAGCCCCCTTTCCGCCGACAAGGCGGAAGGCTCCATCGGCGCCACCCCGTTCACCTTCACCCTGCGGCGCGAGGGGGATCCCTCCGTTCCCGTCAGCGTGTCCTGGGCTGTGGG
>VGQX01000091.1 GCA_016882305.1 Cyanobacteria bacterium K_Offshore_surface_m2_239
GCGGTGGATTCCGGCAGGTCAGGCGAATAGACGGGGAAGCCGTCGGGGTCAACCTCGGGGTCAACCTCGATCTCGACCTCGGGGTCGGCGGCTTGTTCGCTGCGGCTCGGCGGGGCCGCGCCAGCCTTCCGCCCCAGCTCTTGCTGGACGGGGCTGTTGGGGTCTGGCCCCATTCCCCAGGGGTCGGCCAGGCCCTCGCCCCTCAGGTCGTCTTGCGGGGGCAGTGGCTGCCTTGGCAGCTCGGCTGGGGGTCGCGCTGCTGGAGGAGCAACAGGAACGATCTCCGCCGACGCATTTTGTCGCAGCCAGGCCTCCGCCAACGCATTTTGTCGCAGCCAGGCCTGGTACTGCTCGTCATCCATCCACGGGTCCTTGGGTGGGTTGGCAGAGGGCAGTGGTGCTGGCTGCGCCTTGCCAAACGTCTCGGCGGTGGCGTCAATCGTGGGGATCTGGCGCGGCTGCGGTTGCGGTGTTGCGCCTGCAGCGGCGGCGTTGCGCTCCCGCTCGCGGGCCTTGAAGCCCTGCACCCATTCCTCCATGTCCAGCGGAGGTGGCGGCTGCTGCGCCTCTGGCGTGAAGACGATCCCTCCCTCGGTCTCGCGGGTCAGGCCCGCCGCCTGCTGCCGTGCCCGCTCTGCTGTCTCCTGCTGCACCGCGCGCCCGGCGCGGATGTTGCGGCGGATGTTGCGGAACCGGTTGGCGCCCGCCCGTGCCCCGGCGTCGAGCACCTTGGGGGTCAGGCCAAGCGCGGACCCCGCCGTAAGGCTGAGCGCCGAATTTGGCAGCAGGCTTTTGTTTGCGGCGTCGATCATGTCGTCGCTGCCAACGTCCACGGCGCCGGGGAGCTTCAATCCCCAGGCGCTGTTGATCGTGTTGATGATGTTGCCGCCGGTCTGGTCGTCCAAGTAGTTGGACAAAATCTCGTTGGCGGCGAACTGTGCTCCCAGCTGGATGGTTGGCACTCCGCGCAGGAACCCAAACTGCGGGGTGACCGGAGTCAGCAGCAGATTGGTGGTCAGGGCTCGCCGGAACTGGTCCCGCCCTCGCTCGGGTTGTGTCATCTTTGACGGTGGCTTGGCGCCAAACGCCCGGTAGCCGGTGTCCACCAGCCTGTCGAGCCTTTCGCCCACCACCCCGGATGACGGGTCAGCCTTTGGCCGCTTTTTGACCTGGCGCTGGTAGAAGCTGTAGCCCATCCGTGCGGCGTTGTCCGCTGCGCCCACGACGCCCAGGCCAAGCTGCCGCCCGGAGGCCGTGGCGGTGCGGGCTTTCTTTGTCTCGATGTGCCCGAAAATGCTCAGGAGACTGGACAGGAACGATTGCTGCCCTGCCTTGCGCCTCGCCACCGGCTTGGGCCGTGCTGACCCGGAGGGGCGCTTTGCTGCCGGCTTTGGCCGTGCTGACCCGGAGGGGCGCTTTGCTGCCGGCTTTGCTGCCGGCTTTGGCCGCGCCTGCCTCGCCGACTGGGGACGGGCCACCGGCACCAGATCCCTGGCGTCGGACACTCCGACCAGTTCCCACCTTCCGTTGCGCTTGCGCAGTTCAGTACTCATCGCCGCCCTCCGCTCCGCCCGGGCACCAGCACGAACACCTGACGAGTGCCTTGGCCGTAAACGAGCGTTCCGGTCATTCCAAAGTTCCAATGATTGCGCCCGCCGTTACGGGCAATGGCCACGTCAAATCCGCGGGAACCGCTGCTGGCGCCATTCCAGTCGAGCCGTGTTTGGAACACCAGCGCTCCACCGGGGATCTGTCCTCGCTGCACCGCTGCAGCGTAGTCGGCCCCGCTCATCACATTGGCTTGGAACGACCCGGCGGGGCTGTTGATGGTGCGGGGTGTGCCCAGGCCAGGCAACGGCACCCACCCCTCTCTGCGCACCATCAGGGAGGCCAGGCCCCGGGGGTTGTTGCTGGGGTCAACACCACCGGCCGTCTGCTTTTGCGGGTCGAGCACGCCATTGGCCTCAAGGGTGTAGATCACCGAGGCCGTGCAGGTATGCGCCCCCTTGCTGATCAGCCGGTTCGTGCTGGCCAGCAGGCCCAGCACCGGCCCGCTGGTCGCCGCCGCGCCGGGGCCTTGCCGGTTGAGCATGGCGGTGGATCTCGGCATCAGGCCGCGTCCCCACGGAGCCTGCCCGGCATAGGAGGGCCTCGCGCCGGTGACCAGATCCAAGCCTGAGACCATCAGGTCGGTCCACCAGCTGCTGCGCCTGGCCACGGGGCTGTAGCGATCGGCCGGAGCCCGCCACGCGTTCTCCGCCCCCTGCACATCACGACTGCTCCGCAGCAGCTGCTGGCGAACCTCGGGCTTGAGGATCCGGTCATTGTTCGGATAGGCCTCCATCTGCCGCAGCAGGAACCGCCCAACGGGCATCCCGGCATCCCTGGCAGCCCGCTGCACCGCTGCGCTGGGGCTGCCGCCGCGGAGGACGCGAACCATCTCCTCCTCGATCGACGGACGCTCCATCACCGGCCCGCCCGATTTCAGCCGCTGCTCTCGGTCGGGCATGTTGTCGAGCTGGAAGCTCGGGTAGACCTTCGGTCGCGGGGCTGCGGGCTTGCCGTCCTTAGGCGCAGGGGGCCGGGCCTGTGCCCCGACCGATGGAGGAGCGCCGGGCCTGCCTGACCCGGGGAACAGCTGCTGGTAGGCCTCCTTGTCCTTGCTTCCGAACTCCCGAACGGCCTTGTTTGCCTCGTTCAGGATCTCAGTGCTGTTGAGCTTTGCGCCTTTCTTGGCGGCAGCTTCTGCCAGCCTGGCGCTCACATGCCTGGTGTAGGCGCTGTGTTGGAGCTGCGCGGATCTGGCCACGTCCGCGTTGCCCCAGGCCATCATGGCCGAAATGTCCGCGCCGCGGAGCGCCGCCTCGGTCGTGTCGCTGGGGTAAGCCTCGCGCAAGTTCGCCTTCATCTTCGCGGCGATGATCGGGCCGACCAACGTCAGTGGCATGTTCGCCGCCTCCTGATCCTTCCTTCGGCGAATGGCGCTCCAGCGATCTCGATATTTTCCGCGCTCGTCTGGCGAGACCGTGGACAGCAACGACTCGAACTGCCTGGCGTTGCGATTGCTGTCCCAGGCCGTGCCCTCCTGCTCCTCGAATTGCTGCAACGCGGCGTCCATCCAGGACGGGTCGTAGCCGAATTTGCCCAGGTCGGTGACAGTGCGGTTGATCGCTTGCGCCGACTTCAGCAGCTGGGCCATGGGCGCCCGGCTCTTGAATTTGTCGATGACTCTCTGCGTGGCCTGCGCGCGGGCGGGCCCCTCGTTGAGTCCATCCAGCGCATAGGCCAGCTCGGTTTCGAACTCGGCCACCACCGACTCGTCCTGGCGCTGCTGCGCCTGCCACGCTCGCTGAGCCTGCTGGTAGCGGAGACTCTCGATCTCCTCTCCTCCCCTGAACAGATCGACCCCGTAGAGATCGGCCGCCGTCACCCGCTCCCCGCCCTTCCCAGGTGGAGCCACATCCACCTGCAACAGCATCCGCCGCAGGTCCGTCAGGCCAGCGGCGGTCGCCATCTGATCCAGCCGGACGATTGCCTCGCGCGTCAGGGCCTGTGTTTCGCCCTTGATGCCGGTCTCGTCCATCAGCCGCCGGATCTCGCGGCCGATCAGGATCTGGACGCCCTGCTGCCAGGAGACAGGATCCTTGCTCTTGATGGCCAGCCGACGAGCTGACCGCCCGTCCGGAGCGAACACCTCGTACTCGACTTGGCCGGATTCGACGGCCTGCCGATAGATGGCGAACCCGGCGGCGGCAGCTTCTCGCCAGGCCGTCTCCTTGGCGTGCTTGACCCGATCGGCGTTGTGTTGCTCGTAGAGCCGCTGTTGGGCTTGGCCAATCTGCGGCGACACGTACTCCAGGAACCCGGGGCTGGTCTCGTCGAGCCCGTATTTCTTCACGACGCCTTGCACGGCCTGCGCGTGCAGCTGCATGATCTCCGGCGCCCCCTCGGGCAGTTCGGCCACGCCAGGGAAGTTGCGATAGGCCCGCTCCACCTCTGGCCCGATCTCCATCCCTGCGATCCGGCTGAGCCGGTTCTGCCGGCCCGCCTGTCGCCAGGGATTCACCCTGTCCATCGCCAGAGCGCCGATCGGGTCGGCGTTGTCCAGCCTCCTGCCCTCTGCGGCATAGAGGGATCGGGATGCCTGCATCTGCTGGTTCACCTGCACCTGCGCTCGGGCGGCCTCGGCCTGCCCCCTCTGGTACTCGGCGCTCGCGTAGGCCTCGGCGCCCGTGGCGCCCAGCTGGATCAGCCCCTTGCTGAACGGCGCCAGTGCTGCCGCCAGCTCTGCCATTTGGTTGACGCCTTCGACGCTCCCGCCGCTGGCCTGCCCGATCAGCCGCATCCCCGGCGGGTTGGGCATCATCGGGAATTGACCCGGCGCAGCCACATCGACACGACCGGGCTGCACAAACGCTCCGACCGGTTGCGCCCGTGGGCTGATTTGGTTCTGGCCCAGGCTTTCGCGTGTCATTTGATCGCCAGGCCCTTGTAGGCGCCCAATCCGGTCTGCACCCCGCTCAAGACCGCGCTTCCCAACCTCAGGCCAGATGCCAGCCCGCTGGGCCCTGCGCCGGTCATCGTCGGCGGTGGCGCCTCCAGCAGGGCGGGCAGCGGGGCGAACGGCGCCACCGGCTCCATGGACGGCTGCTCCGCATAGAACTGCTGGGAGTTGTAGCGGTTGAGATACTCAGCCACGGCGGCGGCCTGCTGCCGGCTGTACTGCCGTCCACGCAGCCTCTGGTTGATCTCCATGATTGCCTGGTAGTCGCCCACCTGACGGGCAAAGTCGTTGATCATCCGCTCTGCTGACTTGCCTTCCTGTTCGTTGGCCAGGGCGCGGCCTCGGGCCTGGAGGGACGCCAGCTGGAACTGATGGAACGCCACGGCCTCGGCCATGGACGCCTCGGCCGCCGCTTCGCTGATCGCGGCGGAATCACCGACGAACGCCGCGGCGGCATTGGCCCTGGTCTCGGCCACGACACGGGCCTGCTCAACAGCCTTGAGGGTCTCGAAATTGCGCAGGCTTTTGCTGTACGCGACCTGCTGATTCCAGTTGACAGTCTCCTGCCAGTAGTTGTACTGCGCATTTGCGTTGGCAAAGCGCTGCGAAAAGCCCGCTTGCCACTGGGCGAAGCGAGTGTTGGCGGTTTGGAACGCCCTTTGCGCCGCGTACTCCTGCCTGGCCGCCGCGCCGCCAAGGAGGCTGCTGACGCCCCCCAGCAGCATGTCCGCCCCGCCAAGGCCCAGGGCAACAGTGGCGGGAGTGAGCATCACCATCGCGCTTTTCTCCAGACGTGTTGGACAAGGACTGGGGCATCCCACAGCCCGGATGCGCCGCCGACGGAAAAGCCCATCCACCGGAGCCACCGCAGGGTGTCCCAGTTGGAGGCCATCACCCAGTTCTCCAGGACTGGCCACAGCTGGCTGGCCACCAGCCCATCAATCCACTGCTTGCCCTCCCGCAGGAACAGGCGGCGCCTGACTGGCGTGGCCAGCAGTCCTTCCGTGGCCAGCAGCCAGATAACCCCCTGATTGGTGACGCCGCACACGGCCAGCGGCTCCCCGTCGTATGCACAGATGCAGCGCCTCACGGTGCTGTTGGCGAGGGATCTTTCGACTGCTTCCTCGGGAGACCACTCGTAAATGTTCAGGGCCTCCCGGGCATCAAAGTGCCGAAGGCCAGCCGCGACAGCCCGTGCGCTGGCTTCTGTAACAGGGGCCCACTTCATCCCCGCCTCCTCGCCTTTGCCGTAATGATCGCAGCCCACTCCACAGATGCAAAACTACATGGGTGCGGCGTGTCATTTTCCAGGGTGATTCGCACCCGCTCGCCAGCCGATCGGATGGGGATGTGAAAAACGCCATCCTTCAGCACTCCACCTGCCACACCAAGGGTGGACCCGACCTGACTGCCGGACACGCCCAGGGCGATACCATCAAACTCGTAGACGGCCGGGTTCCGCCCCTCTGCTTCGACTCGGACTCGGAAATACTTGCTGCGCTGATACCGCAGCTCGGCGTATCGCACCTGCGTCCGCGGCTCATTTGCCGCGACCTGCGATCCCCGGACCTCCTCCCTGTAGCGGAACCGGCTGAACTCATACTCAAACAGGAATTGTTCGCCAAACCAGATCGGCGGACCGCTGGTGGCCCAGTCGCCCCTGGCGCTGATCTGGTTGCCGCTGGTGGCCTCGCCCAGCAGCACGCCGCCGTTGCTGGAGGTCGAGTACCCAGACCACGCCTGTGTCCTGCTCCTGGCTGCCCACGGAAGGGTCCAGGTCGTCTGGTTGGCGATCGGGTCGAAAACGCCGGTTGGGACACGGAGCGCTGCGGGGGTCTCGGTGGTGGTGCTCACCAGTCGATCCAGGGCGAACGGATAGGGGGCGGGATCCACATTGCGGAGGCGATCTGTGGCACTGATGGCCTCCAGCCACACCTCAGAGCCGTATTGGACAAGCATATAAAGTGTCTCCTCAACACAGATAATGTCTAATATCTTTTCCGCTGCGACAAACTCCCAGTGGCTCCAGCTGGACTGGATCCGTTCAGCGGAACCACCTGAAGCACGAACAAAGTATTTGTAGACGTACACTTTATTTTGATGCCCAGTTTTGTTTGACAATGCGAAAACCGCATTGCCAGAATCGTTTTGGGCCAGACGGAACACGCCGGAGGGCACGTATCCACTGGCCTGTTCGGTCAGGTCGCCAGCGTCGGCCACCAGCGCTGTGCCGGCGCCGCGAATACTGAAGTTTCTTAGACGACTGTATTGGCCGTTGGTTTGGACAAAGAATATCTCTCCCTGCACAGGGATCGGCCTGCAACTGGTGGCCACCTCCAGGTTCGTCAGAACATTTACATCTGCCGTCTTGGGAGTGAGAGCCACATCGGCTGTCCCATACCGGAACTGGCCCTGGTCCGAGAACAGGATCAGCTCATCCTGGCTCGGTACGCCAAACCTGAGCACGCTCACCCTGTTGCTGCCAGCCGTCCGGTCGATCGGGTCGGAATCGAGCGTGGTGATCACGGTCTCGGGGAAAAACTCAAACAGGTCCCGCGGCCTCCCTTGGACGATCGCTTCGTCCGCCAGCACGGTCAGGCGGTTGCGGAACACGAGGATGTCCTCGATCGCCTTGCCAACGAACGTCGGGTCTTCTGCTGAATCCTCGTCACCGGCGGTGCGCTGCCCCCAGCGGGGGATTGTGGTGCCGCCCTGGACCGACCCATCGGCGGGCCCAAACCAGAACTCGCCATTGGCCAGCCGCACCAGCAGGTGAGGCATGGTCCCCGCATTGAGCCGGAACCTCACGCCAGGAGCGACGGTCTCCTCCCACGACCCCTCCCCGAAAATTCCTGAGCGCGTGCGGAACGCCGCAAAGTAGCCGTCGTTGGGGTTGGTCGGATCGCCGAGCACCTCCACCTGATAACCCTGCGGGGCGATGGTGGGCAGCTCCTGCAGCGCGCCCACGCTGTTGGTGATGGCGGTGATGTCGGCGTTCGCCCTGGCATCAGTCGCCGCCACGGTGATCACGGAGGAACTCGTGATGTGCAGCACGCTGCCCACCCGGGCGACGGCGACACCCGTTGCGCCAGTCAGCCCTGTCCTGAGCTGTTCGGCGATCTCCTCTGTGCTGATCCGGTTCGTGGTGGTGGTGGTGCCGCTGACGACCACGGGCGCCACGGCCGTCTCGACCGCAGCCTGTGTCCCGTTCACATTGACCTTGTAGTTCTGCCCGTAGTTGGCGGCCTTCACCCACACCAGAGCCTCGTGGGCGGCCGGGCGTGCCACCGCTGGCGCCACCGCCGAGTCCATGGCCGGGACCGTCGCCGTGTTGCTGATGAACGTGTAGTCCGCCACGGTGGCGGCCCTGATGTCTCGACTGGCGCTGGTGACGGTGGAGAGATATGAGAACGCTCCGGCGGCAGCAATCACGGTCTTCTCTCCTCCCTGCAGATCGAAAACCCTGATCTGCGTCTTGGAGATGACGACCAAATACTGCTCGTCGGCGTCGCGCTGGATCTGGTGAATCAACACGTCCCCAAACGGCGTGGTGCTGACCCGAGCCACGGATCTAGAGCCCTCTCGCTGACGCAATCCGTCAGTGGTGGAACTGACCCCGTTCACCTGTCGCTCCGCCTGGCTTGGGTCTCGCTGTGCATCCGGCTGTTGGCTGATCCCCTGGACCAGGCCCGCGAGAGGAACACGGACGAGGCTCACAGCAGCCTCCCGGCATTGCGGCGCAGCCCCGCGTCTGGCCATTGCGAGGGGAACGCCGGGTCAGGGGAGAGCCAATTCCCCTGAGCCTGATCGGCCTCCGCCCGCTCCAACTCGATCAGCGCCGCTTGCTCATCCAGCTCCACCAGCCGGGGGATCGCCGCGTCGCCCAGCGCCCGACCCGCGAATGACCTGGCAGCACGAATGCTTGTCCAGCGGTTGTAGGCCTCAGAGCATTCCTCCCACGGGAGGAACCACACCACGTCGGCCAAGAGCGCCTGCAGCCCTGCGGGCAGAACGTATGAGTGCGCGACTGTGTCGTAGACGCGGGCGCCCCTCAGCACGAAGCGGGTGCCCCAGTCCTGGGTGTCAACCAGCACCAAGCTGGCCAGATTTGCTGGCACCGTGATGGTGCCGTCCACAGACTTGGCAAAGGGGTAGCCCTGCTCGCTGTTCCATGTCCACCCCCGGGTCTGCCCGTCCTTGTGAAACTCCATCAGCACAGACAGCGCCTGCCTGGCCTCGGTGATTTGCTCCCCTTGGAGCGTGTTGACCGGCTGTTCGCCGATCACGTCAAGCATGATGTTCACCGCCTCCAGCTGCGTGGTCCTGCCAGGCGTGGTCATCAGCGCTGCGGCGGTGCAGTTCCATGCTATCGGGCCAATCAAAAGCCCAGCCCCGCCTCATGCTCGGGACTGGGCCGGGAACCCACTGCTCGATGCAGAGCATAGGCCAGGTCAGGGCGCGGTCCGCTGGATGACGGCTGCAACCTCGCGCCTGAGGCTGTTCATGCCGATCGACATTTTGGCCCCGAAGAGGGTCGTGCTGTAGATCAGCTTGTAATCCTCGCCGGTCATGCCCAGCCTGGGCCTCATCAAGGAGAGAATGCCCATGCAGTCTGAGTGCCAAATGATGGCCTCAACCGAGGACATATCGGTCGCATAATCAGGATTGCGATCTTGATTAGCCACCAACGTGTACGCCGGCTGGGCGACGTGGTTGGACCACGTCACGGGCACTCCGTAAATTCTTCCAAATTGACCGCTCCCAAAGCCGCCATTGGGACTGCCTTGATTGAAGTCGGCGTTAATAGTCCGGGATCCGTCAAAGAACTGATAGTAAGTGAATGGGTCCACCGCGCAGCGCAATCCCGAAATCTTGTCCGATGGCACGTCCTTGCTCGCCATGGTGGCCACGACGGTTTTGATGGCGTCGGCCAACATGTCGGCCCTAGTCATTGCGTTCGCCGTGTTGTAGGAAGCGCCCAGAGTGACGACAGTTCCACGCCGATTTTGGTTGATCGGTTTGGCGAGGAGATCGTCTGTCTTCCTGGCCGTGGCCACGATGATTCGTGCGGCGCGGGCATCCTCCTCGCTCGTTAGAGCGTTGCCCAACTCTGTCATAAATTCACTCCGGTATTCGGCATCCTCCATCAACTCGTCAAGCTCTGTGACGGTGTCGGCCGCACAGAGCAGCCCATCCAGGGTGATTACGACTTGGTTGCGGTCGCTGGGGGCGTTGGAGGGGTTCGGATTGTTGGCGTCCGTGGGGATGTTGTTGATGGGAATGCCAGGGATGGCGTAGCCAGCGGTGCGCCGGCCGCTCACTTTGAACGTGGCCTCCTTGGCATTCCTGATGTCTCGCCGCCGGACGTAGTCCGAGAAGACGAGCTTTCTCTTGAAAGCCCCCAAAACCTCTGCGGTCGAGAGCCGCTGAAAAAGAGCCCTGTCGTCGCCAGTGCCTCGGATCTGCCCAAGGCGGCTGAGTCCAATGGACCCGGCAATAGCTGATGCTGTCACTGCAATGTTTGCTGTGAGCCACCGCCCTGTCCGCGCGACACGGCGGGTTTCGCCCTCAGGCGGCCCGCCGTGTCTGCTGCGTCAGTGCAGCCGTACTCATGGCCACAGACTACATCAGTGCGTTTGATCTGCGCGTCTTGTTCTCCACGTACTTTCTCCATTTGGGGTCAACTTCATACCTGGGCCGACCGGTTCGCTGGTCAACTGCGGTCTTGTCCGCAATCAGCTGGTCATAGTTCTGGTACACATCGCTCGCCTCGCCATAGGTGTCCCCGGCGTGAATCAGCTGGGGTTCGTGCCCCGCGTCCTGCTGGTGCAGCAGGTGGATGGCAAGCAGGTAGGCCTTGGCTGCCTCGCCGTTACCACCAACCACGGCAGCATTGAATCCGGTCACGGCCGGGTTGTCTGGGATGGTCGCTGCAACCCATGAACTGAGTTGATCAAAGGCCGGCCGTCCCCCGGCGAATTCGATCAGGGCCTTCTCCTCGGCCTCGCCCAGTGGCTGCGGCTGACCGGGTGCCTCGGGTCGGCGGCTCCCCGCCTCGTACTGCGCCACCACCTCCACGGGCAAGCCCAACGCATTTGCCATGGACTGCCGGAACGTGGCGGTGTCCGCCCCTGCCTCGAACGCGGCGCGCCAAGCATTGAGGTCGATGCCTGCCTCTTTGGCCTTCCCGGCCACCAGCTCGCCATAGGTGGCTGTGATCTCCTCCTCGGTGAGCGGCTGGGCCGGCGTCGGGGTTGGCGGTGGCCCCTCCGCCTTGGACTCCTCCTCTGCCGCCCTTGGGTTGGCCTCGACGGGCTGTGCCGGCTTCAACCCAAGGGCGGCAGACAGGTCGTCGTCCGGCTCGTCCTCCAGGTCAGCCAGGAACTGGCTCAGGGCATCGCCCTGAAGGCCAAGGTCTGACAGCTTTTGCTGGGCTTCTACTGGGATATCTGCGGGCCTGGCCTCGCCCTGCGACGACGCGGGGGTGGCGGCTTGGGCTGGCGCGGTGGTGTTCATTGGTGCTCAGGGTGATGGGGGCTCTTCGGGCATGGCTTGATCGGGCGGCGGCTGGGCCATGCCCTGCACCGTCGCCGCGGCGTTGGCCAGCCGCTGCGGGTCTGCAGCGCCGGCCTGGGTCATCTGCATAACCATGGCCTGATCCTGTGCCTGCTGTCGTTCCCGCTGTTTGCGGGCTTCGCTCTTGACCAGGCCGGCGATCGGCACCGAGGACGCGGCGCCAACACGCCGAATCAGCTCACCAATGTTCATGCTTTCCAGCACTTGCTCAGGGCCAACGGACTGAAACAGCACCGCCAGGAACTGCCGCAACCGCTCCAGGTCAGTGGCGCGGCCAATGGCGGCAAGCCCAACGTTCACCACGGGGCGCACGATCTCGGGCATCTGAGGTACGCGGCCTGTCCGGAGCATCTTCACCAGCCGGCGGCGAACCAACGGCTGCAGAAAGTCCTTGGCAACGAGGCTGTAAAGCCCAGAGAGGGCCTGATCAAGCTGCATGGCGAGCTGGCGGATCTCCTCTGCCGTGGTCCGCTCGCTGTCCCGGGCCTGCATGACCATGAACATCATGTTGAGTCGGCCCTCGATCTTGGACAGCCGCTCCTCGGCCTGGGCCGTGTTCTGGCCCTTCAGCCCCAGCTCGATCGAGAAGATGTCCTCGGGGTGGGCTGTGACCACGTCGCCATTCTTGGCCCTCCTCAACGCCCGATCGGTGATGTGGGCGCCAGGCCTCCTTCCGGTGAGGAATTTGCTCTGGCCCACAGCCCGCTCCGTCAGCGCCTGCGTGAGGGTGTCAGCCGTCAGCAAATCGCCCAGCGCCACCGCCTCGACATAGCCAGGCGAGTAGGCGGTCCCACTCAGTCGCTGCGTCCGCAGCGGCATCCACGGTGACTCGTCTGCCTTGGATGTTCCGCTCGTGCCTGGAATGACGTGGCCAAGAATCTCCTGATGCCACCGGCACCGGGCGCGGTCCCACCGGACGTGGGTGAACACCTTCAGCTTTTCCTCGCTCTTGTAGTCGGTGCGCTCGCTCAGATGGTTAAGAGCACCCTGCTTTTCCAGAAACGCCACGGCCCCCTTGGGCAGCTCCGCCAGTTCCACCAGTTCCATCAGCACCAGCTCTGCCGGCCGGCCGTTGGGAAAACGGCGTAGCACGTACTTGAGGAGCGAGTGGCACACCAGCCCATCGTCGGTGTCCTGGACGAGCACGTTGCCCGCGATCAGCAGGTGTTTGCTCAGCTCGTCGATCTCGGGCCTGGAGTCCTGCGCCTCCAGGTCAAGCAGAACGCCGCGCTCCAGGGTGGCCAACACCCCGTCCAGACTGCTGCGCTCTGCCGCCATTTGGTCTTGGGCCTGCTCTAGCTCCTCCTCCTCCAACATGCCGGCCTGCGCCCGCTGGTTCAGCGCAACGGTCTGGGCCAGGCTGGCCTCGATCTCGTCGATCGCAAACCGAAAAAACAACTCACCAACTGGCATCAGCGTCATGGTCAACCTGCTCGCCAGGTTGTTGACGCCCATGGAGCCGACCGAGGTGTACGGAATCCGCCGATCACCTGGCGGAGAATCGTCCTGTGCGTCAGCATCGGGCAGCCAGTAGGGCAGCGTGAGCCGCTGCGCCGCCCTGGCCCGCTCGACAAACTCGTTTCGCCTCGCCTCCAGTCGCTGGTAGCAGGCTTCTGCCCGCCCCACCCTGGGTCCAGTGTCCGGGGATTGGGTCACAGGTTCAACCCTGTCCCGGGAGCAGTGTCAACCGACAGGCTCAGCCCGCCGCGGCGTTTGCGCACGGTGGGCGCCGTGGTCTTGGCCTCAGCTGGGCTGGCAGCAGCGACGGTCGTGGCCCGGTAAGAGCCCTGCACCTGCGCCGCTGCCGCCG
>VGQX01000092.1 GCA_016882305.1 Cyanobacteria bacterium K_Offshore_surface_m2_239
GCTTTAAGATGGCGGCGATGACGGAGCGGATCGCTAACGCTGTCTGTGTGTGTAAACCCTGCCCAGAGCGGGCTTTGAGAGTCGCGGAGCTTTATGCGTAATCAAGTCTTGGCTTAATCAAGTTGAACGTTAGCTTGGCATTATCACTTAACACATGATACGCCGTGGAAGCTTTAGAAACGTAAAAGAACTGATAGCAAGAATAGAAACGTTTGCTGCCAAGTACAACAAGAATTCAACTCCATTTATATTGACGGATACTGCCGATTCCATTTTTGAAAAGATCCAAAGACTATGCGTTCGGATTTCCGGGGCAGGACACTAGAAGGCCGCCGCATGTTTACCGCCGAGAGCATGGCGACCATCCCAGATCTCGGCGACATTCCAGCGCTGCATGCCCTCAGCGCTTGAGATGTGAAGGGCTCAGGCCCCAGGCGATCCGTTTCGCAGCGCCCCCACAGGGCGCTGCGAAACGGATCGCCGCCCAGGGGCCGGCCGCTGCAACCCCCAGGCTGCACAGACCACTCCTTTAACAACACATCCGCTTTCAGACGAAAGTCTTGACAAGTCAATCGTCGCGATTCATCGTGGAAAAACGAGGCGCATCTGCACTTCCGGAATGACAGCCCGTCATTCCACCCTGTTCACCCTCTGATCAGGGCATTCGGGCCTCGGGTTTTACACCACTCAAAGTGACGCGGCCATCGCCAGGGAACCCTTCATCCAGCCAAAGGTGCTCAAGAGAGGATCGGAGGCCAGCATTGAATAATGGACGATCATTCCGCCCACCCCAGAACGGTGAGGTCGCCGCTCATGGGCATCCGCCTCCTTTTGCTGGCCGACACCACATCGCCAGAAGCCCTGGGAACCAAGCTCCTGAACGGGGCCGCCCATGCTGGCTTGACATCAGAGCAGATCGGAGTGGCCTACACCTCCGCCGCCCCGGCCTTCTCACCCAGCATGGCCAGGCGCCGCGGCAAGGTGTTCTATCGGCTGGCCGACCGTCGCCCCTGGGAGTGGTGGGGCTTCCAACGCGGCCTCCTGACACGCCTGTCGTCCTTGAAGCCCCGGCTTGTGCTCGTCACCGGCATCCTGCCCCTGGCATCCAGCGTGTTCGAGGCCATCCATCGCCAGGGGGGCCAGGTGGTGAACTACCTCACCGACGATCCCTGGAATCCCATTCACCGCCGCCGCCAGTTTCTGGCCAATCTTCCCCTCTATCACCACATCTTCAGCACGAAAGAGGCCCTGCGCCAGCGGTTGGAGCACGCGGGGGCGGTGAGCACAAGCTGGCTTCCCTTCGCTTACGACCCCGCGCTGCATCGACCCCCGCCGCTGGAACCGGGGGACCCGGAGCGGTTTGGCGTGGATGTGGCCTTCATCGGCACGGGAGCCCGGGAGCGGCTGCCCTGGTTGGCGGCCATGGCCGACCCTCCCGGTCCGCGCTGCCGCCTCTACGGCAACAGCTGGAACGGACTCGCCACCCCTGGCTGGGAACGGCAGGGCGCCGTCACCGGTCTCGACTACGCCAAGGCCATCTCCCGGGCGCGGCTGGTGCTGGGACTCCTGCGGCAGGCCAACGGCGACCTGTCCACCGATCGCTCCTATGAAATCGGGGCCATCGGCGGCTGCGGGCTCTACGCGGACACCTCGGAGCATCGGCAGCTTCTGCCGGGCTATCCCGAGGTGGGCTTCTTCCGCACACCGGCCCAGATGCGTTCCCATGCGGAGCGGATCCTCGCGGACCCCGCCCTTCAGCGGGACCTGCGGGACCTGGGAGCCCAAGCCCTGCGCCGTCCCGAGCACACCTACGGAGAGCGGCTCCGCCAGATCCTCAGCTGGCAGGAGAGGGGTGACACGCCATGAGGGACGACGCGCCCATGCGCATCACCATTGTGGTGGGGGGGCGCTGGCACGCCTTCGACCTGGCGCGCCACCTGCACCGCCGCGGCCATCTGCATCGGCTGATCACCACCTATCCCCGCTGGTTTGTGAAGCGCTGGGGCCTGCCGCCCGAGAAGGTGGTGAGCCTGCCTCTGGTCTTTGTGGCGGTGAAGGCCATCTACACGCTGGGGGGCGAGGCCCTGATGATGCGTTGTCAGTGGCTCGTGCACTCCTGGTTTGCCCGCTGGGCCAGCGGCCAGCTGCACGGAAGCCAGCTCATTCACGGCTGGTCGCAATGGAGCGAGCCCTCCCTGCGCTGGGCGGCAGCACGGGACGTGCCCACCGTGCTGGAGCGGTCTTCCGCTCACATCCTGGAGCAGAGCCGCCTGTTGCGGGAGGAGCATCAACGGCTGGGTCTTCCCTGGGCCGCCACCCATCCCCGCATTGAAGCCATGGAGCTGCGCGAATACGGCCTCTGCACGGCGGTGGCGGTGCCCAGCCTCTTCGTGGAGCGCAGTTTTTTGGCCCGGGGCTTCCCCCCCGAGCGACTCTTTCGCAACAGTCTCGGCGTTGACTTGCGCCGGTTCCAACCGCCTGACCCGCCGCCTCCGCCACCCGCCGCCAGGGGCCTGCGGATCGCCTATGCGGGCTCCCTCTCCGTGCGCAAGGGGCTGCCTGACCTGCTGGAGGGATTTGCCGCCGCCCAACTGCCCGACGCTGAACTCCTCCTTCTGGGGGGAGGGGGAGACGAGCTGGAGCCGTGGTTGAACCGCCAGCCGCCAACCGTGCGGCGGCTGGGCCATCGGCCCCAGGAGGAGTTGGTGGCCCATTACGGGACCGCCCACTGCTTCGTGATGGCATCGATCGAGGAAGGGATGGCCATGGTGCAGATGCAGGCCCTGGCCTGCGGCCTTCCCCTGATCTGCACCCCCCACACCGGCGGCGAGGATCTGCTGCGCCTGCAGGGTCCACCGCTGGGGAGCGCGGGCCTGGTGGAATTCCCGGCGGGTTGGGTGGTGCCTCTCCACGCCCCCCGGGCCATCGCCCGCTGCCTGCGGCGGTTGTCCCTTGAACCCGGCTTGTGGGAGAGCAAGCGGGCAGCGGCCCTGGGCCTGGCCCGGGAAGCCTTGAGCTGGGAGGACTACGGCGAACGGGCCATCGGTCTCTACCGCCGCCTTCTGGACCCGGAGGCGCCATGACCGGCGCGGTGGAGGCCCCGATCACGATCCTGTTGCCCGTGCATGGCCGAGCGGAGCTGCTGGAAGCCGCCCTGGACAGCGTGCTGGCCCAGACCAACCCGGCCTGGCGCTTGCGGATCGCCGACGACGGCTCGGACGCCACGACCCGAACGTGGCTGGCGCGCTGGCTGGAACGCCACGCCCTCCACCACGACGTGCGCTGGCTGCGCCGCCCCCGCAACCTGGGGCTCTTCGCCAACCTCAATGCCGCGATCGCGGCGGAACCCGTCGACTGGTGGCTGTTGCTCTGCAGCGACGACCTGCTGTTGCCCACCGCGGTGGACACGTTGGCCTCCCTGCGGCGACGCTGGCCTGAGGCCCGGCTGATCCTCTCCACCTTTGCGTCCATCGGCCCGGGGGGGGAAGCCAGGCCCGCCGACAGCGCGGCGCACCACGATCGCCTCAGCCCCGCCACGGCGCTGATCCCCCCGGAGCGCTTCGTGCCCGCCCTGCTGGAGCTGGGCAGCCTCAACGGCAATCTCACGGGCATGGCCTTTCACAGCGGGCTCTGGCGCCAGGCCGGGCCCTTTCGCGCCGACTGGCGCCACGCTGCCGACTGGGAGTGGTTGATGCGGGCGGGTGAGCGGGACGCTGTGCTGCTCAATCGCACGCCCATCGCCCGCGTGCGCACCCATCCGGCCCAGCTCTCCAACGCCAACCGCCTGAGCGGCCACGACACCCGGGAGGTGGCGGCGGTGGTGGGCCAGTTGCGCCGACACCCGCTGTTGCGCGCCGAACCCCGCCGCCACCGCTGGGCCGCCCACGTGATGCAGTTCCATCTCTGGAACCTGTTGAAACAGCTCCGGCGGGGGCAAACCGCGGGGCTGGGATCCCGCGTGCGGGCCATCCAGCACGCCGCGGGCCTCATGCAAACTGTTGGGGCGTTGGTGGCGTGGCTTCCGGAACGATGGCGCAGACACCGCGACGGAACCTCCCGTTAACCAGCCCGCCCTCCGCCACCGACCGCCTCCGCCAGCTTCTCGGACCCGCCGACCGGCTCCTGCATCCGCTCACCGCCCTGGCGGTGGCCACCCTGCTGTGGATCCCCCTGGCGGCGCTCACGGGCCGCTGGGTGGCCATGGCCTGGTGCGGCTGGTCGCTGGTGTTGCTGGCCACGGCCCTTTGGCTGGAGCGGCCCTGGATCAATCGACTGCCCCTGCCCCCCTTGACGGTGATCACCCTGGCGGGCTTTCAGCGCTGGGGGCTCGGCGCCTTCCTGCTGGCGCAGGCCGGTGAGCGAGTGAACAGCGACGTGCTGCCCTGGAGCCGCGCCCTGGAACCCAGCCAGGCCCTGTGGGGCGTGGTCTCCACCGCCATCGTGGGGGTGGCCCTGCTCAACCGTCCCCTGCTGCGACGACAGGATCCCGCCCCCCTGAGCGGGGCCGTGCGACGCCGCCTGCCCCTCCTCGTGCTGCTGCTGGCGCTTTACAGCGTCGGCTACCTGCTGGTGGGGGTGATCTCCGGCACCCTCGATCGCAGCAACGCCAACTACATCCACTGGACCGTGCGGCTGTGGCGGGCCGACACGCTCTTCGTGCCGTTTCTGCGCCTGCGCGACCTCTTCCCCCTGCTCGTCCCCTTGGGGATTCAGGTGTGCGCGGGGCCCTGGCCCGTCGAGGCGGGAGAGGCCCGCCCTCGGCGCTGGCTCGCCCCGGCGCTGGCGCTGCTCCTTCTGGTGTCCCTGGTGCTCGGGGGGTTGACCGGAGGGCGGGGGCTGCTGCTCGGCCCCCTGCTGATGCTGCTCCTCGGTCTCTGGATGACCAGCCTTCCCCCCCGCATGATCCGCTGGCTGGTGGTGGGCTTCCTGGTGTTCGCCCTGCCCTTCATCCCGCTGATGGGCAGCCTGCGGACGACGGCCGCCTTTCAATCCACCGTCAGCCAACGCCCCCTGGAGCGCCTTGAGCTCATTGCGCGCAGCGCGGTGAACGCCCGCCCAAAACCGGAAACGCTCGCCGTGATCGGCCGCGATCTCTTCCCCTCCAGCGACCCCTATCTCTTTGAAACGCCGGGATCCGAGCAACCACCCGCTGGCTGGAAGCGGTTGCATGGCCTGCTGTTTCTCTGGGTGCCGAAGCATCTGTATCCCAACCGACCCGAGATCAACGATGGCCACTTGATCGCCAAGGAGATCATGGGAAAACCCGAGTTGGGCACCGTCGACGGCAAGCATGTGTGGTTCCCGAATATGAGTTTCGGCGGTGATCTCTACTGGCGCTTCCGCAAGCCTGGCGTTGTCATTGGCGCCCTGCTCTTCGCCGCCCTTTATGCCGCTTTCTGTCGCGTGTGGTATCGCTGGGCCTCCCTGTCAGGCTCGCTCCTGGCCTATCTGATCGCCCTCTACCCCGCCACCTTTCTCAATGGGCTTCCCCTGCGATCGGTGTCGGAGACGGTTTGGAACTGGCTGTGGGAATTTCCCAAGTATCTGTTGATCCTCGTCGTGCTGGCCTGGGTGGTGGATCGCCTCCATCCCTTGCTGCTGCGTTCGCCGCGGCCCTCCCCTTGACGGCCGCCCCCTTGCGCGCCGGGTTCCTGCACCTTCTCGGGGGATCGCTGCTGGGTCGCGGTCTCGGGTTCGGAGCCAACCTGCTGCTCAGCCGCAGCCTCGGCCCTGGCAACCTCGGCGTGTTGACCCTGGTGTTGAGCACCACCCAAACCGTGGAGATGACGGTGCGCTGCGGGGTGGACTACGGCATCACCTGCGCCCTCACGGGCCCGGGCGCTGACCTCCCCCCCGAACGGCAGGGTGAGATCGCCCACACCGCTCTGCGGGTGGTGCAGCTGGCCACCCTGATCACAGCCCTGGGGCTGGTGCTGTGGGTGCTGCCCGGGGGGGGTCTGCTGCCCCGGTCCCTCCCGATGAGCCGCGAGACGCTCACCCTGGCCCTGGTGGTGATCTGTTCCCTGGAATCCCTGTCATCGATCCAGTGGGATTTGCTGCTGATCAAGGGGCGCACCGCCGCGCTGGCCCTGCGCCAGGGGGTGTTCGCGCCGGCCAAGCTGCTGGCGGCCTGGCTGGGGGCCCTCGTCGCGGGGCTGGCCGGCTCCCTGGCGGGGTTCGCCCTGGTGGGGGCCGTGCAGGCGGGCTGGCTGCGGCAGCGCTGCCGCGGTTTGTTGCCCTGGCCCCGCCAGGCCCACTTCGAGCCGGCCACCGCCCTGCGCCTCGTGCGCCAGGGGATCCCCCTCTACGGCTCCAATCTCCTGGCGTCCCTGGTTTTTCTGCCCCTGCTGGCGGGGGTGGCCCGCGACCAGGGGCTGACGGAGGTGGGCTATCTGCGGGCGGGCCAGATCCTGGTGCAGCTGTTCACCCTTCTGCCCGGCGCCCTCGTGCCGGTGCTGTTCGTGCGGCTGCGGGACAGCAGCCACCGCGTCGACCCGAACCGGGGCATTGAGCGCTCCCTGCGGGCGCTCTGGTGGAGCGGCCTCCTCTGCCTTGTGGCTTATCTGCTGATCGACCGCTGGCTGGTGCCCTTCTTCTTCGGCGTCGCCTTCCTGCCCTCCCTGCAAGCCACCCGGGTCCTGGTGCTGGCCGCCGTGGCGGAGTCCCTGGGTCAGGTGCTGCATCAACCCCTGCTGGCCTCCCGTCGCACGACCCTTTACGCGCTGACCCAAAACGGAGCGGCCCTGATCGCGGCCATCGCGGGCGCCCAGCTGATTCCCAGGCTGGGGATGGGGGGGTTTCTCATCGCCAAGCTGGCCTATGCGCTGGTGCCGCTTCTTGTCTATTTCCTTGTGGCCCGACCGGCCTTTGCCACCCCCGTCGCCCTCTGGCGCCATCTGCTCCTCACCCTGGCGCTGATCCCCTTCTGCTGGCGTCCGGGCGGTGGGGCGCTGGGTGGGGGTGAGGGCGAGACGGTGATCTTGCTGGCCAGCCTCGGGTGGCTTGCCCTGGAGGGTGGGGTCCTCTGGCGTTGGTGGAGGGACTCCTGAGGCCATGGCCAACCGCCAACCCTTTCGCCTCCTGTTCTTCACCGACGACCGGGAGGACTATCTCGCCGATGGCCTGCTCCATGGCCTGCGCCACACCCCCGGGGTGGAGGTGGTGGACCACCCCCGCAAAACCTGCCTCTACGCGGGCGGCATCCAGAGCGCCGAGGCTCCGGACCTGAAGGTGCGCGGCGGCGGGTTCAACCTTTACGGCACGCTCGGCACGGCCAGCGAACCCGAACGGCGGCAGATCTTTCGCAAATTGGAACGGGGCTGGTTTGACCTGGTGGTGGTGGGGAACGTCTGGCGCCAGTGGGGGCAGCTGCTCGATTGGAGCGCGGTGCTGGGCGCCGTTCCTCTGGCCCTGCTGGATGGGGATGACGACGGGCGGTTCTATCCGGGCTCCGGCACCCACCTGCGTCGCTTCGGGCCATGGCGATCCCTGGCCGGGGTGTTGCGGCGTCCAGCCTGCCTCTATTTCAAACGGGAATGGCAGGGCACGACAGCCCTGGACCGCCTCCGGCTTCGCTGGTTCGGCCTGCGGAGTCAGCAGGTGCGGCCGATGGGCTTCTCCCTCCCGGAGGAGAAGCTGCTGGAGGCCTCCGCCCTGGACGCCCCCCGCCCCCAGCGCTTCACCACCCACCTGGTCGATGCGGACGTGCAGCGACTGGTGGGAGGGCGGACGGATCACGCCTTTTTGAGCGAGCTGGCCTACAACAGCGATCTGCGGCGCAGCCGCTTCGGGATCACCACCCGACGGGCGGGCTGGGATTGCCTGCGCCATCTGGAACTGGCAGCCCAGGGCTGCGTGCTCTGCTTTCGCGAGCTCGACAACAAACCCGCCACCTGCGCGCCCCACGGCCTCCACGCGGGCAACTGCCTGAGCTATGGCTCTGCGGCGGAGCTGCTGCGGCGCTTGGACGCCCTCTCCCCCGAGGAGGAACGGCGACTGCGTCGGGGGAGCTGGCAGTGGGCCAGAGACCACACCACCCGGAAGACAGCGGCCCGACTGCTGGCCTGCTATGGGTGGCGGATCGCTGAAGAGGAGCGCTGATGCGGGTGCTCCACTTCCTGCCGGTCTATGCGCCCGCCTGGCAGTTCGGTGGTCCGGTGCTGTCCGTCAGTCGGCTCTGCGAGGGGCTGGCCGCCGTGGGCGTGGACGTGCGGGTGCTCACCACCGACGCCGGACTGCCGCTGGAGGCGCCGCCCCCGGAGGGAAGCCTCCGCTGGCGCAACGGCGTGGAGGTGATCCGCCATCCGGTCGACCGCCAGGGGGGCACCATCCGCTCGCGAGCGCTGGAACGCCATCTGGACAGGGCACTGGAGGGGGCGGACCTGCTCCATCTGAGCGCGATCTGGCAGCCCCTCGGCCTGCCGGTGCAGCGGGCCGCCCTGGCGCGGGGCCTGCCCGTGCTCCACAGCCTGCGTGGCGCCCTCGGTCCCTACTCCTTCCGTCGGGGCTGGTGGAAAAAGGTGCCCTGGTATCTCCTGCGGGAGCGGCCCCTGCTGCAACGCTGCGCCGGGCTGCACCTCACCAGCCATCAGGAGCTGCGGGAGCTGCGGGGGCGGGGGCTGAGCCCGCGCCGCTGGATCCTGCCCAACCCGATCGACCTCCGCGCCCTTGGGCTGGACCCCGCCCTCCGGCGCCAGACCCGCCAGGCGCTGGGCCTGGACGCCGCGGAGCCCCTGCTCCTGATCTGCGGCCGCCTGCACCACAAAAAAGGGCTGGATCTTCTCCCCCGGGTGCTGGCGCCCCTCGCGGACCGCCCCTGGCGACTGCTCATCGTGGGCGCCGATGACGACGGCAGCGGCCGGCGGTTGCGCGCCGCCCTCGACGGCGAGGGCCTGGCCGGGCGGGTGCTGTGGCAGCCGACGCGGAACGCGACGGAGCTGGCCGGGATCTACAACGCCGCCGATCTCCTGCTCCTTCCCAGCCGTCATGAAAACTTCGGCAATGTGGTCATTGAGGCGCTGGCCTGCGGCGCGGCGGTGATGGTGAGCGAGCAAACCGGCGTGGCGGGCGACCTGCGGGCGGGGGCTCCCGCGGACAGCGGCTTGGTGCTGCCCCGGGATCCCGCGCGCTGGCGCGAGGCCCTGGCGACCTGGCTGGGCCGGCCCCGACGCGCGGGGGAGGGCGGCGCGGCCTGGGCGGCCGAGCGCTACGGCCAGGCGGCCGTGGCGCGGCGGGCGCTGGGGATCTATGAGGAGATCCTGCATACTTGGCCCCAGCCCCGTCACCGTCCCTGAGCGCCACCGCCGCCACACCCGTCCCAGCCAGAAGCGCGGTCCGGGGCGGCATCGCGGCGGTGGTCCTCAGCCTGAACGAAGCCGGCAACCTCCCCCGCTGCCTGCGTTCCCTCTCCTGGTGCGATGAACGGCTGGTGGTGGATTCCGGCAGCGGCGACGGCAGCCAGCGGATCGCCCTGGAGCACGGGGCTCGGGTTCTGGAGCATCGCCAACCGGGGCGGTTTCTGATCACCGAGCAGCGCAACTGGGCCCTGGAACACGGCGGCCTGGGCAGCGCCTGGGTGTTGTTCCTGGATGCGGACGAGGAGATCGGGCCCGGGTGCCGCGCGGCGATCATCGCGACCCTGAATGCCGCCACGACCCCCCTCGGCTTCGAGCTCACCCCCCGCTACTGGTTTCTCGGCCGCTGGCTGCGGCACACCCAGGGGTACCCGAACTGGCATCCGCGGCTCGTGCGCCGAGGACGGCTGCGCTTTGAGGGGGGCGTCTGGGAGAGCTTTCCCGCGGGCAGCCCCGTGGGGCGCATCGCCGCCCCCTATGAGCATCACGCCTTCAGCAAGGGCATGGATGACTGGCTGGAGCGCCATCAGCGCTATGCCGACTGGGAGGCGGAAAAGATCCTGGCCTTTCTGGATCGCGGCGGCAGCGACGCCCTCGCCACGCGCCGCCACCTGGCGCTGCGCCGCGTGGCGGCCCGACTCTGGCCCCTGCGCCCCCTGTTGCGCTTCACCCAGAAATATGTGGTGCAGGGGGGCTTCCTGGAGGGGTGGCAGGGTCTGCTGTTCGCCCTGTTGATTGCCGGCTACGACCTCATCACGGTGGTGAAGGTGATCGAACGCCAGCGCAACGCCCGGGGGCTGCCGCTTTGACCGCGCCACGGCTGGAGGCCAGCCCGCGT
The DNA here is from genome assembly GCA_016882305.1 of Cyanobacteria bacterium K_Offshore_surface_m2_239. Lineage (GTDB taxonomy): Bacteria > Cyanobacteriota > Cyanobacteriia > PCC-6307 > Cyanobiaceae > Cyanobium. The sequence goes on from VGQX01000092.1 coordinate 10,192, forward strand.
GGCGACGCCGCCGCCCTCCGCGAACCCCGGCCGGGCCGGGTGCTGATCATCAGCGAACACTTCGCGCCCAGCATCAGCGCCAGCGCCCAGTTGCTCACGGATCTGGCGGATGGGCTCTGGCGTTGGGGCTGGCCGGTCACCGTGCTGACCGCCTCCCCCGGGGGCTCCATGCCGTTTCCCGTGATTCGCCTCGGCGCGGCGAAGGCCGGCGGAAGCACCACCAGCGTGCTGGAGAAAGCGCTGCGCGGCGTGCGCTTCCTGCTCGGCTCCCTGCTCTGGTGCCTGCGCCACGGCCGACGGGATGATGTCGTGCTGATCGTCTCGAACCCGCCGTTCATCGGCCTGCTGGGCCCCCTGATCCGCCTGTTTCGCGGGCTGCCCTATGTCTTCCTCTTCCAGGATCTCTTCCCCCGCTCCGCCGTGCTCAGCGGCGTGCTGCCAGGCGCCGGCCCCCTGGCGATTCTTTGGCGAGGGTTGATGGCTCAGGTGTGCCGCAACAGCAGCCAGACCGTCGTGCTCAGCCAGGCCATGGCCCAGCGTCTGCGCCATGACATGGGGGCCAATCTTCCCCTGGTCGTCATTCCGAACTGGGCGGTGGAGCAGGCCCAGGACACGCCGCGACCCACCAATCCCTTTGCCCGGGACCATGGCTTCGCCCAGCGCTTCACCTTGCAATATTCCGGCAATTTCGGTCGCCTGCACGACCTGCTCACCCTTCTGGAAGCCGCCCGGGTGCTGCATCAAGACCCGATTCAATTCGTCTTCATCGGTGGCGGCGCCAAGCAGAGCCAGATTGATGCCTATGTCAACGCCTTTTCCCTGGCCAATGTCCTGCGCTTGCCCTATCAGCCCCGTCAGCTCCTGCCCCTGAGCCTCGGCGCCTGCGACATGGCGGCCATCGGGTTGATGATCGGCGCCGAGGACACCGTGGCCCCTTGCAAGTTATACGGAATCCTGGCCAGTGGACGGGGCCTCGTGCTGGTGGCGCGGCGCACCTGCGATCTGGCCCAGATGGTGCTGAAGGAGGGCTGCGGCATCGTGGTGGAACCGGGCGAGGCCACCGAGCTGGCCGAGCGCCTGCTGGCCCTCTCCCGCGATCCCGAGGCGGTGCGCGCCATGGGCCGCCGGGCCAGCGCGCTCTACCGCGAACGCTTTGGTCTGGAGCGCTCCCTCGCGGGATACGACGCCATCCTGCGCCAGGCCGCCCTCGCCAGCGGGCGCGCCGCCCGTTGAGGATCCTTCTGCTGAGCTACGACGTGTCCCGCCGCGGGGGGATCGAGCGGCTCACCCTGCAGGTGAGGGAAGCCTTGACGCGGCAAGGGTTATCGGTCACTTTGCTCTGCCCTCGGCCCCGAGGTCCCGGAGTGTTGGGCCGCTGGCTGGGTCGGCTGGCGTTCCTGCTGGCCTTGGGCCTCTGGCTGCCCCGCAGCCACGCCGTGTTGAGCATGCATGCCCTCCTGCTGCCTCCCCTGCGCTGGCTGGAGCCCCTGCGCTGGCTGGCCGGGCCATGGGGGCGCCAGGCCAGCCCGAGACGGCTGTGCTGGCTCCATGGGCTTGAGGTCTGGGGGGACGCCCTCCCCCAGGCGCGTGAGGACCTCTGCCGGTGTGATGGGCTGATCGCCAGCAGTCGGTTCACCCGCGATCGCGTGCGGGAGCGGCCAGGCCGCTGGCCACCCATCCGCGTGGTGCACCCCATGGCCAACCTTCTGGGGGAGGAAGCGCCCCTCACTCCACCGCCCTGGCCACCGGTGCTGCTCAGCGTGTCGCGGCTGGCCAGCAACGAGCGCTACAAGGGCCATCGGCTGGTGCTCGCCGCCCTGGCGCTCCTGCGCTCCCGCAGTCAGCTCCCCGCCGACCTGCGCTGGCATGTGGTCGGCGAGGGGGATGATCGGCCGGCCCTGGAACGGGAGTGCGCGGCCCTGGGACTCCAGCCCTGGGTCCGCTTTCTCGGCGGCCTCAGCGATGGAGAGCTGGTGGAGCAGTTGCGGGGATGCAGTCTGCTGCTGCTTCCCAGCGCCTATGACGCCCGCCCCGGTTGCCGCGCCGAGGGGGAGGGATTCGGGATTGTCTATCTGGAGGCGGCCTGGGCGGGGCGCCCTTCCATCGGCTGCCGGGAGGGGGGGCAGAGCGATCTGATCCTCGATGGGGAAACCGGCTGGCTGATCGAGCCGGACCCCGCCGCCCTGGCGGAACTGCTGACCGCGGTTCTGACGCGACCCCGGGCCCTGGCGTCCATGGGAGCGCGGGCGCGTCAGCGGGCCGAAGCCCACTTCGGCCAGGAGCGTTTCGCCTCCGAGCTGCGGCAGGCGATCCTCCCCTCAGGGCAACGCTGAGGACTGCGGTCAGGGCCTCTCGGAGGACCGTCGCTCGCGGGGCGCCGGGGGCTCCGCTTGTCGATAGCGACGCACGGCATCGACCAACGCGCGGGGTTCCGGCACCGGTCGGGG
>VGQX01000093.1 GCA_016882305.1 Cyanobacteria bacterium K_Offshore_surface_m2_239
CTGGATCCCGATGCCAGCCGCGCGCCAGCCACAGGGTGCTGGTCGCCACGAGGGCGGCGTCAAACGCATACTGCACCCAGGCCGGAGCGAGCAGCAGCAAGGGGCGGCCGGCAAAGAGGAAAAAGAGGTTGAAGACCAGGAAGGTGGCGGCGAGAAACACGCGATGGCGAATCAAGGTGGTGTCCGGTTCACCTCCCTGGCGCCGTGCCCGTCGTCGCATCGCCGCCTCGATCGCCCGACCCCCCAACCAGCCCAGCCAGGTGCACACCCCCAGGACCAGCGGCACGGCGACGAGGCGCGGCACGTTGAGCGGCGTGCCGAAGAGATAAAGCCCCGGGCTGAACAGCAGGTCGAGTTGATTGGGCTGCCGGGCCCAGGCGCCGGAGAAGTAGTAGTCCCAGTTGCCGGCGTAGAGGTAGTAGTAGAGGAAATAACCCACCACCAGACCGACGTAGCCATAGCGTTCAAAAGCGAAAGCGGGTGTCGGCAGCCGCGCCCAGTACATCCGCTCAGCGTCGATGTCGATGCAGGGCTGCTGGCAGGCCACACAAGCGCTCTGCTCCTCTCCTTTCGCCGTCGTCGCGCGGCACATCGACTGGGTGATGGGCGTGGGGCTCTGGTGGGCCTTGCTGCCGAGCAGACCGGCGGGGGTGGAGTAGATCGACTGCACCGGCGCCATGGGACAAAAGTATTGACACCAGGCTTTGCCGCCGTAAAGCCAGCCCACCGTGATCGCTGCGGCGATGGTGAACAGCAGCCAGGCGGCCAGCACGAGCCGATCGGCGTCGAAGAAGAGCAGGCGGCCGCAGAGACCCGCGAAAAGCCAGCCGAACTGCAAGGCGGGGTAGTGCTTCGCCAGCCAGGAGTCGGGGGACACCTTCGCCAGCTGGCGGCGCACCTCGCCGGTCTTCGGATGGCGTTTGCGGGTTTGGCGCTGCAGGCCGAGAGCCCGGGGGATCTGGGAGAGAAAGGAGAGCGGACAGATCCGCCGCCAGAGCTCATGGCCAAACACCAGCAGCAAAAAGATCGACGCTGGCACCACCGCCCCCCAAAACACTGTCGTGCCCAGGGGATAAGGGGTCTCGACGAGGCAGCGCCCCTGCACCTCGACGCAGGTTTGGGGGATTCGCAGGGGGCTCCAGGGATGATCGGGCGCGGTGAAGCGGGCCGTGAAGGGATCAAAGAACAGGGAGCCGATGATCAGCAGCCAGGCGCAGGTGAGCAACCACCGCACAAAGTGCATTCGGGCCTCGCTGACGCGCGAGCCGGCCATGGGGTTGGAGTCACAAGGAGGGTGCGTAAGCTAGCCAGAGTCTGGTGGTGTTTGGTGTAGTGGCGGCGACAGAGCGGCGGCCATGCCACATCAAAGCAACATTTCGCTTCCCGATTCGTCAGGCAGGGCCGAAAAGCGCTGACGGGGACGGTTTTTTCGTCCTCAGTCGGCGAGGGATTCACCGGGAGAGGTGGAAATGCCCCTTGCGCATGAAGTGGTTTTTGACACAATGCCGTAGGTCATTGTATTCCAGGATGGGATATCGGCGACAAAACTGCTAAGATTCCCGAGCGGATAGGGTTTAATTCGTTGTCATAGGACTTCCTTGCTCTCAGGATGGCCGATGCTCAAAATGACCCGTGTTTGACCTCTGATGCGCGAGTGAGCAAGCCAGTGCTTTAGGGGAGAGTATCAAAACCAGCAGACATGATCAAACTCGCTTTGACTGGCTGCGAAAAGGCCGTAGCGGCGCCGAGTGGCCGAGGGCTTGTTCGCGTCTTGCGGAGGGATCGCTCAGGCTCGTGTCTCAACGTGACGGCAGCGGTTCGATCCGACCGGGCTGACGCTCCACGCCGAGCCGCAGGGGCCGCGGTGGTCCCCAACGCGGCAGGACCACCTCCGCCCAAAGCCTCTCGCCCGGTGGCCGTCGCGAGGGATCGGCGCTGTGTTCGGGCAGGAAGAAGGCGAGGGGAGGCTCCAGATCGACAGCAGGCTCCACCGTCGTGGCGCCGGGGTCTGGCGTCCCGTCACGGCGCCAGGCGTTGTGGGGATTGCTGTCACCCGGCAGAGCCGGCACGGCGAGGAGGCGGCCATCGCGCACCCGCAACACCACCCGCGCCACCCGTTCTCCTCCGCCTTGGGGTGCCTTGTCGCCGCGGGGCGCCATGGTCGGGGCGGGAAGCCGCAGCACCAAGGAGACGTAGCGCCCGCGAATCGGCAACTCCGGATCCACCGGCGCCGTCGGGGCCCAACCCCGCGGCTGGGTGGCCTCCTCGACCCGCATCCAGGCGGCCATGGCGCCAAGCAGGCCGACTTGGATCGCGATCAGCGACAGCGCCGACCGCAGCCCGCGGCGATGCCATTGAGGGGAGGAGTCGCGGGTGTTGCCAGGGACAGGCGCTTCAGCGCTCATGGCCGGCGCCCCCGCAACAAACGTCGACGCAGCCGTTCCAGAAGCCAGCCGCCGAGGAGAAGCACCACCCCCAGTCCGATCAGACTGGCGGAGCGCCCCAGCTTGTCGAAGACTTCGGAGACGTAGTACCCCATCATCGTGAGGCCTACCGCGACGAACCCCAGGTTGATCCGCTCCGGACGCTCCTCCCGCGCACCCCAAAGCGCCAGCAGCACCCCGCCCAGGGCCCACCAGGTAAATCGCAGGGCGGTGACCTGCTGAACAGGCCCTGCCAGGCCAGCCACCATCCAGCCCAGGGCCACGCCCAAGGGCCAGACCCCCGGCCCGCGCAACCACCATCCCAGCAGCAACGGGCCGCCCGTCGCCACGGTCCAGCCCAGGACCGCGAGCGTCGGGCTGGCCCCTGCGGTCGCGCTGGACTCCGAGGGCAGGGGGATCCCGTTCCGGGGGAGGGTGCTCAGAAGCCAGGCCAGGCTGGCGGGGCCCAGGGCCAGACCCCCCAACCACAGCAGCACCCGACGGGGCGGGCTGCTCACCGCGCCGCGCGCCGCGCCGAGATAGGCCAGCGCCAGCAGCAGCCCTCCCGCCGCCAGCACCGTTTCGCCGGTCCCACTGGAACCGCTCTCGGCCGCGCTGAGGCTGAACCACTCCGCCGCCAACCAGGCCGGCGCCACCAGGGCCAGCACGACCAGCTGGGGCCATTGGCGCAGCAGGGCCCAACCGGCGGCGGCGCCCAGGCTCCAGAGCAGCAGCCCCAAGGGCCAATGGGCGGCGAGGTGAAAGATCTGGCCGGTGAGATGGACGCCCGCGCCGAACGCCACCGTGCCCACCCCATGCAGCGCGGTGGCCAGCGCCGGCAAGCCCCTCATCCCCACCCGGACCCCCAGGCCATGCAAGCCCGCCACCAGGGCCAGCACCAGGGCGAAGCGGCCCGCTGGCGCGATCGCCTCCCAGTGGGCGGAAACAAAGAGAAGCACCCCGGCCCCCAGCGACACAGCGCCCACCGCCAGCACCACCCGCAGGGCCCAGCCAGGCCCGGCACCGACGCCGTCGGCCTGCCCCGCCTCAAACGCGGTGATCGCCGCTGCGGTGTCCGCATCGATCAAGCCGGCGTCCCGCCAGCGTCGCAGCCATTCCGCCAGGTTCACATTCGGGGGTGCGGCCATGGCGTGGTCGTCGCCCGTCTCGACCTCCCAGTCTTAGCGACCCGGCAGATCGGGAGCCGGGGGACCTCCTTTGGCCGCTGGTGATGGCGATGGCGTCAACCACGCCCCGAACGGACGATGGCGGTCTCGTGGATTCACCCGGGCCATGGACCTATCGTCCAGCCATCCCGTTCCCCTGTCTTGGATCGCCCGCCATTCCCTTCGCCCCGGGGCGCCCTCCTGGCCAGCCCCGTGGCCCTCGCCCTGCTCCCCCTGGCTCTCACGGCTTGTGGCAGCCCGAAGCCCGCCGCTGTGGCGCCCACCCCGGTGCGGCTCGTGTCGGTGCGGGCTCTGCCCTTCCTGGACGCGATCGATGTGCAGAGCACCCTGGAAGCGATCCGGGAGGTGAAGCTGGCGCCGGAGATCGCCGGGCGGATCGTGGCGATGCCGATGGCGGAGGGGCAACCGGTGCGACCGGGACAGCCGCTCTTCGCCTTGGATCAGATCCAGCTGCGGGCGGAGGTGAACGCTGACGCCGCCGAGGCGCGCAAGGATCGGGTGAACGCGGAGCGTTACATCTTTCTCAATCAGCAGGGCGCCGTCTCCACGAAGGAGCGCGACTTCTACGTCACCCAGGCGATCCAGAGTCGCGACACGCTGCGCGCCAATCTCGCCAACCTCGGCTATAAAAATGTCTTGTCCCCCATCGGCGGTGTGGTGGGCAACATCAACTACAAGCTCGGCGATGTGGTGCAGGCGGGCTCTGTGGTGACGAGCATCGTCGATAATTCCAGGCTCTGGGTGCGGCTCGACATCCCCGGAGAGGACGCCTACCGCGTGCGGCCGGGTCTGCCAGTGGTGCTCAAGGCCCCGGATGCGCCGGGGCGGCTCCTGGCTCGCGGCGCCGTGAGCTTCATCGCCCCCTCCATCGACAAGGAGAAGCAGACTCTGCTGGTGAAGGCCACCTTCGACAACGCCGACGGCGCCTTGCGCAACGGCCAGCGCGTCAAGGCCACCCTCGTCTACAGCCAGGCGCCCTCCCTGGCCGTTCCCCAACAAGCGGTGCTGCTCCAGGCGGGGCAACCGTTCGTGTACGTCGCCGTCAGCCCGGAGGTGGCCAGCCAGCGGCTGGGCCGCAAGCTCGATCCCGCGCCACCGCCCGGCACGCCCGTCGCCTTGCAGGTTCCCGTCACCCTGGGCACCCTCCAGCGGGGCGCCTTTGCGGTGCGCGGCGGCCTCAACGCCGGCGATCAGGTGATCCTCGGCAACCTCTTCCAGCTGCGCAGTGGCCTGCCGGTGCGCCCCGGCACCGCGCCGGAGACCCGCCGATGAGCCTCTCGGACACCTTCATCAAGCGGCCGGTGTTGAGCACCGTCTGCAGCGTGTTGATCCTCCTGGCGGGCTTGATCAGCCTGCCCCTGCTGCCGATCGAAAACCTGCCCAACATCGCGCCGCCCACGATTCAAGTCACGGCCACCTACCCCGGCGCCGATGCCCTCACCGTCGAAAGCGCTGTCACCGGCCCCCTGGAGGAGAACATCAATGGCGCGCCGGGCATGGACTACATCACCTCCTTCAGTACCAGCGAGGGGAGCAGCCAGCTGAATGTGTTCTTCAAGGCGGGCAGCGATCCGGACATCGATCAGGTGAATGTGCTCAACCGGGTGCAAACCGCCACGCCGCAGCTGCCGAGCTCCGTCAGCAACCAGGGGGTGACGGTGCAGCAGACCGCCACCAGCTACCTGCTGGTCTATAACCTCACCTCCACCAAAGGGCAATACAGTCGCAACTACCTCAATGGCCTGATTCAGCTCAATCTTCTCTATCCTCTCAGCCGCTCCCCTGGCGTGGGACAGGTGAATGTGTTCGGCGCCAGCAGCCCAGCCTTTCGCCTCTGGGTGAGCCCCCAAAAGCTGACGCGCTTCAACCTCAGCGCCAGCGATGTGGTTAAGGCCCTGCAATCGCAGAATCAGGTGGTGATCGCTGGCAGCATCGGCGGCCCTCCCTCCCTGCCGGACAACGCCACCACCCTGCCGCTGCTGGTGGATGGCAATTTGAAGACCGTGCAGGAGTTTGAAGAGCTGATCCTGGCCAAGGGGCCCGATGGTGGGCTGATTCGCCTGAAGGATGTGGGCAAGGCCGAGTATGGCTTTCAGAGTTTTTATTCCTCCGCCATCAATGCCATCAGCGGCCACCCCTGCGTGGGTTTTGGCGTGATTCAGCTGCCGGGCACCAACGCGATCGACACCGCCAAGGGCGTCGATGCGGTGCTGGCGGATTTTGAGCGCACCCTGCCGCCGGGGGTGAAGCTGGAGAAGGTGTTCGACCAGCGGGATTTCATCAACGCCTCCATCGAAGGTGCCCTCGATGCCCTGCGGGACGCCGTTGTGCTCGTGCTGCTGATCATCTTCCTCTTTCTTCAGGATTGGAAGGCCACTGCCGTGCCCGCCCTGGCGCTGCCGATCGCCCTGTTGGGGGCGATGATTTTCGTGAAAGCCTTTGGCTTTTCCATCAATCAACTCACCCTGCTGGGGATCATCCTGGCCACGGGATTGGTGGTGGATGACGCCATCGTCGTCGTGGAGGCCGTCTCCGCCCGCATCGAGGCGGGGGATCCCCCTTTCATCGCCGCCTCCAGGGCGATGGGAGAGCTGACGGGGGCGATCCTGGCCACGGCGCTGGTGTTGCTGGCGGTGTTTCTGCCGGTGTCCTTCTTCCCCGGCTCCACGGGGGTGATCTATCGTCAATTCGCGTTGACGATCGTGTTTTCGATCCTCGTCTCCACCTTCAACGCGATCACCGGCAAGCCCCTGCAATCCGCCCTGCTGCTGGGGGGCGGCAAAACGGAACCCCGCGGCCCTTTGTGGACTGTCATCGGCGGCCTCTTCGGCGGCGCCTACGGCGCCTTGGCCGGCGGCTGGCTCACCGCCCTGGTTCTGGGCCTGCTCGGGGCTGTGATCGGCACGTTCCTGCTGCCGATCTTCTCCACGTTCAACGCGGGCTTCGAGCGTCTGGCCATGGCCTATCAGGGGATCCTGGAGCGGGTGATCCAGTGGCGGCGGGCGGTGGCGTTTCTGCTGCTCGGCGGCGTGGTGGCCACGGGGCTGGCCTTCACCGCCATCCCCACCGGTTTCGTGCCGACGGAGGATCAGGGCTACGGGCTGGGCATCATCCAGCTGCTGCCCCAGGCCTCCCTGGAGGCCACGATGAAGGTGGCCGGGGAAGCTCGGGCCATCCTCGCCGACGAGCCCGACGTGGTGGCGGGTCAGCTGGTGGGGGGGGCAGGCTTCAACGGCAGCGCGGTGAATCAGGGACTGTTCTTCTTTGGCTTCCGCCCGCTGGAGGAACGGCTCGGCGAGGAGCATGGAGCGGCGGCGATCATCGCCCGCCTCAACAAGCGGTTCAGCCAGATCCCGGGGGCCTTGGTGTTCGCCTCCGCGCCGCCGGCGGTGCCGGGCTTCAGCGCCCAGGGCGGCCTCAGCTTCCAGTTCAACGACCTCAGCAACGGCGGCTTCACCCCCAGCGAGCTCTCCCAACTCGCCGATGCGCTGATGGCGAAAGCGCGGCAGACCGGCGCCTTTGAAAAGATCTACAGCCAGTTCATCCCCGATGCGCCCGTCTGGCGGCTGGCTGTGGACCGCGATCGGCTGGCCTCCCTCGACCTGGATTACGGCCAGGTGATGGCCACGCTTGGCACCCTGATGGGTGGCGGTTTTGTCAATCAAACCTATGAGCAGGGGCAATATCGCCAGGTGTATGTGCAGGCCACTGCGGAGAACCGTTCCCTGGTGGATGACCTGCGCAACCTCAGCGTGGAGAGCCGCACAGGCAAGCTGATTCCCCTCAGCAATGTGGTGAACCCGCGGCTGGACAGCGCTCCGCCGATCATCAGCCATTTCAATCTCTACCGCACGGTGTTGATTCAAGGGATCGAGGCAGCGGGCCGATCCACCGGCCAGGCGATCGACGCCCTGATGACCAGCTACCGCGCCCTCAACGCCACCAACATCGGCCAGGCCTGGTCGGGGCTCACGCGCTCGGAGGTGCAGGCGGGGGCGTTGGCTGTGCTGGTGTTTGTCCTGGGGCTGGTGGTGGTCTATCTGGTGCTCTCCGCCCAGTACGGCAGCTACATCGATCCCCTGGTGATCCTGATGACCGTGCCCCTGGCCATGCTCGGCGCCCTGGCCTTCCTGGTGTTGCGGGGTCAGGTGAATAACGTCTATGCCCAGGTGGGGTTGGTGACGCTGATCGGCCTGGCGGCCAAGAACGGCATCTTGATCGTCGACCTGGCGAATCAACGCATGGAGCAGGGGCTGTCGGCCGCTGAGGCGGCCAAGGGGGCCGCCGCCTCGCGTCTGCGGCCGATCCTGATGACGGCGTCAGCGGCCCTCTCGGGCTTCTTCCCGCTGGTGATCGCCAGTGGCGCCGGGGCCCTCTCGCAGCGCTCTTTGGGGGCGGTGATCTTTGGCGGGCTGCTGGTGGCCACGGTGTTGAGCCTGTTTGTGGTGCCCGCCTTCTATGTGCTGATGAAGAATCTGGAAGCCGCCTGGTTTCCCGCCAGCCAGCAGCTTCAACCTGTGAGCAGCGACGCCGCCGCCGGCCCGGACGGGGCGCCCTGATCCGTCTCCCTCCCCCCCTCGCCGCCGCCGGTCGATGCCCCTCCCTCCACCTCCCTGTTACACCCCTCGCCGTCAGCGCCGCATCGACCGGCGGCGCATCGCCCTGGCCGGGCTGCTCTTCGCCGGGATGAGCGCCTTGCTGATCGGCCTGGCGCAACAGGTGGCCCTCACCCCCGGCGAACCGCTGCCGCGCTGGCCCGTTTCCTACATCCTGCTGGTGATCGCGGTGGCGGGGTTCAGCGGCGCCTGGAACGAAGCCATGGTGCAGATCGCCTTCACCCGACGCGGCACCCCCGGGGCGCCCCTCTGGCGGTTTCGGCGCTGAGGGGATGCGAGTGGGAGAGGATCACCGCCACTTACCGCCACTCACCGGCTCTCACTGCACTTCACCGCGACTCCATTGCCAGTCAATTACCACTCATTTGCCACTCATTTACCACTCGTTTGCCGCTCATTTGCCGCTCATTTGCCGCTCATTTGCCGCTCATTTGCCACTCATCGACCTCAATTCATGACCAATCACCGCCCTTGATCAATCGCCGGAGCGCTGACGCAGCCGCAGCCTCCGTGCCCAGCGCCTGCCCACCCAAACACCCGCCAGCGACAGCGGGCCTGGCACCGGTTGGGCCTGAAACACCCCAGCGAGTTCAGAGTCTTCAGGACCGGGGGGAAGCGTGGCAAACGGCGGGGCTGAGAAGTATTCCAAATACACCTTGGGCGTCAGGAAGCTGGCGAAGAAATAGTTTGAAAATGTGCCATCCGCGAAGCCAACCCCAAAACCATGGGTCGTCAGCTGGCCCTCGCCGCCACCAAGAAGGCGCACCAAATTATCCGACTCGTAACAGCTGCTCACCGTGGAACAATTTCCCGGGATCGAAGCCCCAGTGGGAATAAAGGAGGTGATCCCCACGGAATTGCGCTGCCCTGTTACAGCTGTGATGGTATAAAAGCCATTGGCATCCGGACTGGCTGTGGTCACAAATTCTCCGAAGGCGTCAACGGCGGCGCCGGAGGGATCAGCGGCCCGCTGGTAACTCTACGTCCATGTCAACGCATGGGCGGCCGAAGGGGCCACAGCGGCGGAGGTCGACAAAGCGACAGCGATTGCGGCCAGACCAGCCCGTGCCTTCATGCGGGACGTCATGATGATCAAAAACCGGATGGCCAACGGTAAAGTTGATCTCCGGGAAGGGCCAACAAGCGAGGGGTGGCCGATACAAGCCGATACAAAACGCAAACGGACAGGCTGGCGTCAGGTGATCACCGTCGGCCGGTCCATCCCCGTGCGTTCCTTGATCTCCGCCAAGGCGTCGATGGCGCTGATCAGATCCGCCAGGGCCAACTGGGGATCCTGGTTCAGGGCGCCGCTGGGGGGCACGTAGCTCTCCAGGTAGACCCGCAGCGTGGCGCCCTGGGTGCCGGTGCCGGAGAGGCGCAGCACCACCCGGCTGCCGTCGTCCAGAAGCAGGCGCAGGCCCTGGCCCTCGCTCACGGAGGCGTCCACCGGGTCGGTGTAGGCGAAGTCATCGGCCAGGGCGATCGAGCGCCCGGCGAAACGCTCGCCCACCAGCGCGGGTAGCTGGCCCTTGACACGGCTGTAAAGGGCGTGGGCGGCGTCGCTGGCGATGGCTTCGTAGTCGTGGCGGGAGTAGTAGTGACGCCCGTAGCGCTGCCAGTGATCCGTCATCACCTCCGCCACGGAGCAGTTGCGCACCGCCAGGATCTGCAGCCAGAACAGCACCGCCCAGAGGCCATCCTTTTCGCGGATGTGGTTGCTGCCCGTGCCGAAGCTCTCCTCGCCGCAGAGGGTGATGCGACCGGCGTCGAGCAGGTTGCCGAAGAACTTCCAGCCGGTTGGCGTCTCGAAACAGGGCAACCCCAGCGCCTTGGCCACCACATCAGCGGCGGCGCTGGTGGGCATGGAGCGCGCCACCCCCGCCAGGCCCTCGGCGTAGCCCGGCGCCAGGGTGGCGTTGGCGGTGAGCACCGCCAGGCTGTCGCTGGGATTCACGAAGCAGCGGCGGCCGAGGATCATGTTGCGATCGCCGTCGCCATCGCAGGCGGCGCCGAAGTCGTAGGCGTCGCCCTCCAGCAGCAGGGCCGCCAGGTCATGGGCGTAGGTGAGGTTGGGATCGGGGTGACCGCCGCCGAAATCCTCCAGGGGCACGCCGTTGCGCACGGTGCCGGCCGGCGCGCCCAGCTGCCCTTCGAAGATCCGCGCCGCATAAGGACCCGTGACGGCGTGGAGGGCATCAAAAGCGAAGCGGAAATCACCTTTGAGCAGGGCGGCGAGGCGATCGAAATCAAACAACCGCCGCATCAACGCCGCGTAGTCGTCCACCCCGTCGATCACCTCCACCGTCATCTCCTCGAGGACGTGGCTGCCCGGCTGGTCGAGGGGCAGGGGGGCGGCCTCCAGGATCCGATAGCTGTCCAGGCTGAGGGTGGTCTCATAAATGGCGTCCGTGATCGATTCCGGTGTCGGGCCGCCGTTGGCGCCGTTGATCTTGACGCCGAAATCCCCCTCGGGCCCGCCGGGGTTGTGGCTGGCCGAGAGGATCACGCCCCCGACGGCTTGGTGTTGCCGGATCAGGTGGGAGGCGGCTGGGGTGGAGAGGATGCCGCCAGTGGTGGTGATCAACCGCGCCACGCCATGGGCGGCGGCCATGCGAGCGATGGTTTGGATCGCCGCCAGGTTGCCGAAACGGCCGTCGCCCCCGAGCACCAGGGTGCCCCCCGCCACCCCCGGCAGCACCCGCAGGGAGGCCTCCACGAAACTCTCCAGATAGTGGGGGGTGGCGAACCGCTGGCTGCTCTTGCGCAGGCCGGAGGTGCCGGGCTTCTGGTCCGTGAAGGGCTGAGCCAGGGCCACGGTGTGGAGGACGGCGGGGCTGTCGCTGGGGCTGGGGGTCATCGGGGGGCCGGGGCGCAGCGGGCAGGAGCAAATTAGCCCTGTGCCGGCCGGGGACCATGTCGCCTCCATGGCGGCAGTCCGGCTCGGCGGGCCCGACGGGCCAGGGGGGCGGGGCTTGTCGGAAGAGCCTCGTCCGGCGCGCGGCCTGGAACCCTTTCCCCCTCCAATCCCGCCGCCTTCAGTAGGTTGATGGCCAACGGAGGCTGGCCTGCTCCGGACGTCCCGTTCTTCTCTTCACTCCCCCCACCGATGGCACCGCACCGCTCCGTTCCCCTGGCCTGGTGGGCCAAGCTCAGCGGCTTGACCGGCGCGGGCATCCTGGCCAGCGGTGTCGTGGCGTTGGGTTCCGTCGCGGCGGTGGTCACGCCCCAGCCCGCCTGTGCCGCCGATCCCTACCCCGAGGCCGTGGCCTTCTCCCGCACGGCCGCCAAAGCCGTCCTCAACCAGGACGGCCGCGAAACCTGCCTGCGGGGCAAGCTCACCAAAGCCCTGCTCAAGCTCTCCGACAGCTGTGACGCCGCAGGGCAGCGCAATGCCCTCTGCGCCCTGGCCTCCAAGGCGGTGGTGGAAACGCCCATGAGCCTCACTTTCATGGAAGACACCTCACGCCAACTCCTCGACCTCAGCGGCGGCCAGTGATCCGGGCTCAGAGCGATGCGGGGGGCACCAGCCAGGCGGTCTGGGTTTGATCGGTCTGGGTGTCGGGGCCGAGGATCACAGGGTTGCGCCAGCCCGGCAGCACGCAGACCGAGAAGATCTCCTCGACGCCGGAGTGGAACCAGAGGAAGCCCGCCAGCTCCCCTGAGGCCAGATCGATGATCGCCAGGCCGCAGCGGAGCTCCTGGTTGGTCTGTCGCACCGGCAGATCACCGAACACCGCCGTCTCCCGGATGCGGGACAGGCCGATGAAGGCATGGCCGGCGAAACAGTCCAATCCGCGGGTGAAGCCAGGAAGGGTGGCCAGGATGAAGGGTTGGCGGCTGCCGGACTCCAGCCCCAACATGCTTCCCTCCCCGGAATTCAGCAGCAGGAGCCGCCCCTGGTAAAGGCGGGGAGAATGGGGCATGGCCAATCCCCGCAGGGCGATGTCCCCTGTGGGGACATGGATCAGGCACCCTCCCCTCGCCTTGCGCTCCCGCCAGCCATTGGGGCGGTCGGTCTCCGCGAGAGCGGTTGCCCAGAGGGGGGCTCCGCCATCCTCAGCGACCGCCAGCCCATTGAGGTGACAGTGGTCGCCGGGGCCGATCTGCGCAATGAACGGAGGCTGCCAGCGGGGCACAAAGCTCCAAGGGCTGGAACAGGTGGCCAGGCAGTTGAAGAGCGTGTTCACGAGCCAGAGCTCCTCGCCCGCCCAGGCGAGGTCATGGACCATCAACGGGCCGGTGAGGTGACCGGTGCGCGCCAGAAAGGCGATGTCGTGCTCCCGTTCCGGGGAGAGGCTGGGGGCGATGGCGCGATCGGCCGGAAGCTGCCAGATCATCTGTCGACATCCCACCGCCAAACCCGCAGGCGTGCGACACACCCCCATCGCCTG
>VGQX01000094.1 GCA_016882305.1 Cyanobacteria bacterium K_Offshore_surface_m2_239
CCGGACCAGGCTGGTGACCTCACTCGGATCCATCCCCATGCGGCTGATGGCCTCCTGAATCAGGATTTCCGCCCGTTGGCGATGGTCTGCCACCTCCTCCCGGCCCTGCTCGGAGACAACATGCAGCAAATGAACCTTGGCCTGCCGGCAGGGAGGAATGGTTCGCAGCATGCGCACCATGTCCTCGACATGACCTTTGCCTGAATCGGCGATGAGCAGGGTGCGAAACACGGGGACTCTTCAGGGCTCGATCAGCCTATGGCTGAAAACTGGCCTTGTCCCCTTCCCTTGCCACACAGCGTGATGCAGTCCGCTTCGCCGCCGCCGGCTGATCGATCCTGGCGTCTCCATCGCCAGGTGTTTCCCCAGCACACCGACCACGCTGGCGTGATGTGGCATGGGGCCTATCTCGCCTGGCTGGAGGAGGCCAGGGTGGATGCGCTCAGTGCGGCGGGCCTCGCTTACAGCGACCTTTCACGCCGCGGGCTGGAACTGCCTGTGGTGCATCTGTCCATCGATTACCAGGCCCCCTTGATGCATGGCGACCGGGTCGAGCTGCGCAGCCTGGTGTTGCCGCGTCGGGGGCTGAGACATCCCTGGCAGTCGTGGTTCATCAGTCCCGAGGGGGGGGTGGCGGCCCGCGCGCTTGTGGAGTTGGTTCTTGTGGATTTCTCCGCAGGTGCCGGCAACCGACGCCCCTTGCGTCGTCCCCCGGCGGATCTGGCCAGGGCCATGGCCTCCCTGGAGGCCGGGCCCCATTCCTGATGGTTCATCTGTATTATTTGGTCAGTCTGGCTGGCCCGCCCCGTGTCCCCCTCTGTCTCCTCGCGCTTGGATCTGTTGCCCTGGGACCAGCGGACCAGGCTCTGGTGGCTGTTGTGGGCGCGCTGTCCTGGTGTGGGCTCCCAGCGGCTGCTGGCTCTATGCCAAGCCTTTGGCGATTTGGAGGTGGCCTGGAACGCACCGACAAGACGCTTGGCGGAAGGTTGCGGCTGGCCGGCGCGGCTCCTGGATGCTGTCGATGCTCATCGGCGGCATTGGGGCTCGGATCCTCTTCCGGCAGCGATTCATCGATGGCGCGGCGGGCGCGGGGTGGTGCTTCCGGGGGATCGCCACTGGCCGCCAGCCCTCCGCACTGCCAAGCCACCGCCAACGGTCCTCCACTGGGCGGGTCGAGGGAGCTTGTGGTCCTCCCTCAAAGATCGCCAGGGCGTGGCGGTGGTCGGCACCCGCCGGCCATCCCGCTATGGGTTGCAGGTCGCTCGACAGATCGGTGCGGTGCTGGCCCAGGGGGGATGGCCTGTGGTCAGTGGGCTGGCTGCAGGGATTGATGGCGCCGCCCACGAGGGCTGCCTGGCGGAAGCGGGAGCGCCTGTCGGGGTGTTGGGCACGCCACTCGATCGGGTGTATCCGCGCCACCATGCTTTTCTGCAGGCCACCGTCGCCCAGCGCGGGCTCTTGCTCTCTGAGTTGCCACCTGGTGCGGTGGTGACCAAGGGCACGTTCTCCCAACGCAATCGGCTGCAGGTGGCTCTGGCGCGTGCCTTGATTCTTGTCGAATGTCCTGTGGGGAGCGGAGCGCTCCATTCCGCCGAGCAAGCCTGGAACGAAGGCCTGCCTCTCTGGGTGGTGCCGGCGGATACGGGGCGGGTGTCGGCCGAGGGCAGCAATGGTCTTCTGGCGCGGGGAGCGACGCCGCTTCTTCGGCCCGACGATCTCTTGACCTTTCTGGGGGCGGGACCGATCCGCCGCCCCAACCCATCCCTCCCGTCTGGGGCGCCTCGGGACGAAGATCCTTCCATGGGGGCAACCGATCATCTCCTGGCCGCCCTGGGATGCGGGGCCTCCATCGAGGATTTATGCCAGGCCTTGAACGCGTCGTCCCAGGAGATCCTGCCTCGCCTTCTCGATCTGGAGGCCGCAGGTGTGCTGCGCGCGGAGCCCGGTCTTCACTGGCGCCCCTCTTGACGGTGTCCGGTGGCCCGGGGATGCTCAGGTGTGTTGGCAGGCCCTGGCTCCAAGCTTCTTAGTGTTGACCCGGCGCGTTTCAGCCCATGACGGTTCCGAGCCAGGCTTCTCCTCTGCCAGAGGCGTTACCCCCGTCGCTGGAAATGATCCCAGGGGACGCACCGGCGAAGCCTCGTGTCCGGGAGCCTTCGGTTCAGGGGACCGAGTCGTGCCCAGGGGCCGAGATCCTCCGATGGCGACGCGAGCTTCGTGCCTTGGGTGGAGACCCGAGATCCTTGGATTGGCTCCTAGACGCGGCTGGTGGCTTGACTCCGTCGCTTCTACAAGCCCTGCTCCTCCATCCGGAGCGATCGGTCACGCTTCTCACCGCCAAGCGAGCGGTAGAAGCGCTTTGGCGCCAGCACGTGGTTGATGCGGTTCCGCTTCAATACTCGGTCGGCCACTGCCACTGGCGCGACGTTGTCATTGGAGTGGGTCCCGGAGTTCTCATTCCGAGGCCGGAGACGGAGCTCCTTGTGGATCTGGCGATGGAGTTCTGGGGGGAAGCGGCCTCCCTGTCGTCTGACGGGTTGCTTTGGGCCGATCTTGGAACAGGCAGTGGTTGCCTGGCGCTGGCGCTGGCCCTGGCCTTTCCTGCCCGCCAAGGATTGGCGGTGGATGTCAGTCGGGTCGCTTTGGATCGGGCCCACCACAACCTGGCCGTCGCTGACCTGCTCAGCCGTGTTCGCGTTGTTGAGGGCCATTGGTTACAGGCGCTGCAACCTTGGTGGGGGCGCTTGGCTCTCGTGGTGGCGAATCCCCCATACATTCCCTCCGGTGTTGTTGATCAGCTGGAGCCCGTCGTCCGCGATCACGAGCCCCGCTTGGCGCTCGATGGAGGGCAGGATGGTCTCGATTGTCTTCGTGACATCGTCGCGTCGGCTCCACAAGCGCTGGCCCCGGGGGGATGGCTGCTCTTGGAGCATCACCATGATCAAGGCCAGCGCGTGCTCGACCTGCTGGCCCAGCACGGTCTGGTGGATGGCCAATCCCACGCGGATCTCAATGGGCATCGACGCTTTGCCAGCGGCCGGCGACCCTTTTCCAAGGCAGACTTCACCTCTCCGAGTCGCTCATGAGTTCAGCCTGCTCGTTGTCAGACCTCTTGCAATGCCTGCAGCGACAGGAGGCCGTTCTCGTCCCCACGGACACGGTTCCCGCTTTGGCCATCCGTCCTTCCGCCGCGGAACGGATCTGGACCCTAAAAGAGAGACCAGCTGACAAGCCCTTGATTTTGATGGGCGCGGACCTTCGCCAACTTCAGCAGATCTTGGTCATCGACTGGCCCTTGGAGTGGCAACGGATAGCGGAATCTGTCTGGCCCGGAGCGGTGACCCTGGTCTTCCCCTTGGCCGGTCCTCTGCGGGAGGCCCTGAATCCTGGCGGTACCACCCTGGGGTTGCGTGTGCCCGCTTGTTCCATGACCCAAGCCTTGCTGCAAGAGTCCGGCCCATTGGCCACCACAAGCGTCAACCGATCCGGCCAACCCCCGGCCCTGACGTCCCGGAAGGCTCGTCAATCTTTCCCCGATCTGGCCTTGCTGGGTCCCCTCCCTTGGCCGCCGGCGTCCGGTCAGCCGAGTGAGGTGCGGGCCTGGACTCCCGCAGGCTGGCAGGTGCTGCGCGCCCGACCAGCGAGGCTGCCCTGATGCTTTTGTTGCTTGGGTTCGCCTTGTTGGTGCTGTCACTCAGCCATTGGCTTTTTGAGCCGTTGCAGCGGGGACTCATCCCCCTGCTCACCTCTGCAGGCGTGGGATGGCTTCTCCTGTTGCTCGTGGTGTGGTTGTTGGCCGGACCGTCGTCTGATGAGCCTCCGAGCAACCCGAACGCATGATCCACCTCCCATCCCTGAAAGCTGGTTTGGCCCCTGAAGCGGGGGGCGAACTCCCGAAGGGAGTGGCAAGGCGAGTTCAGTCGCGAGGTGGGTTTGTGAGGAGTCCCGTCAATCGATCCGCGTCTGGATGACCACGAACCAGGTTGGAGCCGCTTCGGGGGCAATCTTGCCGTTGCGGGCTGGGATGATGTTCCGGGTGACGGCCTCCATGAGATCTCCGCCAATGGCCTCGATTTGATTGACACTGGTACGAATCACCAACTCACAGCGCGAGGGGAAGAAGTCATAGGCGCCGGCATTGTCATAGGTCACCTGACCGATGGCCCAACTGCGGTTTGCACAGAGAAGATCACCGGGGCGAGGGGCATAGTCGCTGACCCTGTGGCCGATCAGACTGGCATTATTGATGGAGTTCTGGCGATTGTGAATCGCTTCTTTAATGCTGCCAGAGTGGCTGGCTGCATAGAGAAAACCATCGTCAACGCCTGCTTGCTTCATCACATAAGCGATGAAGGCAGCAGACCACGGGTGATCAACGCTTTGGACCTCTGAGCGTTGATTGACGGAAGCGTTCTGCAGCCCTTCTTTCCAATATGTGATGACCCGTTGCCATTGTCCCTGGTCACCTTCCTTGCGCCCAAAGCGCACCACTACTCCATTTCGTAGTGTTGGTTGATCAAAATACTTCCATTCTTCTATGGCGTGCTTGACAACGTTGCCGCGTTTGGTTGTGGGTGCGTCGGTGGGCCGTGGCGCGGATTCTACCGTCGACGGTGCGCTCTCCAGCGATCGGGAGGCGGTGGCGGCGTCGGGGACGGTTTGTTTGTGCAGCTGCAGGCCAAGCGTGAGGCCCAGGGCCGCCAATCCCGCCAGCCACCACAGGCGATTGGCTTCGGGTCGGCGAGGTGGGGCGGCAACCCCAGGGGGAGGAGGGGCTTCGGGGGCGGGACCAAGGTGGTGATCTGTGACTACGGCCTCGCTGGCAGGGAGACCTTGCGGCAACTGCTGGAGCAGAGTTTCGCGTTCGTCGAGAAGATGTTGCTGGCGATCCAGAAGCGGCTTGAGACGCTCGTTGAATTTCCGCTCGTAGATCTCAGGAAGATCCTTGAGAAGGCTCTGGTAGTTGGCAATGTCTTCCTGGGTGGCCTCCAGTTCATGAAGGGTGGCCAGGTACTGGTCTTCTTCGCCCTCAGGCTGGGCCATGGGCAGGAGTCGGAAGGAAGCCGGCTAACGGATTTGAACCGATGGCCTTCGCTTTACAAAAGCGCTGCTCTACCACTGAGCTAAGCCGGCGTGGACTTGGTGAGCCTAACGCTGACCCAGGGCCCAAAGAACAAGCTGCGTGCGGCTGTGACAACCGGTTTTCCGCAGCAGCATCGAAACGTGTCCCTCGACGGTGCGCCGACTCAGGGCGAGGGTTTCAGCGATCGTCCCATTGCTGTGACCATGAAGCATGAGAGCGAGCACCCGATGTTCCGCTGGACTGATGGCAGAACGTTCGAACGGAGTGGGGACCTGGGAGGCTGGCCTGGGGGATGGCCGCATTGGACCGGGGCGGGGATGTCAAGTGTTCCCCTGAATCGCCGCCTCTTCGTGGTCCTTTGCCGAGGACGTGTCCTCCCCGTGATCTGGGGGCCCTTCGGAGGGGGCGGGGCTGGCCGCGTCCAGGGCATCAACAGGTGTGGGGTCTGCCGTTGGTGCCTCGGAAGGGTGCTCGGCTGATGATGACTCCCGTGCTGCGGATGGTGATGATGTGTCTTCTGGAGGGGATGGCCGCTGTTGTGCTGGTCCGATCTTGGCCCTGCGGATCGGCAGGTTGGCCACCAAGGCGGTCACGCGGTCTTCCGTGGCCAGGCTGACATCGCCACCATCGATATCAATCTCAACATATTTCTGCACCACCTCAAGGATTTCGCGTCGCATCTGTTCCAGCAGTTCTGGATTCAGGTCGCTGCGATCGTGGGCGAGAACAAGTTGAAGCCTCTCTTTGGCTGTTGTGGCACTGGGCTTCTGCAGGCCAAGAAGTCGGTGGATGAAATCGAGGAGGGCCATGATTCAGAACAGACCTGACTGGCGAAGTTTGTTCATCAAGCGCGCGCGCAGACCCTTTCTCTCCTTGGAGGGATCGATCAAGGGCACATCTTCTCCCCGCAGGCGTTTGGCGATGTTGTGATAGGCCTTACCGGCAGCTGTAGCGGAGCCGTTCAGGGTCAGTGGTTCACCTCGGTTGGTGGCAACGATCACCTGTTCATCCTCCACCACCAGTCCCAACAGAGGCAAAGCCAGAATGTCGGTGACCGACTCAACAGCGAGCATGTCCTGATTGGCAACCATCTTTGGGCGTACGCGATTGAGCACCAGCTGAACGGGGGCAACATTCATGGTGTTCAGTAGGCCGATCACCCGATCCGCATCACGCACCGCTGAAATTTCCGGAGTGGTGATCACAATCGCTTCCTGGGAGGCCATAGCGGCGTTCTTGAAGCCTTGCTCGACCCCCGCTGGACAGTCAATTAGAACGTAGTCCGCCTGAGCGGCAATCAATTTGACAATTTTTTGCATGTCCTCGGGGGTCAACCACTCGAGCATGCGTGGATTTCCCGCCGGCAGAAGGGAGAGGTTGGGTTGCTGTTTATGTTTGACAAGGGCTTGTTCCAGCCGGCAGGTCTCGGAGAGCACGTCCTGAGCTGTATAAACAATCCGATTTTCAAGGCCCAGGAGCAAATCGAGATTCCTCAGGCCAAAATCAGCATCAAGCACGGTTGTGCGCTCCCCCAACTTGGCAAGTGCGATGCCTAGATTGGCTGTCAATGTAGTTTTGCCAACACCACCTTTTCCGGAGCAAATCAAGATGATGCGCGCTGGAGCTGACGTCACGGGAGTCATGGGCATGCTTGCAGGTTACGCCAGCTTTGTGCCCTGACCACCGCTGGACAGGCCAGGGCGTGGGGCTGGCACGCACCCCAGCGGCCAGGACGGATCCGCAGGATCGATCTGGATGCTCTCATTCACGAGATGGGCTTTTTCCGCCAGCCCATGGGGGGGGGGCTCCTCCGGACCGCGGGCCACCTGATCCGCGATCCGCAGTTGCAAGGGATGCAAATGAAGGGCCACGATCTGGGCCGTGCGATCCCCTGAGCGCCCTGCGTGGGCAATGCCACGGAGCTTCCCCCACACCATCACATGTCCCGTGGCGCTCACCTGAGCCCCGGGATTCACATCTCCAAGGACCAGCAAGGATCCGGTCGCTTGCGGATGGTCACCCGAGCGAACAGTCCCTTGATGAATCGACAACGCCGACGCGTCGAGGGCCGTGTTCCTTTGCTGTCGCTGTCCTCCTTGGCCCGCGATGAGGTCCTGGTGCGGGGGGGGCTTGTCCACCACCAATCCGAGGGAGGCCGCAGCCACTTTGGCGCCTTCCTCCTGGCACCACACCGACCACAGGCTGAGCGAAGCCGCCGCCAGGAGCTCCTGCACCCGTCGGAAATCTCCCGGACGCAGGGGCCAGGGACCGCACAGCAGCGTTACAGCCCCTCGCAAGGACGGTGCCACCAACAAGGCATCGCTCACTTCATGCCCCGGGTCGCCTGCCTCGCTCCAGGGAGGGAGCTTGAGCAGATGGGGCCGCTCGCGATCGACAGAAGGGATCCATTCGGCAGCCATCGGCAGGCAACAATCACCCAAGACCTTAAGAACCCATCTCTTGCGGCCTGATGACCCTGCCGGCGCCAGGCACACTCAGGTCTGGGGCTCCTGGAGCTTGGCCCGCAGGGTGTGCTCCACCTCCTGGGGATGGAGCAGCCAGGCCCAGGGCTCTTGAGTCGTCAACGATTGGACCAGTCGCGAGGAAGCCTCCAAAGCCTGAAGCTTGTCGCCATCCCAGAGACGCAGCCCGCTCCTGTAGGGGTCATAACCTCGGGTTTGGCCCTGTTGCAGGGCACAGCACCCATCCGGATTCAACCCGACGCGCAGGGCTTCTCGCTGGGCGAGCGCCAGCGCTTCCAGCCTCTGCGTGGTTGACAAATGGCGCACATCAAGGGCCTTGAGCAGCCTTCGGTTCAGCAGGCGTTCGCAGGGATCGCGAAGTTCCGCAGGACCATCGTCTCGCCAGCGGCTGAAGTGGTAGAGGGTGCGCACGTCGTCGTTGTCCAGGAAACTCTCCAACGACAAGTCATCAGCCCGCCACAGCCAATCCGCCATCGGACCATCCGTCCACACCTGCTGAGGGCCAAGCTGACGCGCCACCGCGATGGCGCGCTTCAGCAGCCAGTTGCAGACAACGTTAAGTCGATGGTTGTAGACGCTTCGATACATCAGTTGGCGAACGACCAGGTAGTGCTCGACCGCCAACAGGGCTCTTGGATGCACGGCGAGAGATCCATCGGGCGCCAGAACCAGTCCCGCGAGCAGGCGATCGAGATCCAACTGGCCGTAGCGGGTGCCGGTGCTGTAGCTGTCGCGCAACAGATAGTCCAATCGATCGCAGTCGAGCTGGCTGCTCACCAGGGACTGGATCCCCGGCCCATCAGCGGAGCTGCGGCTCAGCCAATGGGCCACCGCTTCGGCGGTGCCCCTGCCCTCAGCCTCTAGGCGATCGCGCACGGACGGGGCTTCACGAATGACCCGTGCGGACCAGGTTTCGTGGGACAAACCAAACATCTCCTCGCCGCTGTGACTGAGGGGGCCGTGACCCACGTCATGAAGCAGAGCTGCGGCATAAAGCCGCACCCGTTGTTCCTCAAGTTGGGGGTGGAGCCGCTCCAGATGGTGGAGGGCTTGCCGGGCCAAATGAAGCACGCCCAGGGAATGGGTGAATCGACTGGATTCCGCCCCGTGGAAGGTGAGGAAGGCTGGTCCCAGCTGGCGGATGCGCCGCAGGCGCTGAAAGGGTGAAAGGTCGATCAGGTCAATCGCCAGGGCTTCGGCGGGGATCGCTCTGTCGAGCTGAATCGCCCCATGGAGGGGATCGTGATAGGTGCGCTGCCTTGGGCTCATCGTGGGGACGCTCCCCAGGCCAGCTGGTCCAGCAACAGGTCCTGCGCTGTGCTGAGCCAAAGATCGTCCCGACCGCCTGGATTGAGAGGCTCCGGGGCGGGCAGCTCAACATCTGGCGTGATTCCCAGGCTTTGGATGTCGTGTCCTGCGGGAGTCAGATAGTGCGCCACGGTGACCGCCAGCCCGCTGCCGTCCCCCAGGGGGATGAGGGTTTGAATGAGTCCCTTGCCAAACGTCTGACTGCCGGCAAGGGGAGAGCGATCGTTGTCCTGAAGCGCTCCCGCGAGGATCTCGCTGGCGCTGGCTGTTCCTCCATTCACAAGGGTGAGCATGGGTCCCGTGAAGAGCTGCTCGGCTCCACTCACTTGGCTGGAGGTGATGCCGCTTCGATCTTTGGTCTCCACCACCGGTGCACGCGCCAGCAGGTCATTGGCCACGGCCAGGCCAGCGCTGACAAGACCGCCGCTGTTGTTTCGCAGGTCCAGGATCAACCCCTCGATGGGCGGGGTGTCGGTGTCACCGGGTGGGTTGAACGACAAAAGGGCCTGCTCCACCTGTGAGGGAACGGGCTCGCTGAATTGCGTGATGCGCAGATAGCCCAGCTCGTGTCCTCGCACCCGCAGACGCCGCATGCGTACGGGCAGCAGATCAATTTTGCGACGGACGAGGCGCAGATCCCTGACTGCGCCTGACTTGTCTTGAAGCTGAATCTCCACCTCGCTGTCCACAGGACCCCGCAGGAGCGCTGCCGCCCGCTCCAACCGAAGGCTCCGTGTCGACTGGCCGTCAACCGCCAGGACCACCGTGCCTGAGGCGATCTGCGCCTCCGCCGCAGGTGAGTCGGCCAATGGAGCGATCACCACGACCTGCTGGTCGTTCTGGCGGAGGCCGAGCTGCAAGCCCACCCCGGAGACTGTGCCCTCGTTGCTTTGCCGGAGCGCGGAAAACTCTTCGGGACGCAGGAGACGCGTGTACGGATCGCCAAGACTGGCGAGGAGACTCTCAATGGCGTCGTAGGCCTGCCCACTGGTGGTGATGGGGCGTTCCAGGGTCCGCTGCCGTTGCTCTCTCCAGTGCAGCGCGTCCAGCCGCTGCGGATCCACGTAGCTCTGGCTCACCAGGCGCCAGGCATCGATCACCAGCTGCTGAGCGTCGTTCAGGGCCAGAGCGAGCGGCGGTTGGATGAGCAGAACAGCCATCAAGGCCAAGGTCCCGAGCGCATTTGAGACCCCTTGCCACAGGCGGCGTCGCGTCAGCTGCCGCCGTGGCTCCGGAGCCACGGGTGTTGCAAAGGGTTGAGGGCAGCGGCACCAGTTGGGAAGGGGGGTCACAGGGCGGCACGGACGATCGGTAGACTTTCGCAACCAAGTGCACCCTGCTGCATGGCGAACTCGTCTCCAGCCGCGCCCGACTCCAAAACAAACCCGGTTTATGAGTGGTTCAACGAGCGCCTTGAGATCCAGGCGATCGCGGACGACATCTCGGCCAAATACGTCCCTCCGCACGTCAACATCTTTTATTGCCTGGGCGGGATCACCCTCACGTGCTTCCTGATCCAGTTCGCGAGTGGGTTCGCGATGACGTTTTATTACAAACCCACCGTGGCCGAGGCCTATGCCTCTGTCCAGTACCTGATGACTGACGTCAGTTTTGGCTGGCTGATTCGCTCGGTTCATCGCTGGAGTGCCAGCATGATGGTCCTCATGCTCATCCTGCACGTTTTCAGGGTCTACCTCACAGGGGGGTTCAAGCGCCCCCGCGAGCTGACTTGGGTCACTGGAGTGGTCATGTCGGTCATCACCGTCTCTTTCGGAGTCACCGGCTATTCCCTCCCTTGGGACCAAGTTGGCTACTGGGCTGTGAAGATTGTTTCTGGAGTTCCAGCCGCTGTTCCTGTGGTCGGTGACTTCATGGTGGAATTGCTGAGAGGTGGTGAAAGTGTTGGTCAAGCCACGTTGACCAGGTTTTACAGTCTGCACACGTTTGTCCTCCCATGGCTGCTTGCTGTATTCATGCTCATGCACTTTCTCATGATTCGTAAGCAAGGGATTTCTGGACCTCTTTAGGCTTCGGTTCTTTTCTTCTCCGATCACTCTCTGTCATTTATCATGCACATCCTCAAAAAGCCCGATCTGGCTGACCCTAACCTCAGGGCTAAACTCGCTAAGGGCATGGGCCATAACTATTATGGAGAGCCTGCTTGGCCGAACGATCTTCTTTATATTTTCCCTGTCTGTATACTGGGAACCATCTGCTGCATTGTCGGCTTAGCAGTCTTAGATCCTGCCATGCTTGGTGATAAGGCTGATCCCTTCGCTACACCTCTCGAGATTTTGCCCGAGTGGTATCTCTATCCGGTTTTTCAAATTCTGAGAGTTGTACCGAACAAGCTCCTAGGCATCGCTTTGCAGACCATGGTTCCACTTGGTTTGATGCTTGTCCCTTTCATCGAGAGCTTTAACAAGTTTCAAAATCCTTTCCGTCGCCCTGTTGCCATGGCTGTGTTCCTGTTCGGCACAGTCTTCACCATCTACCTGGGCATCGGTGCAGCTCTTCCCATTGACAAGTCTTTGACACTTGGCTTGTTCTGATACTTAGTTCATTATTTTGCGAACAGACTTCTTTTGAACCGCCGGAAAACCCGGCGGTTTTTTGTTGACCCTGTTTTCCGCAGTAAAGAAATGCAACGGCTTGGGAATGGTGAGCGGGTTGAGTTGCCGCCTGACCGAGCACGTGATCGATAGACGGCATCCCCCCGTTTAGTCCTTGCACTCCATGGGCCGCCTGGGGTGCGCCATGGGAACGGCGGTAGGGAGATTTCCCAACCTCCGAAGCACGGTCCTCAGGCATCACCCGGGGTATTTTTCTGGGCGTCCGAGGAGGAGGAGATGGAGCGCTACCGGGAGTGGGGTGAGGCGTTGGTGAGGGGGATGTGTTAGGTTCATCAGCTGCGCGGGAGGGATGAGAGTCCGACCCGCGCCACCTGCCGAGACCAAGACGCGAGTCGACGGTGTTGTAAGGTGATCAAGTCGTCGAGAGACGGCAGCCCGCCCGAGCCTCCTGGTGAGGCGAGAAGCGGGAGAACCTGGACAATTCAAGAAGTTGAGGAACTGACGCTTTTGTTGCGTCAGACCGAAAAACGGAAAGCCGGAATGATGTTCGAGAAAGCACCAGGAGGTTTGAGGTTATGAGGATCTGACGAAGTATGCAACAAAGGTGTGAGGTCCCGTCAAAAGAGAACATGCGAGGACAAGCCCAGATGAGGCGAGTCTAAGCGAACCGGATCTGAGATCTGGGACAGCTTCTGAAGCGAAAGCTTTGGGGAGCACTCTCAACCTTTCAACAATGGAAGGGGCTTCAATGATCTTACGCGAAAGCGAGAGGATTGGATGAGGCAAAGCAAGCTGAGGGAACCGACTTTTGAGTCTGGAATGAAAGTTCTAGCTTTGGGAGACGGAACCCAACAGGGCGTGTTTACAACGGAGAGTTTGATCCTGGCTCAGGATGAACGCTGGCGGCGTGCTTAACACATGCAAGTCGAACGAACCTTCGGGTTAGTGGCGGAC
>VGQX01000095.1 GCA_016882305.1 Cyanobacteria bacterium K_Offshore_surface_m2_239
TGGATTCTCCCTCCCCCTGGGACCGACCCTCGCCCTGGAGGATCCGGAGCGGTTGTTGCTTCTCAACGGGTTCCGGGTGCAATTGGTTTGTCTTCCCTATGGCGCGGACACGCTCCATGCCGACAGCGCACCCTGGCGAATCGCTGAGCACGCCCCCCATTTCCTGCTGGCCGCCTGGGTCGAGGAGGAGCTCGGCGTGGTGTGGATGCCCGGGGTGCTCACCCACGACGAGGTGATCGCGCAGGCTGCGGCCAGGGACCGCGCAGGGGTGATCACGCTGGGGGTGGAGCGCTTCCAGGGCGGGGTGGATCGCCTGCTCACCCTGGCGTGCCTCCTCGACCCGCAAAGCCTTTCTCCGCAGGTGTCGCGGGCTGGAGCGGGGATGGCCAGCGGAGCGGATGCCCTCCCCGTCGCCCGCTGGCTGCGGGGCTGGATCGACGACAGCCTGCTGGCGCTCGGCGCCCAACTGGCGCCTCTGGGGGGTGGGAGCTTTCGATCCGCCACCATGGAGGTTGACCACTCCGCGCTGGCCATACTGGCCGTTCCCCTCGGCATCGTGAACGATGTCCTCTGCTGGGGCGAAGCCCGCGCCGGGACGATTGAACACTTTCAACTTCAGTTGATCGCCTGCGGCGACAGCCCTGTGGCGGCCAGCACGCTGCGCGTGCGCCTGGTGCCCCGGCTGGCGGGGGATGTGCTTCCCGATGGCCTGCGGCTGGTGGCCGGACCCCGAGCGGCGGTGTCCGCCATCAGCCAGGGTCTGGAGCTGGACGTGAGCGGAAGCGACACGCCGATCGAGATCGCGGTGGAATGGGGGGGCACGCGGCTGCGTCTCCCCCCCCTGCTTCTCGGGCCTTGCGATCCTCCTTCCGCCCCATTCCCCTCCTGCGACCACACTCCCCCCTGAGCCCCCACGGATGGCCATGCAGACCGTTGATCTGAACCTGCAGCCCCTGGGGTCAACGACGGAAACACCCGCGGAACTCGCGGCGCTGCTGGTGAGCCCGAGCCTGCAGGCCAGCTTCTCCCTCCATCCCCCCCCGGATCTGCAACGGCTCTACCAGGCCTGGCTGGCCCGCTTTCTGCAACACCACCACCTGCTGGGCCGCGGCGCCGAAGCCGTTGTGCCCGATTCTGTGGTGGACGACTGGGGCCAGAGGCTGGGCACCGCCTTGCGGCAGTGGTTCAACGGCCAGGAATGGGCGCCGCTCCATCGGGCCCTGAGACGCCATCCCGGCGCACCCCTGCGCTTGCGCATCGCCGACGCCCTGCGGCCCATGGAACAGTGGCCCTGGGAGGAATTGCCTTTGGATCGCGCCCTCTGGCGGCTCCCGCCGAGAGATCCGGCCCTGCCCACCGCCACCCTGCGCCAGCGCCGCCCGCGGATGCTGCTGCTGGTGGTGGGCCAGGAGGACACCTTGCGGCTGGATCGGGAGATCCAGACCCTGGAAGCCCTGGCGCAGCGCGGGCGCCTCCTGCTGCAGACCCTGCGCGGCCCGCGAAGCACCCTGGCCCAGCTGCGGGAACGGCTGGCGGAAGCTCCGGGGTGGGACGCCCTGATCTTTCTCGGCCACTCCCGCGCCGACCCGGGGGCGGGCGGCAGCCTGCAACTGGGGGATGGGACCTGGATCAGCGGCGCGAGCCTGGACGCTTCCCTGCGTCAAGCGGTGGATCACGGGCTGCAGCTGGTGATGCTCAACAGCTGCAGCGGCGTGGATCTGGCCCACAGCTGCCTGGCGGCGGGCATCGCCTGGGTGCAGTGTTTCCGCGAACCCGTGCCGACGGAATCCGCGGCCCTTGCCTTCACGACGCTCCTGCGAGCGATGGAGGCGGGCAAGACCTTCGCCGCCGCCCTGGAGGAGGCCTCCCATGCGCTGCGCCGGGAGTCCTGGACAGGAGCCCATGCCCTCTTGAGCGCCTATGGCCATCCGGAAGCACGCCCCTTTCAACTGCCGGAGCCCCGTCAACGGCTGCAACGGCGAGAGCTGCTCGTGCTCGCGGCGGGCACCAGCGCCGCTGGCCTCTCGGGCATCGCGGCGGGCTGGATTTCGCGGAGCAACGAGACCATCCGGGAGTGGCGGATGCTCACCTATCTCAGCCCGCGGGACGACCGGGTGATCGTCAGCCAGGCCTCGCGGATGGTGGCGGAGCGCCTGGCTCAGCTGACGGATGGCCGCTTCCGCATCCGCATCGATCCCCAACCCAATCTCTCCAGCTCGGAGATGTTTCGTCGCGTCAGCCGGGGCGAGGCGCCCTGCAGCTATGCGGACGTCTACTACGACAAGGTGTTGACGCCCCTGTTCTTCGCCAAGGCCATTCCCTTCGGCCTCACCCCGCGGGAGCAGACCGCCTGGCTGCACTATCGCCGCCACCAGGGCGACGCCTGGCCCTTCCACCAGAGCGTCTACGCCCGCGTCCGCGTGCAGAACGACTCGCTGGAGGGGCTGTGCTCGTTTCCGATCGCCTGCACGGGGGGACAGATGGGTGGCTGGTTCAAGAAGGAATTGCGCTCCCTGGAGGATCTCAAGGGTCTGCGGATGCGCATCCCGGGGCTGGGGGCGGAGGTGCTCAACCGGTTTGGCGTGCGCACCGATCTGGAACTCATCGGCCGGGTGATCGGTCCCTCGGAGATCGAACCCCGCATGCGGGACGGGCGGCTGGATGCGGCCGAGTGGATCGGCCCCCATGACGATGAGGCTCTGGGGCTGCACCTCCTGCGGGAGCAGGGGTTCGTTCACTACTACAGCCCGGGCTGGTGGGAGCCCGCCACCTCCACGGAACTGATGGTCAACAAAGAGGCCCTGGCCGCCTTGCCCGCCGATCACCGCGCGGCCCTGGAGACGGCCTGTGCCGACACCTATGCCCGCATCCTGCGCACCTATGACCTGCGCAACATGTCCGCGCTGGAACGGCTGCGACGGCAGGGGGTGCAGTTGCGCCGCTTCCCCCCCGCGATGATGGCCGCCTTCGAGGAGGCGTCCAAGGCGCACCTGGACGAATTGGCGCGACAAAACCCGGCCACCTTCGGCTACGTCTACGCGGAGTGGCAAACCTTCCGCCAACGCTTCCGCGACACCCTCGCCGTCACCCAGTACACGCCGGGGGCGTTGGAGGTCTGAGCCCTCAGCCGGCCCAGCGCTCCCGACGCATCCAGCTGATCCAGTCGGCGGAGATGCCCTTCGGACAGGCGGCCTCACATTCCAGATGATTGCCGCAGTGGCCAAAGCCCTCGCGCGCCATCTGCTCCTGCAGGGCGTTCGCCCGCTGGCGCCGTTCCGGCTGGCCCTGAGGCAGCTGGCCGAGGTGGGCCAGCTTGGCCGCGACGAACAAGCTGGCGGACGCGTTGGGGCAACTGGCCACGCAGGCGCCGCAGCCGATGCAGGTGGCGGCATCGAAGGCGCTGGCGGCCGCCTCCCGGCTCACCAGCAGGCTGTTGGCTTCCGGTGCGCTGCCGGTGTTCACCGAGCAATAGCCCCCCGCCTGCAGGATCCGATCGAAGGCGGAGCGATCCACCATCAAGTCCTGCTGCACAGGAAAGGCCCGCGCGCGCCACGGCTCCAACACCAGCACCTGACCGTCGCGGAACTGACGCAAATAGAGCTGGCAAACCGTGGTCTCCGCCGCGGGACCATGGGCCTGGCCATTGACCAGAAACCCGCAGGCGCCGCAGATGCCCTCCCGGCAGTCGTGATCAAAGGTGATGGGCCGCTCGCCACGGGCGATCAGGCGCTCGTTGAGGACATCCAACGCCTCCAGCAAGGAGAGATCCGGGCTCAGTCCCTCCAGCCGGTGGGTGTCCAGGCCGCCGGGCGCATCCGGCCTGATCTGGCGCCAGATCTTGAAGGTGAGCGTCAGGGGGGTGGGCATCAGCGATAAGAGCGCGCTGCAGGCGGGAGCGCGGTGTAGGTGAGGGGTTCGACGTGGCGGCGCGGAGGAGCGTCACCCGCGTGTTCCCAGGCGGCGATGTGGCGGAAGCGGGCGTCATCGCGCCGGGGCTCGCCCTCCGGGGTCTGGTGTTCCTCGCGGAAGTGGGCGCCACAGGATTCCTCCCGAGCCAGGGCATCGCGCAGCATCAGGTCGGCCAGGCCGAAGAAATCCACCAGGCGCAGGGCCTTCTCCAGCTCGCCGTTCAGGCCGCCGCCGGCCCCGCCAGCCGCGGGATCGGTCACGCCGCCCTCCTCCGCGAAGCGCTGCCGCAGGGTCTCCACCTCCGTGAGCGCTTGGCGCAATCCGGGCCCCGAGCGGCTGATGCCGCAGGCCCCGATCATCAACAGCCCCAGCTCCCGATGGAAACCATCCACCGGCAGCGCTCCCCGGCCCCGGCCCGCTGGCGCCAACAGCGCCCGCAACCGCGCCGCCGCCGCCGCCAGGGCCTCAAGGCAGGCGGGATGCTCCACTCCCACCTCCGGCTGGGGAGCCCCCGCCAGCCAGGCGGGCACCGTGGCCGGGGCGATGAAGGTTCCATCCGCCAGGGCCTGCATCAAGGCGCTGGCCCCGAGGCGATTGGCGCCGTGTTCCGAGAAGTTGGCCTCCCCCAGCACAAACAGCCCGGGGATGGTGCTCATCAGGTGGTAATCCACCCACAGGCCCCCCATGGTGTAGTGGGGGGCGGGGTAGATGCGCAGGGGCGTGGCGCGGGGATCCTCGCCGGTGATGCGTTCATACATCTGCAGCAGATTGCCGTAGCGCGCCTCGATGACGGCCGTGCCCTCCCGGCGGATGGCGTCGGCCAGGTCGAGATAGACCGAACGACCGCCCGGCCCCACGCCCCGGCCCCGCAGGCACAGTTCCCGGGCCCGGCGGGAGGCCACATCGCGCGGCACCATGTTGCCGTAGGTGGGATACTGCCGCTCCAGGAAATAGTCGCGTTCCGCCTCCGGGATGGCCTCGGGCGGGCGGGAGTCGCCAGGGAGGGCGGGCAACCAGACCCGTCCGTCATTGCGCAGACTTTCGCTCATCAGCGTGAGCTTGCTCTGGTGCGCATCGCCACTGGGGATGCAGGTGGGGTGGATCTGGGTGAAGCAGGGGTTGGCGAAGCAGGCCCCCTTGCGGTGGGCGCGCCAGAGGGCGCTGGCGTTGCTCTTCACCGCGTTGGTCGACAAGAAGTAGACGTTGGCATAGCCACCGCTCGCCAACAGCACCGCGTTGGCCGTGTGGGCCTCCAACTCTCCGCTGAGGAGGTGGCGACACACCACGCCCCGCGCCACTCCATCCACCGTGATCAGCTCCACCATGTCGCGGCGTGGCAGCAGGGTCACGCGACCGAGGGCCACCTGGCGCAACAGGGCTTGCACAGCTCCGTAGAGGAGCTGCTGACCCGTCTGGCCTCGGGCGTAGAACGTGCGGCTCACGAGCGTGCCGCCGAAGCTGCGGGTCGCCAGGGTGCCGCCGTACTCCCGGGCGAAGGGCACGCCCTGGGCCACGCACTGGTCGATGATCGCGCCGCTGATCTCCGCGAGGCGGTGGCAGCCCGCTTCCCGAGCGCGGAAGTCACCGCCCTTGACGGTGTCGCGGAAGAGGCGTTCCACGCTGTCACCGTCGTTGGCGTAGTTCTTGGCGGCATTGATGCCCCCCTGGGCGGCCACGGAGTGGGCCCGCCGCGGGCTGTCGTGGTAAGTGATCAACGTCACCGGGTAGCCCTGCTCCGCCAGGCTGGCCGCCGCAGAGGCTCCCGCCAGGCCGCTTCCCACCACCAGAATCCGCAAGTGGCGC
Source organism: Cyanobacteria bacterium K_Offshore_surface_m2_239 (assembly GCA_016882305.1). GTDB lineage: Bacteria > Cyanobacteriota > Cyanobacteriia > PCC-6307 > Cyanobiaceae > Cyanobium. Next base: position 5,713 of record VGQX01000095.1, read on the forward strand.
CGGTTGGACGGGCTGATCAGGGGAAGGTTGTCACGGGTGCGCTGCCAGGCCGTGCTCAGAGGCCCGTCCGGCAGCCTTGGATCCAGGGTCATGGCGTCGCTCATGCCGGCGCCCCTCCGCGAAGGATGAAGAGCAGCAGGGCAAAGCCCGCGCCTAGGATCACGGCCAGGCCTCGCCCGACCCAGCGGATGGCCAGGGACTGGCGGGGATGGAGCAGGCCGAGACTGCGAAAGGCGCTCTCCTGGCCATGGAAGAGGTGCAGGGCCAAGGCCACACCTGCCGCAGCATAGAGAGCAAACCAGAGAGGCTGCGCCAACACCTCCTGGAGAGCAGCCAGCTCGGCGCCGTTCGCGGGCCGCCGCAGACGGAGCTGCGCCAGGTGGACCAGAAGGAAGAGCAGCAGCAAGCCCCCGCTCCAGGGCATGAGCCGCCCGGCCAGGGCGGCCAGGGGCTCCACCCCCTCCCCCCGTCGGCTGCGCGGCGGGCCGCCGCCGCCGCGCGCCACCCGATTGGCGAGGGTGCGGGCGAGGGCTTGAACAGGGTGAAGGAGCAGCGGCAGCACCAAAGCCACCTCGACCACCGGCAACCAGGAGGCGTGATGGAGGGCGGCGGCGTAGCGCTCAAAACCTGGAGGATCCCACCAGGCCACAGCCAGGCCCGCCAGGTGGACCGCGGAAAACAGCGCGAGAAGGAGCCCGGAGGCGGCGATGGCCACGCGACCGAACAACCCGATGTCAGCTCATTATCGCCAGGTGGCGCCGCGAGCGCGTCAGGCCCGCAGGACGTCGCCAGGGCGGCGTGGGAAGCTGGGCGAGCCGATCTTGTCCTGCCCTCTGAGCCGCGCGCGCCGCACGATCGTCTTCAGCGCTTTCCTCACCCTGCTCAACGACAGGCTGGGGGAGACGCTGATCTTTCCCCTCCTGCCCTTCCTGCTCGCGAACCTCACCAATGACGGCAGGGTTTTGGGGCTGCTGGCGGGGAGCTACGCCCTGGCACAGTTTGCCTTCACCCCGTTGATCGGCGCCCTGAGCGACCGCTATGGCCGCAAGCCCGTGATGACGGCCTGCGTCGCCGGCACGGTGGTGGGCCTGGGGTTGTTCGCTCTCACCCTCAGCCTGCCCTGGCAGAGCCTCTGGCCCGGCGCCACGGCCGCCGGCCTGCCCCTGGGCCTGCTGTTCGCGGCGCGATTGATCGACGGCGTGAGCGGCGGCACCGCCGCCACCGCAGGGGCCGTGCTGGCGGACATCACCCCGGCGGAGCAACGGGCACAAGCCTTCGGCTTGATCGGGGTGGCCTTCGGCTTGAGCTTCATCCTGGGCCCGGCCCTGGGCGGCGTGCTCTCCGCCGTGTCCGTGCGTCTGCCGCTGGCGCTGGGGGTGGCCTTTGCGGTGTTCAACCTGCTGATGGTGGTGGGCCTGCTGCCGGAAACGCACCCCCCCGAGGCGCGCAAACCGATGCCAGCGGCCCGGGAGCTGCAGCCCTGGCATCAGCTGATGCGGGTGTTGCGCCATCCCCGGGTGGGGCGCCTGTGCCTGGCGTTTTTCCTCTTCTTTTTTGCCTTCAGCGGCTTCACAGGCATTTTGGTGCTCTATTTCAAGCAAGCCTTCGGCTGGGGACCGGGACTGGCCTCCACCGCCTTCCTTTTGGTGGGCGTGGTGGCGATGGTGGTGCAGGGCGGCTTGATCGGTCCCCTGGTGAAGCGCTTCGGCGAGTGGCGCCTGTCGATGGCCGGGCTGGGGTTCGCCAGCGCGGGCTGCCTTCTCCTGCCGCTCACCGCGCGGGCCACGGCCGTGCCCCTGGCCTTTGTGGCTGTGGCCTCCCTGGCGCTGGGCACGGGGCTGATCACGCCCTGCCTGCGGGCCATGGTGTCCCGCCGCCTCGGGGACGAGGGGCAGGGCGCCGCCCTGGGAAGCTTGCAGGGGCTGCAGAGTCTCGGGGGCTTTTTGGGTCCGCCCCTGGCCGGTCTGGCCTACGAAACAGTGGGCCGCCAGAGTCCGTTCTGGTTGGGAATCAGCGTGCTGCTGGCGGTGGGCGTGTTGGTGGCGGGGGGTCCCAAGCGCACAGCGGCCGGGTAAGGGACAACACCGGAGGAGCAGCGCCAGCATTGCTACGTTGAAAAATGGCCTGCGGCGACCGCAGCCTGCCTCCACCTGCAGCTTGAGAGAAGAGTCCATGGACCAGCCAATCCCGGCGGCAGCCGTGCCACAGGAGCTCTACATCAACCGGGAGCTGAGCTGGATCGCCTTCAATCAACGGGTGCTGGCCCAGGCCCTGGATCCTCGGGTTCCCTTGCTGGAGCAGGCCAAGTTCAGCGCAATTTTCAGCAACAATCTCGACGAGTTCTTCATGGTGCGCGTCGCGTCGCTGAAATCCCAGCAGGAGGCGGGGGTCAGCGTTCGCAGCGATGATGGCCTCACTCCTTTGGAGCAGCTGGAAGCGATTCAGAAGGAGCTGCGCCCCCTGCTGGAATCGCAACAGCAACACTACCGCCAATCCCTCAAGCGCGAGCTAGCGGATCACGGCATTTACCTGCTCGATTATGTCAAGCTTAACAAACGACAAAAGGAGTGGCTGAGCGTCTATTTCCGCTCAGAAATCTTCCCTGTGCTCACCCCCTTGGCGGTGGATCCAGCCCATCCATTTCCATTCATGAGCAACCTCAGCCTGAACGTGGCGGCTCTGATTCGGGATCCTGAATCCGGGCAGCGACAATTTGCTCGGGTGAAGGTGCCACAGAAAATTCTGCCCCGTTTTGTGCCCCTGCCCAACAACCTCAGCGACCGCCACCCCGCCGCTGTCTTCACGGCTGTGCCCCTGGAGCAGGTGGTGGCCTTTCATCTGCAGATGTTGTTTCCAGGCATGACGATCGAGGGGCATTACTTCTTCCGCATCACGCGCGATGCCGACCTGGAGTTGCGCGACCTGGAGGCCGACGATCTGATGGAGGCCCTGCAGGAGGGCTTGCGCAAACGGCGCCTGGGAGGGGAGGTGGTGCGCCTGGAGGTGGCCAATGAGATGCCCGAGGAGATGGTGCGCCTGCTGATGGAGGGCACCGATGTGGAGCCGGAAGACCTGTATCGGATCAACGGCCCCCTGGGCCTGGATGACTTGATGCATCTGCTCAGCATCCCCATGCCCGAACTGAAGGACACCCCTTTCAAGGGCCGCACCTCCCCACCATTGATGCGAGCCCAGACGACCCTGCTGGAAGATGGCTCGATCAAGGCGGAGGAGTTTCAAAGCATTTTCTCCGTGATCCGACGGGGGGATGTGCTTCTGCATCACCCTTTCGATCTGTTTGCCACGTCTGTTGAGGAATTTCTGAACCAGGCTGCGGAGGATGCCTCCGTACTGGCGATCAAGATGACCCTCTACCGCACCTCCAAGGATTCGGCGGTGATCGCCGCCTTGATTCGGGCGGCGGAGAATGGGAAGCAGGTGCTGGCCCTGGTGGAACTCAAGGCTCGTTTTGACGAGGACAACAACATCCAATGGGCGCGACAACTGGAGCGTTCCGGCGTGCACGTGGTCTATGGGGTGGTGGGTCTCAAAACCCACACGAAAGTGCTGCTGGTGGTGAGACGGGAGAAAAAGAGTTTGCGCAATTATGTACACATTGGCACAGGAAATTACAATTCTCGCACCTCCAATCTGTACACCGATCTCGGCTTGCTCAGCTGCCGGCCGGAGTTTGGCCAGGATCTTGTGGAGCTGTTCAATTACCTGACGGGTTTCTCCAAGCAGCAAAGCTTCCGCAAGTTGCTCGTCGCCCCGGTCACCCTGCGCCGGGGGATGGAGACCCTGATCCAGCGCGAAATCGACCAAGCCAAGGCGGGCAAAGGAGGGCACATCCGCGCCAAAATGAATGCGCTGGTGGATCCAGCCATCATCGCCCTTCTTTATGAAGCCTCCCAAGCCGGCGTGGTGATCGAATTGGTGATTCGCGGCATGTGCTGTCTGAGGCCGGGCCTGCCCGGTGTCAGCGAGAGCATCCGCGTGGTGAGCGTGATCGGGCGCTTTCTGGAGCATTCACGCCTGTTTTGGTTCGCCAATGGCGGTCAGTCAGAGGTCTACATCGGCAGCGCGGACTGGATGCCGCGCAACCTGGATCGCCGGGTGGAGGCGGTGACGCCGATCGAAGAGGACAAACTGAAGAAAGAGCTGGAGGGCCTGCTGGATCTGTATCTCAACGACAGCGATGCCTGGCACATGCAAGCGGATGGCTCCTTCACCCGGCAGACGGGCGACGAGGCCACGCCCGCCCTGGCCCAAACGACCCTGATGAAACGTTGGCGAGGGGGGCTCACCAGCAGCGCTCCCCCGCCGCTGCCCGCAGATTGAGGGAGCCGCTCGCAACAGCAAGACTCTGGCGGCGGGGGTCATGGCCGGGCTGCGGCAACGCCCCGAGGCCCCCGTCCCCACTGGCCCGCCTCGGCCAAACCAGCGATTGTACGACGCCCCAGCGGGCAAGATTACAGGAAATCCTTGGAATTGATACAACTCGTCCCAGCTGGCTCTGCTAAGTTCCGGCCAAATTCAACCGGAGGAGCAGGGTGATGGGGATCCCTCTGCATTCCACGCGGGCTTCGTCCGACGTCTTTGACGGCGACGCGGCTTTGGCGCCACGCATCACGCCAGTCGGGGAAGGAGCCACGCCCTCCCCTCGCGCGGCCAGCCGCGGCTCGGCTCCCAAGGGGACCGGTCGCCTCGCGACCGATTCCATTGGCTGGTATCTCGGCACCATCGGGCGTGTACCCCTGCTCACTCCTGCGGAGGAAATCGAGCTGGCCCACCACGTGCGGCAGGCCAAGGAGCTGCAGCAGTTGCCCTCGGAGACGCTCACCTCTCGTCAGCAGCGTCAGATCCGCATGGGCCAGCGCGCTCGCGACCGCATGATGGCCGCCAACCTGCGCCTGGTGGTGAGCGTGGCAAAAAAATATCAAAATCAGGGCTTGGAACTCCTTGACCTCGTTCAAGAAGGGGCCATCGGTCTGGAGCGTGCCGTCGACAAATTTGATCCCGGCATGGGTTACAAATTTTCCACTTACGCCTACTGGTGGATTCGCCAGGGGATGACGCGGGCGATCGACAACAGCGCCCGCACCATCCGCCTGCCCATTCACATCAGCGAGAAACTCTCCAAGCTGCGCCGCATCACTCGCGAGCTCTCCCATCGCCTCGGGCGCCAGCCCAACCGGTTGGAACTGGCCCACGGCATGGGGATGGATCCGGAGGAGCTGGAGGAGCTTATGGCGCAGACCGCCCCCTGCGCCTCCCTGGATGCCCATGCCCGCGGCGAGGAGGATCGCAGCACCCTTGGCGAATTGATCGCGGATCCGGCCAGTCATGGCCACCTCGACTCCATGGACAGCCATCTGCGGAAGGAGCATCTCGTCACCTGGCTGGCCCAGCTGAACGAGCGGGAGCAGAAGATCCTGCGCTTGCGGTTCGGCCTGGAGGGGCAGGAGCCTCTCACCTTGGCGGAGATTGGCCGTCAGATCAACGTGTCCCGAGAGCGGGTGCGGCAGCTGGAAGCCAAGGCGATCATGAAATTGCGGGTGATGAGCCACATGCAGCAGGCGGCGTGACCGCGTCCTGGCTGGGTCCCGTTCTGGTGGCCGGCTGGCTCAGCCTCCTGGCCGTCCTGGCCAGGATCGTTCAGAGCCGTTGGCCTGATCAACCCGAGTGGAGCCGGAAACTGGTGCACATCGGCAGCGGGCCGGTGGTGTTGATCGCTTGGTGGTGCGGCATCGACCGGCTGGTGGCCCTGCCCGTGTCGGCGCTGGTCACCCTGGTCGCCGCCCTGAATCACCGCCTGCGGCTGCTGCCGGGCATCGAGGACATCAATCGTCACAGCTACGGCACCATCGCTTACGGGGCCTCCATCACCCTGCTCTTCGCCCTGCTCTGGCCCGGCCGCGCCCAAGCCATGGCGGCGGCCGTGCTGGTGATGGCCATCGGCGATGGACTGGCCGGCCTGGTGGGTCCGGTGGTGAGCTCGCCCCGCTGGCGGGTCTTCGGCCAGACCCGCTCCCTCGCGGGCACCGCCACCATGGGCCTCAGCACAGCGGCCGTGTTGTTGGCGGTCGCCGCCCTTGAGCCGGCGACCGCTCCCCCGGTGCTGGCGCTGCTGGCCATCGCCGCTGTGGCCACCACCTTGGAGCAATGGGCCAACGCCGGGGTGGACAATCTCACCGTTCCTCTGGCCGTGGCGGGGCTGTGGCTGTGGTTGGCGCCGGCGACCGCGACCTAACCGCGCATCAAGCGTTCACAGCGGGCTGACCAATCCAACGGCGTGCCGATCGCCGCCACCAGGAGTCGATCGGCAGGTTCCTCGCGCAGCCGCACCTGCCACTGACGGATCACCTCGGCCCGCTCCATCCACACGTCCATCACCGTGCGCTGAATCGCTTCGCCATCCCAGCGCCGTCCGCAGGCAATCTCCTGGGCCCAGGTCAGCACGGCATCGAGCTGAAACGGTCGGAAGCCCCCGAAGGCGGGGCCCGCGGGAGGGGAATCGTCCTCCGCAGAGGCCCCGGGCTGCAGGTTGCGCTGCTCCAAATAGAATAGCTGCAAGGGATCGATCACGCCGCAGAACTGCAACAGGTAGGTCATCAAATTCGCCGTGGACTAGTCCAGAACCTA
>VGQX01000096.1 GCA_016882305.1 Cyanobacteria bacterium K_Offshore_surface_m2_239
AACCCCACCAGCAACCCCAGCAGTCCCGCCGCTCTCAGGTCGGGCCGGGCATGGACCAGGCTGAACACCGCGGCCTGGGCGAGGGCGCTGCGGCCCGCCCCCAGATGGTCGGCCAGCTCCCCCCACAACCAGCCGCGAAACAGCAGCTCCTCGGCAAAGCCCACCCCCAGCCCCAGCGCCAGGGCATTGGCCAGTTGGGCGCCGCTCAGTGCCGGCTGCCAGCGGGCCAGGCCGCTCCACAGCAGCAGCACGCTGATCGGTCCCAGCAACAGCGCGGCGCCTCCGAGCCCCCTCAGCAGCGCCCGCAGGGCCGCCCCCACCGGGACCACCACCCCCAGCCGTCGCCAGGGCGCGGGTTCTCCCCACACCCGCCGCAGTCGCCAGGGCAAGGTCAGGAGCAGGGCCAGCAGGGCCCAGGGCGCCGCGAAGAGCGGCCAGGCGGTGTCGGGCAGGCCAAGGGCACGGGCGAAGAGTTGCAGCCCCAGGAACAGGCTGACGAGGGCGAGGGGATAGAGGACGGTGCCCAGCCAAGTGGGACCCGAGCGCACCGCTACTCCTCGGGTTCGATGGTGCTGGTGAGGCCCTTGGCCTTGAGGGTTTCGCAATAAAACTCCGCAGGTTCCAGATCGCACACGATCACCAGGCCCACGCCTGTTTGGTGCGCTTCCATCATCACCGCGATCGCGTCCTCCTCGCTCAGGCTCGGCACGACCTGGCGCAGGGTTTTCACCACATACTCCATCGTGTTCACCGGGTCGTTGTGCAGCAACACCCGATAGCGGGGGGAGCGCTTGCGCACCCGTTCCGGAGCTTTCTCCATCACGGAGGCGCCCCCCCGCTCCGGTCCCGGCGTCCGGGAGGCCTGGCGGGTGGAGGCCTCCCGAGGGGGCAGGACAAACGGTTGATCAGCCATGGCCCGAAAGGAAGGACAGAGGACGAATGGACGCAGGATCGGATGTTCCATCGTAGGTGGCACGCGGCGCCCTGGCTTTGTTTGTCGCGGGTGGGAAGATCGGGGCACGACGATTCCCCCATGGCATTTCTGCATCCCAGCGATCGCGTTTTTGTCGCCGGTCATCGCGGCATGGCGGGCGGCGCCATCTGTCGGGCCCTGCAACGACGCGGCTTTGGCGAGGCGTCACGGGGGGGAGAGCTGCTCCTCGCCAGCCGACAGGAGCTCGATCTGCTCGATCCGTTGGCCGTGACGACCTGGATGGAGCAGCGGCGACCGGATGTGGTCGTGCTCGCGGCGGCGCGGGTGGGGGGCATCCATGCCAACAACGCGTTTCCGGCCGATTTCCTGCTCGACAACCTCAAGATTCAGAACCACGTGATCGAGAGCGCCTGGCGTCAGGGCGCGCGGCGCTTGCTGTTTCTCGGCAGCAGTTGCATCTATCCGAAGTTCGCCGCCCAGCCGATTCGCGAGGAGGCGCTGCTCACCGGTTCGCTGGAGCCCACCAACGCTTGGTATGCCATTGCCAAGATCACGGGCATCAAGCTCTGCGAAGCCCTGCGCCGCCAACACGGGTTTGACGCCATCAGCCTGATGCCCACCAACCTCTCCGGCCCCGGCGACAACTACCACCCCACCAACAGCCACGTCCTCCCCGCCTTGATCCGCCGCTTCCATGAGGCGGTGGAGCGGGGCGAGCCCGCGGTCACCTGCTGGGGCACCGGCTCCCCCCTGCGGGAGTTCCTCCATGCCGATGATCTCGGCGAGGCCTGTGTGTTCGCTCTGGAGCACTGGAATCCCGACGTCCCCTCCGCACCGCGCGCCGATGACGGCGAGGTGCTCACCCATCTCAATGTGGGAACCGGGGTCGACCTCACGATCCGCGCCCTGGCGGAGGCGGTGGCTGAGGCGACGGAGTTCAAGGGAGAGATTCTGTGGGATGCCAGCCAGCCGGATGGAACCCCACGCAAGCAGCTGGATGTCAGCCGCCTGGCGGCCCTTGGCTGGCGCGCCCGCATCCCCCTCGCGGAGGGGCTGGCCAGCACCGTGGCCCTCTTCCGCGAGCAACTTCAGCGGGATCTGGTGCGCCTCTGACTGCGGCGGACGCGTGCCTCAACCGGCGAGGGCGGCCTGAATCCGTTTCATCGCCTCCTCCACATTGGCGCGGCTGTTGAAGGCGGACAGGCGGAAGTAGCCATCCCCCGCAGCGCCAAAGCCGCTGCCGGGCGTACCCACCACGTGGGCCTGACCGAGCAGCAGGTCGAAAAAGCCCCAGGAATCCAGGCCCGCCGGGGTTTTCGCCCACACGTAGGGGGCCTGTTCCCCACCATGCACCTCCAGCCCTGCCGCCGCCAGCTCCCGGCGGATGATGGCGGCGTTCTCCATGTAGAAGCGGATCAGCTCCCGCACCTGCGCCTGGCCTTCGGGAGAATAGACGGCCTCGGCGCCACGCTGGACGATATAGCTCACCCCGTTGAACTTCGTGCTCTGGCGCCGGTTCCACAGGCCCCACAGCTCCACCGCCTCCCCGCTGTCGCTGGTCCCCATCAGGCCGCGGGGCACGACGGTGAAGGCGCAGCGGGTGCCGGTGAAGCCGGCATTCTTGGAGAAGGAGCGAAACTCGATCGCGCAGTCCCGCGCGCCCTCGATCTCGTAGATCGAATGGGGGAGGGAGGGATCCTGGATGAAGGCCTCATAGGCGGCGTCGAAGAGAATCAGGCTGCCGTTGGCGCGGGCGTAGGCCACCCATTCGGCCAGATGCTCCCGCGTCGCCACAGCGCCGGTGGGGTTGTTGGGAAAGCAGAGGTAGATCAGGTCCACCGTCTCCTCGGGAATGCGGGCGGTGAAGCCGTTCTCCGCGCTGATCGGCAGGTAGGTCAGCCCGCCGTACCGCCCCCCTTCGTCGGCCTCCCCCGTGCGGCCCGCCATCACGTTGCTGTCCACATACACCGGATACACGGGGTCGGTGACGGCGATGCGGTTGCCGGTCCCGAGGATGTCGAGGATGTTGGCGCTGTCGCATTTCGAGCCATCGGAGACGAAGATCTCCTCCGGATCCACCGCGCAGCTGCGGGCTTGGAAGTCATGGCGGGCAATGGCCTCCCGCAGCCAGGGGTACCCCTGCTCCGGCCCGTAGCCATGGAACCCCTCTGGAGTGCCCATCGCGTCCACCGCAGCCTTCATCGCCGTGCGGCAGGCCTCGGGCAAGGGTTCGGTCACATCGCCGATGCCGAGGCGGATGATCGCCGCCTCCGGATGGGCCGCGCTGAAGGCCTTCACCCGGCGCGCGATCTCCGGAAACAGGTAGCCGGCCTTGAGCTTGAGGTAGTTGCTGTTGACCTGGACCATGACACGCGCGCGGCCCGCTGCGGGCTCGGGAGAACTGGCGGCGATTGTCCTATGGCGCCCCGCCCGGACCCGCCCGGCTTCGGCCGGACCCGCCGCGTCGCCAGCTGCCTACCATCAAGCCTGTGCCGCCGCGGCTGCCGTGTCCGTCTCTTCCCTCGCCACGGCCGTGGTGGATGTGGACCGCCTGATCGATCTGGAGATCAGCAAGCCCGCCCGCTATCTCGGCAATGAGTCGGGGGTGCGGGCCAGGGATTGGGAGCGCGATTGGGCGGCGGCGGGGGTGCGCTGGGCGCTCACCTATCCCGAGGTCTACGAGGTGGGGGCCAGCAACCTCGGCCACATCCTTCTCTATTCCATCCTCAACACGGTTCCCGGCCAGCTCTGCGATCGCGCCTACCTTCCCGCCGCCGACCTGGCCCGTCGCCTCCGCCAGCGGCGCGTGCCCCTGTTCGGCGTCGAGAGCCAACGCCCCCTAGCCGCCTTCGACCTCCTCGGTTTCAGCCTCAGCTACGAGCTCTGCGCCAGCAACATCCTGGAGATGCTTGACCTGGCCGGCCTGCCCCCGCAGGCGGCCGCCCGCGGCGACCGCCCCCTCGACCATCCCGACTCCCCTCCGCTGATCTTCGCCGGCGGCCCCACCGCCACCAGCAACCCCGAGCCCTTCGCCGCCTTCTTTGATTTCATCGCCCTCGGCGACGGCGAGGAGCTGCTGCCGGAGATCGGCCTGGTGGTGGCCGAGGGGCGCGCCAGCGGCCTCAGCCGCCGCCAGCTCCTGCGCGACCTGGCTCAGGTGCCGGGGGTCTACGTGCCCGCCCTCTATGGCCCCGGGGAGGACGGCGTGACGATCGTGCCCCTGGAGCCCGGCCTGCCCCCCCGGATTCGGCGCCGCACCGCCACCCCGATGCCCCATTACGCCACCGGCCTGGTGCCTCACATCGAAACCGTTCACGACCGGTTGACCGTGGAGATCCGGCGGGGCTGCACCCGCGGCTGTCGCTTCTGCCAGCCCGGCATGCTCACCCGTCCCGCGCGGGACGTGGAGCCCGCCGCCGTGGTGGAGGCGGTGGAGGAGGGGATGCGCCGCACGGGCTACGCGGATTTCTCCCTGCTTTCCCTGAGCTGCAGCGACTGGCTGTCGCTGCCGGCGGTGGGGGTGGAGCTGCGCAATCGTCTCGCCGACCAGAACATCAGCCTCACCCTGCCCAGCCAGCGGGTCGACCGCTTCGATGGCGCCATCGCCCACATCCTCGGCGGCACCCGCCGGGCGGGGCTCACCTTCGCCCCGGAGGCGGGCAGCCAGCGCCTGCGGGATGTGATCAACAAGGGGCTGAGCGATGCCGACCTGCTCCGGGGCCTGCGCACGGCCATGGAGAACGGGTTTCGCAAGGTCAAGCTTTATTTCATGGTCGGCCTCCCCGGCGAAACCGACGCGGACGTGCTCGCCATCGCCGACACCTGCCACCGTCTGCAGCGCGATTGCGCCGACCTGGGACGCCTGGCCCTCAACCTCACCATCAGCACCTTCACCCCCAAGCCCCACACCCCCTTTCAGTGGCACAGCGTCAGCCACGCGGAGATCCGCCGACGCCAGGAGCTGCTGCGCCACGCCCTTCGAGCCCTGCGCGGGGTGAAGACCAACTTCACCGACACCCGCCTGGCGGCGATCGAGGACTTCATCGGTCGGGGCGACCGGCGGCTGGCCCCCGTGCTGGAGGCGGCCTGGCGCGCTGGCGCTGGACTGGAGGCCTGGTTTGAATCGGCCGAGCGCTGTCACGCCACCTGGACCGCCGCGATCGCGGACGCGGGCCTGGAGGGGCGCTATCGGGCGCTGGAGATGGGCGACTGGGCCGCGGCGGAAGCCCTGGCGGCCCCCGACCTGGACACCTTCTGCCGCCAACCCCTCCCCTGGGACCATCTCGACAGCGGCGTCGACAAGGCCTGGCTGGCGGCGGACCTGAAGCGGGCCCTGGCGGCGGCGGAGGTGCCCGATTGCTCCTTCGCCGCCTGCAGCCACTGCGGGGTCTGCGGGCCGGAACTCGGCCACAACATCGTGCTTCCCCCGCCGCCGGTGCCGCCCGCCCATCCCCCCCGCAAGCCCCCCAGCGCCCGGGTCCGCCGCCTGCGGTTCGGCTTCCGCAAAACCGGCTCCCTCGCCTGGATCAGCCACCTCGACACCGTGCGCCTGCTCGATCGGTCGCTGCGGCGGGAGGGCTTGCCCGTGAGTTTCACCGGTGGATTCCACCCCATGCCGCGTCTGCAGCTCGCCCTCCCCCTGCCCTTGGGCGTGGAGGGGACAGGGGAGTGGCTGGATCTGGAGTTTTGTGAGCCGGTGGAGCCGGAGGAGATGCGGGAGCGGTGGCAGCGGCAGCTGCCCGCTGATCTCCACCTGCTCTCGGCGGTGGTGGTGCCTGTGGCGGGGCCGAGCCTGTCCCAGGAGCTGGCGGCGGCCCGCTGGAGCTTTGCCCTGCGCCCCGAGGCGGCTCAAGAGCCGGTGGCCGTCGCCCCAGAGGCCGCTGCCCCAGAGGCCGCTGCCCCAGAGGCCGCTGCCCCAGAGGCCGCTGCCTCGGCAGCGGTCGACTGGCCCGAGGCGGAGACCTGGGAGGAGGCCTTGGCGGCCCTGCGGGCTCAGGAGAGCTGGATCTGGCATGACCACGACAAGAAGGGGCGCCCCCGCCAGCGAGAGTGCCGCCCGTCGCTGCGCCTGGCGCGGTTGCGGCATCACGACGGACCGGCGTCCCGGGTGGAGCTGGAGCTGGAGACCACGATCGACGGACAGGGGTTCGGGGTGCGCCCCGAGCATCTGCGGGCCTGGCTGAGCGAGCGACTCGGGCAGCCTCTGCGCTTGGCGGAGATGCGTCGCGACAGCCTGCTCCTGCGCACGTGCTAACGTAAAAGAGCTTGGTAGGAGGGAGGCGCGCCCCCATCTCCTCACAGGCCTTCTTCGCTTCCCGCGCTCTGGCGGCTCCGCCAGGCAAGCCTCCTGGGCCTTCCGGGAAGCCACGCCGCACCAGCCACACAAAGCAATTTTTTGCCAATTTTTTCACGGGACTCATCCTCTCGCGTCCCTGGCTCGGTGATCTCCGTGATCGCCAGGCAGGCACTCCTTTGATGTCTGGTCGGTCGGTCAAGACTTCTGACTTCAACAGATGGAAGTCTTGAAGCGATCCTCGCCGGACCATCCGGAGGATCTCTGGATTTTTGCTTGTTCGTTCTGACCTCCGGGATCAGGACACCACAGAGACATTTTTTCCATGCCCCAGCAGATCGTGATCGCCGAGCAACTGCGGATCGCCGCAGTGCTCAGCGACGACCGTGTCGATGAACTGGTGGTGGCCCAGGGCCGCTATCAGATTGGTGATGTTTACCTCGGCACCGTGGAAAACGTGCTGCCGGGAATCGACGCGGCCTTCGTCAACATCGGCGAAAGCGAAAAAAACGGTTTCATCCACATCTCCGACCTCGGTCCCCTCAAGCTGCGCAAGGGTGGCGCCGGCATCACGGAACTGCTGGAACCGCGCCAGAAGGTGCTCGTGCAGGTGATGAAGGAGCCCACGGGCAGCAAGGGGCCGCGGCTCACGGGCAACCTCAGCCTGCCCGGTCGCTTCCTTGTCCTCCAGCCTCATGGCCAGGGCGTGAACATTTCCCGGCGGATCAGCAGCGAGGCGGAACGCAACCGCCTGCGGGCTCTGGGCGTGCTGATCAAGCCCCCCGGTTCGGGTCTCTTGATTCGCACAGAAGCGGAAGGCGTCAGCGAGGAGCTCCTGATCGACGATCTGGAAGCGTTGCTGCGCCAGTGGGAGGCGATTCAGCAGGCGGCCGAAACCGCTGTGCCCCCCGTGCTCCTCAATCGGGATGAGGATTTCATTCACCGGGTGCTGCGCGATTTCTACGGGCCGGAGGTGGTGCGGGTGGTAGTGGATGCCCCAGAGTCCGTCGCCCGGGTGAACGGCTTTTTGGGGGATGATCAGGCCCAGCTCACGGTGGAGTTTCATGACGAATCCACGGAGCTGCTGGAGCACTTCCGCATCAATGCCGCCATCCGTGATGCCCTCCGTCCGCGGGTGGACCTGCCCTCCGGGGGCTATGTGATCATCCAGCCCACCGAGGCGTTGACGGTCATTGACGTCAATTCCGGCTCGTTCACGCGCTCGGCCAACGCGCGGGAAACCGTGCTGTGGACCAACTGCGAGGCCGCCACGGAAATCGCTCGCCAGCTGAAGCTGCGCAATATCGGTGGCGTGGTGATCATCGACTTCATCGACATGGAGTCGCGCCGTGATCAACTCCAGCTTCTGGAGCACTTCACCCAGGCGGTGCGCGACGATTCCGCCCGGCCCCAAATCGCCCAGCTGACGGAATTGGGGCTGGTGGAGCTCACCCGCAAGCGCCAGGGCCAAAACATCTACGAACTCTTCGGGCGGGTCTGCCCCAGCTGCGGTGGCCTTGGCCATGTGGCCGTGCTGCCGGGCAAGGACACCCTCCAGCCCCTGGCCAGCCTTCCGGGTGTCGTGCGCACCGTCCCCTCCAGCCGGCCCGAAACCATACCCGCCATCGCCCCGGCGGAATCCTCCGGCGGGCGCCGGCGTCGCGGTGGTCGCGGCGGACGGGGCGGCGACAGTGCCGATGTCGGCCTGGTGGCCGCCGCCACGGGCGCCCTCCCCTCGGGCGAGCCTCTGGCGAACGGGCGGGGCGAGCTGGAGGGCGTCAGCCGTCGCCCCGAGCTCGAATTCGTGGCGGTGCCGATGGCGGCCGAGCAGGAGGAGGTCTATGGCTGGATGGGCTTCAACCCGGCGCTCTTGCTGGATCCCCCTCCCACCGGCGACAACCTGGTGATGCGCGTCGTCCGGCCCGGTTGTGATCCGGAGGCTGTGCTGGAGGAAGCGCGACAGCAGTTCAGCGCCGCTGGATCACGGCGCCGACGGCGCGGAGGCCGGAGCGGCGAGAATCGTTCCGCCGCCGGGGACGGCGGCTCTGGCTTGGTGGAGGGAGACGTCGAAGCGGACGATCGGCTCCCCCCCACTCCCCTGGCCAGCCCGGCGGACATCGTCACCGTGGAGGTGCCGGCGCGCCGCCGCCTCTCCCGTGCCGGCGAGGCGCGCAACGGCGGAGCCCCGGGCGGCGAGGCGGCCAGCGCCGAGGCCCCTGGCGCGGAAGCGCCCGAGGAGGCTGGAGATGAACAGAATTCCGACCCGCGCCGCCGGCGCCGACGGTCCTCCGCCACGGTGTGAACTCCGCGGACGGTGCGGCTCAAGGGCTGGCGGGGGTGGATGAGGTCGGGCGAGGGTGCCTCTTCGGCCCAGTGTTCGCCGCCGCCGTTGTTCTTTCGCCGCAGGTGGAGGAGCCCCTGCTCGCCGCCGGCCTCACCGACAGCAAAGCGCTCAGTCCGCGCCAGCGGGCCCTTTTGGTGCCGTTGATTCAGCGCCTGGCTGACGCCTGGGCGATCGGACAGGCCAGCGCGGCGGACATCGACCGTCTGAACATCCGCGCCGCCACGGAGCTGGCCATGCTCCGCGCCCTCCAGCGGCTCGGTCGGCCTCCGGCGCTGGTGTTGGTCGACGGCATCCTTCCCCTGCGGTCCTGGGTGGGCCCGCAACGCGCCGTCAAAGGTGGTG
The DNA here is from genome assembly GCA_016882305.1 of Cyanobacteria bacterium K_Offshore_surface_m2_239. GTDB lineage: Bacteria > Cyanobacteriota > Cyanobacteriia > PCC-6307 > Cyanobiaceae > Cyanobium. Next base: position 8,914 of record VGQX01000096.1, read on the forward strand.
ACCGGCTCTGTGCGGCCATCGCGGCGGCCAGCGTGCTCGCGAAGGAGGAGCGCGATGGCTTGATCCGCCGCCTGGCCCCCCGCTTCCCTGGCTATGGCCTGGAGCGCCATGTCGGCTATGGCACCGCGCTCCATCGCCAGGCCCTGCGGACCCTTGGCCCCACCCCCCTGCATCGCCGGACCTTCCTGCGCCGCACCCTCCAAGCCTGAGGCGGAAGCACCGCCTGTGGTCTAGGTCTTGTGCTGGCCGCCGCACCACTGTTCAAAGTCGCGCGGCAGCTGCTGGCGCACGCGATTGCGCATGCCCACCAGAATCCCCCGCAGCACCGAGCGACCGGTGGCCTCCAGCACGCGAGGGGGCACCAGCTTCAGCAGCGGTGGCTGGCTCACGCTCACCGCCAGGGTGGCCTCCCCCTCCAGGCCGGCCGCTGACGCCTCCAGCCAGGACCGCAAGCCGAGCTGAAAGTCGTCCACCAGTCCCAGACCCTCCAACTGGCAGTCCACCGCCTCCAGCTCCAGACGGTCTCCCTCATGGCGGGTGCGCAGCTCCACCACCGGTTGGATCTGCAGCTGAAACACCTGCACGCGCGTCACCCGGTAGCGGTAGTGCCCCGGCCCGAGGGCCACGAGCTGCTTGGGATTGAGGAGAGACGCCACCACCCGCTGCTCGTCCTTGAGGTAGGCGGGCAGGTGAGCCGCGCACGCTTGAACCGGAAGGTGGAGCTGCTGGCTGGAGCTGAAGGCCAGTGGCATGGCCAGGGGAAGCCGGCAGGGCATGATCCTATCCATCACCCTTGTTTCCACCATGCGTCTCGCCTACCTGGGCCCAGCCGGTACCTACGGGGAAAAGGCCGCGCGACGGCTGGCGACGCTGGAAGGCCTGGAGGTGGAGCTGGCACCCCAGCAGGGCATTCGGGCCGTGATTCAGGCCCTGGCCAGCGGCGGCTGTGACGCTGCCGTGGTGCCGGTGGAAAATTCCGTCGAGGGTGGGGTGAGCACCTGCATGGATGCCCTGTGGGAGCATCCGGAGCTGGCGGTGCGACGGGCCCTCGTGTTGCCGATTCGTCATGCCCTCTTGGGCAGTGGCCCCCTGGAGGGCATCAGCGAGGTGCTCTCCCATCCCCAGGCCCTGGCCCAATGCGGCCTTTGGTTGGGGGCCCAGCTCCCCAGCGCCCTGCAACTGCCCACCAGCTCCACCGCTGAGGCGGCCCGTCTGGTCAAAGGAAGCCGCTTCCGCGCCGCCATCGCCTCCCGCGAGGCCGCCCGCGACCATGGGCTGGAGGTGCTGGCCTATCCCATCAATGATGTGCCGGGAAACTGCACGCGTTTTCTGCTGCTGCAGCGCAGCCAGCGGGAGGAGACGGGGCCATTCGCCAGCCTGGCCTTCTCCTTGCGGTCCAATCAACCGGGAGCCCTGCTTCAGGCCCTGGTCTGCTTCGCGGCCCATGGCTTGAACATGAGCCGCATCGAATCACGGCCCTCCAAACGTGAAATGGGTGAATACATCTTTTTTGTCGATCTCGTCTTGCCACCCGGCGGGGCTGAACCCCTGGGCCTGGCGCTGGATCAGCTGCGACCGCTCTGTGAACACCTCGCCCTCTTCGGCACCTATCCCCTCGACACCTTGCCGCTGGAGGAGAGCGGCGCAAGCGAACCAGCGGGGGCGGAGAGTGGCGCCGCAAGCGAACCGGCGGGGGCGGAGAGTGGCCTCGCGGGCGCTTGAAGAGGGTTGGAAGAAGGGTTTGATGAGGGAGTGGGGCCGCCCCTCGCGGCCAGTCGTCGCGAGCGCTGCGGGGGATGGTGTCTAGGCAGGGGCCTTCTGGCCGCGAAACACTCCGAACCGCATCATTCCGTGGCGAAACGCCCAATCCATCAGCAGCAGGGTGGGCGTTTCTCGCAAGCCTTGCAACACCGCTCCAGGGCCGAGGCTGAGCACGGCCCAAGGTCGTCGCGCCCCTTCAAGAATCGACTCCCGCCAGGAGGGGACGGTGGCTGCGGTCCAGTCCGCCGACTCCACCACCAGGCCACCATTCCAGAGGCTTTGGCGCAGGTTGGCGCTGAGCGAGGCGATGCTCGCGAATTCGGGGTGGGCCCATTGCTGCAGCAGCTGCCGCATCACGCGGGATTCGAAGGGGGTGAGGGGACCATCGGCGGGGTCGCGGCGGTTCCAGTCAGCCACGGCCAGACGCCCGCCCGGGCGCAACACGCGCAACAGCTCATCGGCGTAGCGCTGCTTGTCGGGCATGTGCGGGGAGGCTTCCACGCTCCAGACCGCGTCAAAGGAGGCGTCCGCCAGGTCCAGCTCCAGCGCGTCCATCACCGCGAAACGGCAGTGGGGAGCGAGAGTGGCGGGGGTGAGTGCTTGGGCACGGGCGATTTGGGCCGGGCTGATGCTGATCCCCAGAACCGTGAGTCCGTAATCCCGCGCCAGGATGCGTGCGCTGCCTCCGATGCCGCAGCCCACATCCAACACCGTGCTGCCCGGGGGGAGTTGATCGAGACCGCTCCAGCGGGCGAGCTCATGCACGAAGTCCACCTTGGCCTGTCGGAAATCCCGTCGGCGGGGGGGAACTCCGTAGTGGCCCAGATGCACGTGATCTCCCCAAAGACGCTCCAGCAGGGCGTCATTGGTCCAGCGGTCGTAAGCGTCCGCCACGCTCTCGGTGCCCCGGAACCGACGGGCGGAGCGAAGCCAGACCGCAGCCCCCGCGATCAGGACGACCGCCAGGACAAGCAGCGAGCCCACGAGCCACGAGGGGGCCGCGATCATGGCGCTCACCCGTTCGCCTCGTTCCGATCGGAGGAGGAGTCTGACGAGGAGAAGGTGTCCTTGAGGACGGTGCGCGCGGCAAGCTGGCGACGGGTTTGATCCAGCAGGTTGAGTTCTTCCCGCAACCGATCGCCGGTGTTGGTGATCTCCAGCAGAGCCTGCTGATGATCAGCGACGGGACCGCCCAGGTGGGACCCGATCCAGTAGGACAACTCTCGGGGCAAATCGGGCAGATCCTGCGGGAGGACTGTGGTTTTGCCAACAAGTTTGCCTGTCAGCTCCACCACATCCCTCAGGGCCTGCGTCACCTCCGCGGTGAGTTCCTGGAGCTCATCGGCGGTGTTGGACACCTCATCTTCCACCCAGCTCACCATCGCCACGCGAAAGGGTGTTTCCCGGAGGGTTTTCAGCACGCGAAACCGCTGCTGCCCCATGGTCACGATGTTGCTGCGGTCGTCCTCCAACCCCTGACAGTGAAGAATTTCCGCACAGCAGCCGATCGTGGCCATGCGTTTCTGCTGGGGATCCCAGCGCACGACCCCGAAGCGCCGGTCTTCCGCCATCACGGTGCGAAGCATCATGCGATA
>VGQX01000097.1 GCA_016882305.1 Cyanobacteria bacterium K_Offshore_surface_m2_239
GAGTGAACTGCGGTTTCCCCTCGATCCGATCGCGGATTACCTGGCGGCGCTGGCGCAGTTGGAGGTATTGGAAAGCTGGAGCCGCAGTTCCGCTCAAGCGGAGGTGTGGCAGGCCTACCTGGCGGCACTGGAGATGCGCCAGACCAAAGGGGAGGACTTGACGCGGGCGAGGGGCTTCTTTCTGGCCCTGCGCGATGCCGCCTTGGAGCGCGGCGGCCGTGGCGTGCCGACGGCCGTGCCCGATCGCCTGGCGGAACTGGGGGGCTTGAATCCGGAGAAGGAGCGCGAACGGCTGGCGGAGCAGCGGGCCCGCAAGTGGATGTGGGAGCTGCTGGTGCCGATCGCCAGCGAACGACGCGATGCGATCGGCAAATTGGCGGCGATGGCGGCGGCTTCTGCCGAGCCCGAGGATCGGCGATCGGTGGCGGTGGTGGCCAGCGATCGGCTCAGCCAGGTGCTGGCCAATGGCGAGCTCCCGCAAGAGGAACGGGAGGAAGCGGCGGTGGTGTTGGGGCTGATCGGCTCGGAGGCGGCGATCACGGCGTTGGAGGGTGTGGCGCTGGATGGGGAGCAGCCTGTGGAGCTGCGCCGTGCGGCACTGGAGGCGCTGGGGCTGACGGCAAGGGATCAGGCCGAGAGCCGCCAGCGGATCGTGGTGTTTCTGGAAGAGCAGCTGCGAGCCGACGCCCTGGATCTGCTGGTGGAAGGCGAGGAGGGTTGGGCGGAGCACGACCGCCAGCTGCCGCCCCTGCAGGGGGCATCCCGGGCGTTGCAGCTGGCGGCGTCGGCGGATCTACCCCTGCTGGGCAGCGGCCGAGTTCGGAAGGTGCCGATGCTCACCCTCACCGCCCTGCAAGAGGGCGAGGGCCTGCGGATCCGCACGGAGTGGTGACACCAGCGGTGTGGCGGCTGCCACTGCCCGGCGGGGAGCAGCTGGAGCTGGTGGTGGTGCCTGGAGGCGAGGCCCAGATCGGCTCACCGGAAACGGAAGAGGTCCGGGATTGGTACGCCAACCAGCGCGATGGCTGCAAGGGCGTGAACGTGGAAGCCGAGCGCACGGTGCGGCTGGAGCCCTTTGCGATGGCCCGACACCCGATCACCCAGGCGCAATGGCGTGCGGTGGCGGAGCTGCCGCAAGTGGAGAGGGAGATTCGCCTGCGTCCCTGGAGCTTCAAGGAACCTGTGGGCCTTTGGGAGCGCCACGCGCAGCCAGGCCAACTTCCCACCGACAGCATCAGCTGGAATGACTGCCAGGAATGGCTCAAGCGGCTCAATCGCTGGCTTAGCAGCGAATGGGCCAACCTTGGAGGGGTGGGTCAGTGCCCTCAGCTGGCTCTGCCAAGCGAGTGCCAGTGGGAATCTGCGTGTCGAGCAGAAAGTGCCACACCATTCCATTTCGGTGACACGCTTGATCCCAGTTGGGCGAACTACTACGGCGAGTTGCAGTATGGATTGGGGCGTCAGGGTCTCGATCGCAGCCGCCCCGTTTCCGTGGGCTTCTTTGGCCTGGTGAACCGCTGGGGGCTGGCGGAGCTGCACGGCCAGCTGTTCGAGTGGTGCGGCGACCAGTGGCATCCCGACCCGACCGGTGCGGGCTGGCCCAGCGATGGCCAAGCTTGGCAGGGTGTGGATCCAGCCCTGGAGGCACTGGGCACGGCCCAGAAGGAGTGGAGGCTGCTGCGCGGTGGCTCCTGGTTCAACGAACCTCACTACTGCCGCGCCGCCATCCGGTTCAGCAATCACCCGGCCTACGTCAGCACCGTCGTTGGTTTTCGCCCCTGCTGTCTCCTCCCCCCAGGCTCCCTTCTTGGTGCTTGAGCCCTTTTGCTCTTGGCCCTACCGCTTCGCGGAAGCCTTGCGGCTAGGGCTGTTGGTTTGGCCCTGGCTGTTGGGTTTCTGGTTGTTGGGCTGTTTGCCTGGAGGGTCTGGCGCCGCAGGCGCCTCGATTTTTGGGCTGCCGATCAGGCCGATGGCTCCCACAGGGGAATCACGCCACTGGCCTGGATGGCGCTGTCCTGGGTGGCGAGCGGCAATCAATGGGTGAGCGCTGTCGCCACGATCAACCGGTCGGCCGGGTCGCCGTGCAAGCTCTGTGGCAAGAGATCCAGCGCCAGCACCACCTCCACATCCAGTGGCAGCACCGCCACCACGCCCGGTGAGGTCTCCTGACGCAACCAGGCCGCGAAGGGTCGATCCAGCGTCAGTCGCCCCTTGCTGTGGAGCATCTGTGCTTCCCAGAGGCTCATGGCCGAGAGATGGCAGCCATCGCCGGCCGCCCGTTGATCCAGGGAACGTCGCTCGCGCGGAGAGAGGCGTTCTGAACCCAGCAACCACCAGATCCAGACATGGGTGTCGAGCAGAACCTTCACCGCAGGGCGTCAAAGGCCCGGGCATCCAGAACGGATTCCTCCGGATCCATCGATAACTCTCCGGTTCCCCGCAGCGCCTCCCAGGGCTTCTGGGCTGAGGCGGAGCTACCGGCGGGGGGGAGGAGCCGTGCCACCGTTTTGCCATGGCGGGTGATCTCCACCACCTCACCGCCGCTCTCCACCTGGCGGATCAACTCCAGGCAGAGGGCGCGGAAGCGGGTCACGGAAATGTCCATGGAGCCATCGTAATGGGCATTTCCGTGCGCCAGCCCCCTTCGGGACCTGGGTGATTCGGTGGGCTTTTGCTGCCCTCACACCCACCAATTCGCCCCCGTGCCCTCTCCAGAGCGATCAAGCAGCCAGAACCGCACCCAGCGCTGATCAACACCCGGTGGCTGGAGCTCGATGCCGATGGAAAGGGAAGAGGCCATGGTGAAACCGAAAAGGGCAGCGGCCTTACGCCCCTCCGGGGCAACCACCGCCAAGCCGACCCGGATTCCCTGGCCTCCCTCTGGCCGCCTCCGGCCTCCCCCCCTCTGTCGTTTATTGCTGCCCCTGCCCATCGAGGCTGCCGAACCACCGAAAATCCACGCCAAAACGGGGCCCCGCAGGGCCCCGCCAAGAGCGGCGTAGCCGCCTCAGAGCACCGAGACGGTGCCGATGCCGGAGGAGCCGCTGGCCGATGGGTGAAACGAGTCGAGATTAGTTGAGCTTGCCGGTGGTGACCGCCGGCTCCGAGCACCTGGTGATGGGGCACCTGATGCGGCGCAACATCCTCACCTGCATGGCCCCACCGGGGAATGAAGGGTATGACCTGATCTGTATCCACCCAGATCCACGCCACCAGCCTGGCCCTGAGGAGAAGGCCCAGATCCGGCTTCAGGTGAAGAGGCGCTATGCGACCGACGGCGACCGAGGCTTTCCTGGTGTAGTCGCCATTGATGGTGTCGCGGCCAGATCCAGCCGCTCACCAGGGCGACCCGCATCCACCCAGCGACCCCCGCCACCGAGACGACGGCTGTGCTTGCTGCGGGTGAGGTGGCCTGGGAGCTCATCGAGCAGCGGCAAGCTTTCGACGCTGCCGGTTTCGCTGAGCAGGTCCAGCAGGGCGCGCTCGGGAGCGGACACGGGCAGCCCGCAGGCACTGCGGCCCAGAGGCAGCAGCCAGCCCGATCGCACCAGCGCGGAACACGGCAGGTCCTGCATCAAGCTTCGCTGGAACCAGGACGGCGCGACCTCAGTAATGCCTCAATCGAGGCGGGACTGCCTTTCCTGCAGCTTTTGAGGCATGATGGCCGAGGATGGTGTGAGTCCCATGGAGGTTCAGGAGATCACGAGTACGGCGGCCAGCGGGGTTAACGGGACCATGGTGCTGCGCAAAGCGCTGCAGCGGGCTGGCGAGGAACTGGGGCTGTCAGCCCAGGAGACGGCCCAGGCTATCGGCAAGAGTCGCACCTTCTTCGAACAGGCAAGGGCGCAAAGTCGCATTGACCTGCACACCCAGCGGATGATTGCCCTGGTGCTGCGCCTGCATCGCAGCCTCTCGGCTCTGGTGGGCGACGACACCGAACTGATGCGGCATTGGATCAACACAGCCAACCGCCATACGGGAGGACTGCCGCGGGAGCAGCTGCAGGATCCGGAGCAGCTGGTGGAGCTGGTGCATTACCTCGATGCCATGCGCGGCCGGCCGTGAGCCAGCGAACCCAGGTGGATCTCAAGGCTCTCGCCCAGCTGGATGGGGTGGTGCTGCGGCTGGTGGAGCAACAGGGCGTTCCGGCCACCCGCCGCACGACGGACAGCCTGGTGGAACAGGCCTGGCTGGAAGACTTTCTGGAAGACAGCAAGCCGGAGTTTCCCAGTGCCGAGGAGTGCCCGGTGCGGCATCGCCTGCTGCTCACGCCGTTTCGCTACCGGAAACGCCACGGGTCGCGATTTGCCACACGCTGGGAACGGGGGTTGTTCTATGGATCCCGTAGCCGATTCGGCTGTCTGCTGGAGGGGGCGTACTACGAACTGGTGTTTCAGAATGGGCCGGAACACCCCTTTCCCCGCAGCAGTGCGATGCGGAAAGCCCTCTTCCACGTGCAGGTGAGCACCTCAAGGGGCTTGAAACTGCAGGAGCATGGCAGCAGAGGACTTCAGGCCAGATTGCGTGATCCGATCGAGAGCCATTTTTGCCAGGGAATTGGTCGACAGATGCGCGAAGCTGGTATTGAGGCCTTTGAATACCACTCAGCGCGCAGCGTTCAGGATGTTGTTCAGGTAGGAGCCATCAGTTGCTGCGTTTTCCCCGGTACACCGTTCGATCAGGTGGAGGTTCAGCTGGAAGCCAACGGGCGAGAAGTCTCAATCCGTTGCCTGGATGACAACACGGTGCACCATTTCCGGCGCGAGCAATTTGAAGTGAAAGGAGAGCTGCCACGACCATCGCTCTGATCAGTTGTCTCTGCCCCTGCACCTGCACCTGCACCTGTCCTTGCCCCTGCACCTGTCCTTGCCAATCGGCCATTGCAGACCAGGCCACCGCCACGGGGGCGGCTGCAGACGTTCCACGCTGATGCATGCCAATGCTTGAACCAAGCCACCAAAGGCGTTTGCCTGCCAAAGGTTAAGCTACTCCGCGTCAAGCCTGTTGGCAGGCGGCCAACTTCATTATCGCCGGACAGGGAAGAACCTACTGCCATTGACATATTGCGATTGGGTTAGCTGCGACTGAGGAAAGGTGACGCCTTGCCGCTGTAGCTCACCACCACCCGCTTCTTGGCGCGCGTGGCCGCCACATGCAGCAGCGAGCGCTCCTGCTGCTCGAACAGCTCGCGGGAAAGGGCGTCGGGCCGTTTGTTGAGCTCCACCTGCAGGGGCATCTGGGAGGCATCCAGTGCTGGCAGGAAGACCTGATCGAACTCCAGCCCTTTGACCCGGTGCATCGTGGCGAGCCGCAGTGCTGGATCGCTGGGATCGTCGGATTCCTCAGCCTTGATCACTCGGGTGGCGAACCCCTCGCCATTGAGAAGGGCTTCAAGTTTCTCCACGGCCTTGTTGGTGCGGGCCGCTACGCAGGTGGACGCCAGAGACTGCTGCTCCTCGCGCAGCTGATGCAGGGTGCTCACCAGGAAACGCTGCTCCTCTCCGGGGTCATCAAAGCCCTGCACCAGGGGTTGGTCGCCATGAAGCAGGGAGCGGGTATCGCTGGCGGGATCACTGCCCCCATCGAGATCGTCGAAGTCAAGACCGGTGAGCACGGCGGTGGCCCATGCACGGGTTTCCTCGGTGGTGCGGTAGTTGATGCGCAACTTGCGCGCGCGGCCGCGGATGTCAATGCCGCAGCGGCTGAGCACCAAAGGCTTGCCGTAGATGCGCTGGTGAGGATCTCCAACGATGAACAGATCGTTGGCGCGGGGCTCACCCATCAGGGCCCTCAGAAGTGAGAAAGAGGCGACATCGAGATCCTGAGCCTCATCCACCACCACGGCGGCGTAGAGCGGGGGTTGATTGGCCTTATGGATCAGGTCGGCGGCGATCTGCTTTGCCTCCTCTGGTTCCCACAGTCCGCGCAGGCGAAATTCAGCTCGCACCGCATCGAACACGGGCCAGATCTGGGCACGCTGCGGGCGGCTGAGGCGGGTGCCCCGACCGACTCGCCGGGCTACCAGATACTCGTCGCGGCTGCGGCAGCCCTGGGCGAGCACCACGTCTTTCCACTCTTCGCGGTAGAAGCGTTCATCCAGTCCCAGCGCGGTGTCGGCCCCATCCATGGCCAGGCTCCAGCAGCTGTCTCGGGCCTCTTCGTTGAACACGCGCACCTGCAGCCCCTGCCCTTTGAGAAAGGTCATCACCCAGCCATCGAGATGAATCACCTCGATCCGCTGCAGCTGCTCAGGGCTGCAGATCTTGGTGAGGTTGGCACGGATGTCGGTGGCCAGGTTGCGGGTGAAGGTGGTGAACAGCACCCGGCCTGGGGCATTTGTTTGGATAAGTTCGTTGGCCAGCCAGCGGGCGCGGTGCATGGCCACCACGGTCTTGCCGGTGCCGGCGCCGCCAAGCACCCGCACCGCACCGCTCCACTGGCGCTCCACCAGCCGGCGCTGGCTGGGGTGGAGAAACACGCGCCAGCGCTCCAGCGGTGCCGAGAGCATCGCTTCGAGCACGTCGTCGTCTGTGATCACCAGGAACTCGGCCTTGCTCTCCGGGGTCTCCAGCGCCGCCGCCACATCGGTGGGGTCAATGGCGGAGGGCCGCTGACGCTCCAGCTCCTCGATCACCGCCTCGATCGGCTTGCCATCGGCCAGCAGGATCAGGCCATCGACGCAGTCCTGCGGCACCCAGGCGATCAGACGGCTGAGGGCCTCCTCGCTGCCGACGGCACGCACAGCGGGCAGCAGGGCCTCGGGTACGCCGAGCAGCATCAGCTGGTCGTCGCTGCAATGGGCAAACAGTGACCCGTCCTTGGCTTGTGCCGTCGCCGTAGCGGATGGCTCTTCGACTGATGGCGAGGGCGCCGGCTGGACGACCGGGGCCTGATTGGCCAGCGCCTCGCTGACGGCAGCGGCGATCGCGTCACCCACTGCCAGCTCGGCCGCCTCGACGTCCACCACCTGAAGGGCGCCGGAGACGCGGTTCACGTGGCAGGTGCGGCGCCGTGCCCACTGGTAGGCGTCGTCGTGCTTGTCGATCCAGAGCAGGACATAGGTGTCGCCTGTATCGGGTGCGCGCACGATGCAGCGGATGTCCTGATCCACCCGGATTGAGCGGATGAAGGGATCCTTGCCGCCTTCGATGCGCTCATAGTTCAGGCCCGGACTGCGGGGGTTGGCGCGGAACTTGGAGATGAAGGTGGCCACCTTGCCTTGGGCCTTCTCCGGCAGCCGGCCGAAGGCCTTGAAGAAGTCGTTGGAGAGGGCAACGGTGAGACGAGGCTCGCTCATGGCAGATGCGGGGCGGGGAAGGTGGAAAGGAGTGGGGGCTTCAGGCAGTGGCTGATGAGGGTTGGACGCGGCTCAGCAGGGAGCGACCGCCTCGGCAAGGGCGGCGGCCGTGCTGCCGGGAGGATCCTCCAACGACCAGCAGCGCCAGCCCGCGGCCGTGAAGGCTTCCGCATCTACGGGATCGCTCACCACCGCCAGACGTTGCTCGGGCCAGGCCAGCTCCGCCTGGGCGAGCACGTCGCCGCGGGGGCCCTCCAGTTCAAAGGCCTGCTCGGGCAGGTGGAGATCAGTGTCTTGCCAGGCTGCTTCCAGGGCCTCCAGCAGCGGTTGCGCCTCGGCTGGAGCGAAGCGGCCCAGGTCCTGCCAGGCCCGTTGCCGCCCTGCCTTGGCCGGATCGGCTGCGACCCACACCTCGGGCGGGTCCACCGCTGGTGATTGCTCGCTGCCGCCCCAGCCCGGGGTGGAGATCAGCAGATGGGGCAGGAACTGGAAGAGGTTGCCCTGGCGCAGCCATTCGCGCCATCTGGCCTGTTGCTGTTGCTCAGAGGCGTTCGGATCCGGCTCGAAGTGAATGGCACGGAAGCTGGCAGCTGGATGGCGGCGCTCATGCAGCCCCATGTCCACCAGGTTGAGGATCTGCAAGCCAGGAGCGGGTGTGAGGTGTTGGCCAACGCGGCGTGAGGGCACCGTTCCTTGCCACTCCTGCAGGTGGGCATCGAGCTGGAGGGCGGTGGCTGGGGCCAGCAGCTCGGCGGACTCGATGGGCAGGGGTGAGGCCTGGGCCAGGCAGAACTGCTGTGCCATGCCCTGCCACAACGCCTCCGAAGGGATGGCCAGGTAGGCCATCAGCAGCTCCAAGCTGCTGGCCAGCTGCGCCTGCCGCGGCATCAACGCCGGTGCCGAGGTGAGGCTGTCGAGCAGGTGCTGGGGCCACCAGCGCTCGATGAAGGTTTCAGGCTTGTTGGCGAACGCGGGGATGACTCCCACCGCCAGCCCATTGGGATCCAACGGGGCCTGGGCGGTGGGCAGCGCTTCCACCACGTCGTCCCAGCTGAGGGCCCAGAAGAGGTAGCGGCCGCTGCGCTGCAGGGCCATGCGCTGTTCGGCATCGGTGGCCAGGCGGCCGCGGTGGAACTCCCAGCCGTCGGTGTAAACGGCAACGGGCTTGCCGCCGGCGGTGGGGGTGAACAGAAAGTCGGCGCGGGAGAAGCTGCGCACACTCTCGCTCTCCCCGATCGGCACCTGCTGCTCCACCTTCCAGCTCACCACGGATGGGCTGCCGTTGGGGCCTGGGCCGCTGTTGAAGGTGAGCAAATAGCCCCTGTTGCCCTTGATGAAGTCATCGCGCAGGGTGACGGTGACACCAGCTGGCTTGCCTTTGCCCTCCCGCAGTTTCTCGATGAAGCGCAGCTCCAGCTCGCTTTCGGCGCGGGTGTTGATCACCACCTCCGAGAGGCTGCGCTCTGAGGGCTGCGCCAGTCGCTGCTGCAGCGATCGATCGATCAGCCCGCGAAATGCCGACGTCATGGGGTGAAAGGCTGTGCGGATTGCATCGCTGGCAACAAGCCCTGACGCAGCGCCGTGCCGCCATCAGTGGCAGAAAGAGTCGAGGTAATCCGCAACGCAGTTGAGACCATCGATGCGTGCCAACAGCACCCGTGGTGACTGTTCGCCAAGGTGACGATTGGGTTGCTCGATCCAATGACGCATCAGGCTCTGATCCCCTCCGCAGAGACCATGAAGGCTGCGGTAGTCGCGCAGAAACAGCAGCGCCAGCTGTCCTTCACGGGTCTGGGGATCCAGGTCTTTGCCATCAGCGTTGGGTTGGTGCGTGCTCAGCACCTCGCTGAGCTCTTTGGAGCTGGGGCCGAGAACCTGCGCGGCCCGGCCGCAGGCCTCAGCCACCAGCTGGGCGTCGGATTGGTCGAGTGGGATCTGCGGCATGTCAGCCCGGCGCCTCTTCTGTCGTGAACGGATTGAGCAGCGGCACGGCAAAACCGCTGACGTCAGCCATGTTGCGGGTGACCACCGTGAGGTGATGCACCTTGGCGATGGCGGCGATCATCGCGTCTTCGTACAGGTTGTCGGACTGGCGATGCATCAGCTGAGCCCAACATCGAAAGGCAGAGCCATCCAGGCTGAGGATGTTGAAGGTGTCGCTCACCTGATCCAGCCAGCGCTCGATCTCGGAGGCCTTGGAAGGGTCCTGCTCGCGGGTGCGCTCGATCCCGGCCTGGATTTCGCCCAGGGTCACGCTGGAGAGATGCAGGTCGGCGTCGTCGACGCTCTGGAGCCAGGCGAGCACGGCGCCATGGGGGCGAGGTTTACGTAGTTCAGACACCACGTTGGTGTCGAGCAAAAAGGCCATGGCCTACAGCTCCACGGCGGGCCGGCGACGGGCGGTGCCACGAGGTGGCGCCAGGGAGTCGGTGCGAGCCTCGGGGGACAGCAACAACTCCTTGAGGCTGGGCCTGGCGGCCGCCTGCAGGCGACGCCACTGATCAATCGGCACCAGCACGGCGGTTTCGGTGCCGCGCCGGGAGACCACCTGAGGGCCCTCCCGCTGGCAGGCATCGAGGAGCTCACTGAAGCGCGCCTTGGCGTGCTGAACGGGCCAGATGGTCATCGGCTTCTCCTCAATGACTAGTTAGTTGACCAGTCTATCGGGTGCTGAGCCAGCCCATATGATGACGTCCTCTGATGACGGCATCACCATGCGCACGATCGTGGACCTGCCCGATCCGGAGCGGGCCCAGCTCGATGCGCTGTGCAGGCAGCGGGGGTTGTCGCGGGCGGAGGCGCTGCGTCAGGCCCTGCGGTTGTGGCTGGCGCAGCAGCAACCCGGCCACAGCGCGATGTTCGGTCTCTGGCGTGACCGCCCCGAAGACGGCGTGGCGCTGCAGCAGGCGCTGCGGGCCGAGTGGAGCGAGCGTTGATGCTGCTGCTCGACACCAACATCCTGATTGATGTGCTGCGGGGCGAGGCGGCGGCGCTGGCCTGGCTGGAGCAGCAGCAGAGCCCACGCATCAGCGTGATCACCTGGTTCGAGGTGCTGGAGGGTTGCCGCGACGGCGAAAGCGAGGCGGTGCGGTTGCGCCAGCAGCATGGCCTGAAGGTGCCGGACGCCATCATCCTGGCCACGGCTCGTTGCGCGCAGCTCACCCTGGCCAGCCGCAACAGCCGCGATTTTCCACTGACGCTGGGCGGTGTGCTGCATCCCTACGCGATCTGAGGCTCAGATGCCCGCCCCACCCTGCAACCATGGCAAGCCCAACCCCCGCGATCGACGCCGAGCTGGAGGCGGTAACGGCGGCCCTGGCGGCGGTGGAGCCCCGCACGAAGCGCCTGGTGCTGTTCGGCTCCTGGGCGCGGGGGGATGCGCGGTCCGATTCCGATGTCGATCTGCTGGTGGTGATGCCCCAGGCCACACTCACGCCGCAGGAACGGCAACAGGCAACCCGATCGCTGCGGGCTCCCGCAGGCACGTGGTGGCGCGGGCGCTGCGGGAGGGGAGGGAGCTGCATGTCGCCGGCTGCAGACGCTCCACGCTGATGCATGCCAAAGCTTGAACCAAGCCAACACTGGCGTTCGCTCTCCAACGGTTAAACTGTGGATAGTGACTTGGTGCTGCATTTTCGTGGCGATGAAGTACTGGCCAAACCCATCCCACAAGGATGCCACAACAGTGGCTGGGCCACCCGTATGGAACCCCAAAAAACGAAGTGCAAATCTATGTCACTAACTGAGTGCCAAGCGCTCCTCGATAAGTCTCTGCCGCATAGTGAGAACTCGCGACGCGGGTGGACCGTCCAAGCAATTGGTGGGAATTATATTTTCTTCGCACTCATGTCCGACAACACAGTGGATGAGGACGGTAATCATCGTTTTCATGGCTATCCCGATGATAAAATCCCTCCGAAGGTTCGCCGGCAACTTTTAGCCCAAGAGGGTGTAAGCGCGTCATTAGAACAGAATAACAACCGAGACTCTCGCTAATGCTCTTCGGTAACCGAGAAACATTCGCCCTGGAGATTGAGCCCGTTGCTCCGTCATGGGACACCAAGTATCTCCCAGAGTCGACTGCTTGGGCGGGCTTCTCCGTCTGGCTCTCAGGCACAAATATCTGTCGTCATCTAATACATGGAACCAGTCAAGTACAAGATTGTGTCTATGTCCCACTTGCTTCCATCGCGGATTGGTTCACATCGTCCTGGAAGGCACTTTGTTTCGAAGAAATCACACGTTATGCGATCAACCGTAGATCATCCATGGAAGTTTCGCAGATTTCTGTTCAAGCTTTGATGAAAGACCGGGAATCAACTTCACCTCCACTAGGGCAGCCTGAGCACGAGTGGGAAGACCAAAGGTATGAGTGGTGGGAGCGCCACTTCCTCTTGGCTGGTGCTGATGGATCTCATCTGCCCAACTTGAGCTTCTTTCGCCAAGAAGAGCTCCTGTGGATTGAAGCTGCCTTGATTAAGCATCCTGGTGATCAACCGCCTGAGTTTATTGATGACTCTAAATCCGCAGTCGTCTACTGGAGAGACGCATCCAAGACAATCGGTGACGTAACCGTTCACGGGGGTGGCAGCTCCGGGCCCCTCGCCCTTGACAGAACCCAGACGGCCGCTTTGATCTCAGCACGAGACAGCCTGAGATGTTTCCTCCACCTGCCGGCGTCACCGAATCTGACTGGGAGGCGACACCGCCGGCTGTGCGGGCGCTGTTGGAGCAACTGATCGACCGTATCGCCCAGCTGGAGGAGCAGAAGGGCCGCAGCTCAAGAAATTCCTCCAAGCCACCATCCAGTGATG
>VGQX01000098.1 GCA_016882305.1 Cyanobacteria bacterium K_Offshore_surface_m2_239
GTGACCCAGTTGGCGCAGGCCCTCCAGGTTGCGTTCCACCACCTGCCGCCAACTTTCCCGCCCCCCTGCTCCCTTGCGGCTGTATGTCCGATAGAAGACCGGGTTGGCCGCGGGCGCCGTGACGGGGAAATCGCCAGCGGCACGGGCCATGGCGTCCGATGCGGTGGCCGTGGCGGAAGTTGCGGCGGAAGTCGCGGAGCTGGTCACGGAAGCAAGGGCCTCACACGGACAGGCGCACCTTAACGCCACAGATGGGGGCCGCGCTGCTCGCGGTGCACTAGCCGCAGTGTGCGGCGGTCGGGTCGCGGGGCTGGCCTCCCCCCGCGTGGATGGAGTCCGCGCGGTGGTGCCCCCGGAGAGCGCAGGCCTCGATGGGGTCGTTTCGATGGGTTGGCTTTGGTTGAATGGGTGGGTGAGGATCGATATCGGGGCTTTCGCCGGCATGAAGCGCATCTGCGAGCCCGAGTTGATGGACGATCCGCTCCAGGCGCGCGTCTATTCCGAAGCCGATTTCTCCATCGACGACGCGGCGTTCACTGCCGAGGTTCTGGCGCTGCGAGCGGAAACGGCCAGCTCGGCCCTGGAGGAGAAGATCCTGGACCTCGGCTGTGGCCCGGGCAACATCAGCTTTCGCCTGGCGGCCGCCCTTCCGGCGGTGCCGCTGTTGGGGCTGGATGGGGCTGCGGCGATGGTGGAGCTGGCGGAGCGGCGGCGCCAGGCGTCTCCGGAACGCTGGCCGCGCCTGACGTTCGCCCGGGCGCGCCTTCCCCTCCCCGCCGGAGGCCTTCGGGACCTGCCGGCCGCCTTCGCCCCGCCCTATTCCCTGCTGGTGAGCAACAGCTTCCTTCACCATCTCCATGATCCCGCCGTGTTGTGGCGGGCCGTGGCCCGCTGGGGGGCGCCGGGGGCGCTGGTGATGGTGCGCGACCTGCGTCGGCCCGAGAGTCCCGAGGCGTTGCGGGAGCAGGTGGAGCGCCACGCCGGCAACGCTCCCGCCGTGCTGCGTCGCGACTACGCCGCGTCCCTGGCGGCCGCCTTCCGGCCAGAGGAGGTGGAGGCTCAGCTGGCGGCCGCGGGCCTCGAAGACCTGCGGGTGTCCCCCCGAGACGATCGCTATCTGGACGTCAGCGGTCGCCTGCCGGCGTGAGGGATTCCTCGGGGCCCACCACTTCGATCGCGCTGCGCTGCACCACCAGTTGGAAGCGCAGGGGCTCCAGGCGGCGGTTGATGAACCGCTGCACCGCCGCCACCTGAGCGGGCGTTGGCAGGTCGGGGTCGCTCACCGCGGCCCGAGCCGTGATCAGCGGTGGATCGCTGTCCCATTGGATGGCGAGATCCTCCAGTCGGGAGTCGCGGCCGAGGGTGAGCGTTTCGTTGCGCAGGCTCTGCCGCACAAGCTCCTCGATGCGTTTCTCCTGAGCCTGGTGGCGGGAGGTGGCGAGCAGATTCAGGAAGCTGCCCCCCAGGGGCACCACGAGCAGGGCGGTGAGGGTCAGGCTGGTGAGGCCGAGGCGGCTGCGCAGAAGGCGGCCGCGAAAGGGGCGTTCCAGCAGGCTCAGCGCCACCATCGCGCCACTGAGGATCCCCAGCAGGTTGGTGAGGAAGAGGAGCAGGGCGCCGCCGGCCTGATGCCAGAGGCCCGCCGCGAGGGACAGGCCGACGACGCACATCGGCGGCACCAGGGCCACGGCGATCGCCAGACCGGCCAGGGCGGAGATCGCCTCCTTGCGCAGCTTGGCGAACATCGCCACGCCACCCGCCGCCAGGGCGACCGCCAGATCGAGCAGGTTGGGCCGCGTGCGGGCCATCACCTCCTCCCCGAAGGTGGGCATGCCCACCAACCAGCCCACCCCCACCGACACCAGCACCCCCAGGGCCACGCCCAGCAGCAGGGTGCGCAAGGCCCGCAGGACGCTCGGCAGATGGCCCCGCAGCACCTCGAAGGCCATGGCCTCCAGGGGGAGGATCCAAGGGGCCACCACCATGGCACCGATCACCACGGCGGCGCTGTTCGCCAGCAAGCCCAGGGTGGCGATCAGGGCGGCGCCGAGGCTGAGCACCACAAAGACGCTGCCGAAACGGGCGTCGCGTTCAAACTCGCGCCGCAGGGCCTCCAGCCGCCGGCTGCGGTCCTTGCCATTCTCGCCAGGCTCCGGTGTCACGCCCCGGCGGGTTCCCGCGGGGCGGGCGTCGGCGTCCGGAGGGGAAGGGTCAACCATCGGGAGAGGCCGGCGCACGCGACCCACCGACCATGGCAACCGACCTCGGCCCTGTCAGCCCGACCCGCCCCGGGGAGGGAGTTTGGGCTGGCAGGCTGGGGAGATGACCACTTCCCCCTCCAACGGCGCCCCAACGGCGTCGGCCCAGGCGTCGGCGGCGGCGGCCCCGGCGGCATCCACTCCGACGGGTTCGAATGACGAGCTGGCGGCGGCCGTGGCCCGGCGCCGCAATTTCGCGATCATTTCCCATCCCGACGCCGGCAAAACCACCCTGACGGAAAAATTGCTCCTCTACGGGGGCGCCATCCAGCAAGCGGGGGCGGTGAAGGCCAAGGGAGAACAACGGAAGGTGACCTCCGACTGGATGGAGCTGGAGAAGCAGCGCGGCATCTCGATCACCTCCACCGTTCTGCAGTTCGATTACAGCGGCCGCACCCTCAACCTGCTGGACACGCCGGGCCACCAGGATTTTTCAGAGGACACCTATCGCACCCTGGCGGCGGCGGACAACGCCGTGATGCTGGAGGACGCGGCCAAGGGCCTCGAACCCCAGACCCGCAAATTGTTCGAGGTCTGCCGGATGCGCCAGATCCCCATCTTCACCTTCATCAACAAGATGGATCGCCCCGGTCGCGAGCCGCTCGACCTGCTGGATGAGATCGAGAAGGAGCTGGGTCTGGCCTGCTGGCCGGTGAACTGGCCCATCGGCGGCGGTGATCGCTTTCAGGGGGTGATCGATCGCCGCACGCGGGAGGTGGTGCTGTTCGAGCGGGCCCAGCGGGGGCGCCAGAGCCTGGAGCGGCGGTTGCCCCTGGACAGTCCCGCCCTGGCGGAACGGGTGGAGGCCGACCTGCTCGCTCAGGCCCTGGAGGAGCTGGAGCTCCTCGATGGGGCGGGGGAGGCGCTGGATCTGGCGGCGGTGCATGCCGGCACCCTCAGCCCGGTGTTTTTCGGCTCGGCGATGACCAATTTCGGCGTGCGGCCCTTCCTGGACGCCTTCCTTGATCTGGCTCAGGCCCCCACCGGACGGGCCACGCGCGAAGGGGTGGTGGATCCCTTGCGGCCGGATTTCAGCGGCTTTGTGTTCAAGCTCCAGGCCAACATGGATCCGCGCCATCGCGATCGCATCGCCTTTGTGCGGGTCTGCTCGGGCAAATTTGAAAAAGACATCTCCGTGCGCCATGCCCGCAGCGGCCGCAACATCCGACTCTCGCGACCGCAAAAGCTCTTCGGCCAGGATCGCGAGGTGGTGGAAGAGGCCTATCCCGGTGATGTGATCGGCCTGAACAATCCAGGTATGTTTGCCATCGGCGACACGCTCTATGTGGGTCCAAAGGTGGAATATGAGGGGATCCCTTGCTTCACCCCGGAATTATTCGCCTGGTTGCGCAATCCCAACCCCTCGGCGTTCAAGAGTTTCCGCAAAGGAGTGAATGAGTTGCGGGAGGAGGGGGCGGTGCAGGTGCTGTATGACACCGATCTCAGCAAGCGCGATCCGATTCTGGCCGCTGTGGGTCAATTGCAATTGGAGGTGGTGCAATACCGCCTTGAGAACGAATATGGCGTGCAGACGCGTCTGGAGCCGCTGGAGTTCAGCGTGGCCCGCTGGGTGGTGGGCGGATGGCCGGCCCTGGAGAGCGTGGGTCGCCTGTTCAACTGCAAAACCGTCCGCGACGCCTGGGATCGACCGGTGTTGCTCTTCCGCAACACCTGGAACTTGCGGCAGCTGCAGGAGGATCATCCCTCCCTGGAGCTGAGCGGTGTGGCCCCGGTGGTGAGCGGCATCGAGCCAATCGCCCTTTGAACCGTCCAGGTCGGCCGGGCTGACGCGCGCATGGGTGGGCTCAAGGCGCTCACGGGCGGGCTCCAGGCGCTCACGGGCGGGCTCCAGGCGCTCACGGGCGGGATCCAGGCGCTCACGGGCGGGCTCCAGGCGCTCACGCGCTGGTTGACCAGATCCGCCAGAATGGATTTACGAATTGTAAAAGGGCTCGTCACCTCGGCATGTCCCATCCCTTCTGGCTCGCTCGTCCTCGCAGTGACGGCGGTTCCGATTTTGTGAAATTTCTGCCCGGTCTTGATGGCGTGGAAATCCGTGAGGGCAGCCACCTGCCTCCGCAGATGCCGCTCCTGAAGCGGCGGTGGCGTCTGGCGCCAGCGGAGGCCGAGGCTTGTCGGCAGCGTCTCCTGCAGGAAGCGGGTTTCCGACGTTCCGACCCCCTTTTCTGAGGGTGGTGGCTTTAATGGGGAACGCGCGGCCAGCACCATGACAGAAGGATCGCCTGACCCCTACAAGCTGCTGGGCATCGCCCCGGAGAGCAGCTTTGAAGATGTGCAGACCGCCCGCCAGGCCAAATTGGACGTGGTCGGCGACGACCCCATGGCCCGTTCACGCGTGGAGGCTGCCTACGACGCCATCCTCATGGACCGGCTCAAGGAGCGACAGGCGGGTCGGGTGAGCAGCGCCGCGCGGTCGGCCTCCCAGAAGGAAACCGCCCCCGCGACGCCTCGTCCCTCCCTGGCCCAGCTGCCTCAGCTGCCCTCCCTCCCCCTCCCGCGCCTGGGAGGGGGCGTCAAGCCAGGCCGCCCGCTCACCTTCTCCCTGGCGACGGGCCGGGAGCGCTGGTTTCCCCTGATGGCCCACGGCACCTTGCTCGTCTTGGCCCTGGCCCTGCCGAGCGCCGCGCCAGACTCCCTGCTGGCCCTTGGCGCCCTGGCCACCGTGGTCAACCTGGTGCGACGCAACGGGGGATTCTTCCGGGCTGTGGGTTGGACGCTGCTGCTGCTCGTTGTCGGGTTGGGGCTGTCGCTCGCCCTCTTCTCCGGCCTGGCCCTGCCCGCGAACGCGGTGTTGTGGATCCAGCCGGTTCAGGTGCAAACGGCCCTGGCGCTGCTGCTGCTGCTGCTCGGAGCCCTCTTCATCGGCTGAACCCGGCCCCTGGGGTCTGGGCCGCTTGGCCGCGCTCAAGCGGCCTCGAATTCCGCGATCAGGCTTTCGAGCTCCTCCGCTTCCACCCCGTAGACGGCGTTGCAGAAGTGGCAGGTGAGTTCGGCTCGACCGTCCTCCCGCAGGATGCTGCTGAGTTCCTCTCGGCCGAGGAGCTTCAAGGCGCCCACGCTGCGACGGCGGGAGCAGGGGCAGTGGAACCGCACCTCCTGGCGGGCTTCGGCCCATTCCAGGGGTTGGGGATCGAGATCGGGAAACACATCCTCCAGCAACGGGTGAAGGGCGTCGCGGTGCCTGTCGAGCCGCTCGCTGAAGCCGGTGATCTCGCGGCAGCGCTCCTCCAGCAGGGTCACCAAAGCCGGATCGGAGGCAGCCTTCGGCAACACCTGAACAAGCAGGCCACCCGCGCAGCGCACCCCGTGGCTGTCGATCCGCTCGCCCACAAACACCGCCGAGGGGGTCTGCTCCGAATGGAGGAGATAGCAGGCGACGTCATCGCCGATGCCTCCGCTCACCAGCTCCACGGTGCTGCTGAACGGTTCCCCCTCGCCGATGTCGCGCACCACGTGGAGGTAGCCGGTGCCGGTGGCGCGACGGAAGTTGAAGTGGTGCTCCCCCTCGGGTGTTTGCACCAAATCCAGCTCCAGGCCGGGGTGGCCCACATAGCCCCGCACCGTGCCATCCCGTCCCGCGTCCACCATCAGCCCCCGCAGGGGGCCATCGGATTGGATGCGCAGGTTGACGCGGCCATGGGCCACCTTCATCGAGCTGGCGAGCAGTAGACCGGCGGTCATGGCCCGTCCCAGCAGGGCGGTGGTGAGGAAGGAGAGGCCGTGGCGCTTGCGGGCGTAGCGGCTGGAGAGGGTGGTGGTGACCGCCACCAGGCGGATGCCCCCCCCCGCGGCCGTGGCCCGCAGCAGTTGATCAGCCATCTCCACCCCGCCAGTTCTGGATCATCGTAAGGAGAGCTCCCGGGTGAGAGGACGCAGGAGGCCCTCCTCCAGCCGCCAGCCGTTGGGGATGCGCGGCAGGAACACCTCCGGCTCGTGGGTCACCACCAGCACCGCCCGATCCTTGGAGAGGGTGAGGAGGAGGTCGAGCACGCCATCGCGCATGGTCCAGTCGAGGCCGGCGGTGGGTTCGTCGAGGAGAAGCACCTTGGCGTCGCGCAGCAACTGGGCCGCCAGGGCGAGGCGTCGCTGCTGGCCGCCGCTGAGCTGTTCGGGCACGGCGGTGAGGGGCAGGTCGGCGAGGCCCACCCGGGCGAGCACGGCCTGGAGGGTGGCGCTGGAGAGGTGGCGCTGGCCGAGGCGCAGGTCCTGGCCGACGGTGAGGCCGAGAAAATGGCGTTCGGGGAACTGAAACACCAGGCCGCAGAGCCAGCGCCGCTGGCGGCCGTTGAGGGGCTCGCCGTTCCAGCGGATCGTGCCCCCATCCGGATCCGCCAAGCCGCAGATCACCTCCAGCAGCGTGGTTTTGCCACTGCCGCTGCGGCCCGCCACCAGGGTGGGCGCACCGGGCGCCAGGCGCAGGTCGAGGCCGCGCAGCACCGGTTGGGCGGTGGTGGCGGGGTGGTAGCGAATCGACTGAAGCTCAAGCATTCCGCCAGCTTGCCGCCCCGGGGTCCGGCGAGGTGGCAGCCTGAGGCCAATCGCGCCGCCGCTGCCGTGGACGTTCGTTTTCGCGAGGTGGATCCCTTCAACTGCTGGTTCTGGCTTCGTTTCGCCCATCCCCCCGGCCAGGGGGAGCGGGCCTATGTGGAAACGGCCTTCGACAGCTGGTTCTACCTGGGCAAGCTGGGGGGCTTCAACGCGGAGAACCTCCAGGCCCAGGAGGCGGGCGCGGACCTGAGCTGGCTGGCCTGGGAGGCGGAGACGGCGGAACAGGCCCTGCCGGCCCTGATGCACAACATGGGCGCCATGGAATACCAGGGCGAGTGGGCGCGCTGCTGGCTGGATCTCGGCACCAGCGACGCCTTCGCCCTGGATGTGCTGATCAACACCCTGCGGCAGATCGATCGCGATGTGGTGGAGCTCCTGGAGCTGGTGATCGGCGGGCGCAACGAGGATTGGCCGATCGAGGACGAACCGGAGAGCCTCTTCGCGGCCAGCAACGGCGGCCCGCTGGGTTGAGGTTGTGGCGCGGGAGAGGCGGCGACTGCTCATTCCCCCCGCCCGCTTGGCGCCGCGCTTCGCCCTGCTCCCCCCCGAGCGCCACTACCTGACGCGGGTGTTGCGTCTGGCGCCGGGCCAAGGCTGTGACGTGGTCGATGGGGTGGGGCATCGCTGGGGCGCGGTGCTGACGGCGGCAGGCGAGCTGGCGTTGGAGCAGCCCCTGGAAACGCCTTTGGAGACGGGGCCCGCGCCGACGCCAACCCTGGAGTTGGCGGTGGCCCTGCCGCGCCAGGAGGTGGAGCTGGTGTGGCGGATGGCCACCGAGCTGGGCATCGACCGCCTGCAGCCCCTGTTGGCGGAGCGTTGCCAGGGCCGCGAGCGCTGGCCCCTGGAGCGTTGGCGCGCGATTGTGCGCGAGGCCTGCGAGCAAAGCGAGCGGCTGTGGATGCCCGAGCTGGCGGAGCCCCGGACGGCCGCAGCCTGGTTGGCGAGACCGGAGGGGGAAGCGCCGGAAGGGTTGGCGTCCGCGGGGAGGGCGCACGGAACAATCGCTCCCGGGGAGCTGGCCCAAGGGCAGAGGGCTGCCGGGGTATTGGCCGTCGGGGAGCTGGCTGCCGGGGAGCTGGAGCCCTTGGAGAGGTCGCCGGTCGAGGGGCTCCATCTGCTGGCCACCAGTCGGGGCGAGGACCGGCCACTCCTGCAGCGTCGGCTCGCGGAACTCTTCCCCTCAGGCTCCGCGATGGCGTCCGGCGACTCACCGGCGCAGGCTGAATGTGGTAAGGCCGCGCGGGTGCGGTTGGCGATCGGGCCTGAGGGCGGGTGGAGCCCCGCGGAGGAGGCCCTGGCCCTTGGCCGAGGGTGGGTCGCGGTGAGCGCTGGACCCACCATCCTGCGAACGACCACCGCCGCCGTGGCGGCGGCGGCCTGGTTGACGGGCTGGCGGGCGAGCCTCAGCTCTTCATCATCCCCTTGGCCATCTCCTTGAAGGCGCTCAGGTTGGCGCCAGCCTTGCGGCGGCGGCGGGGGGTGGCGCCGCCGGGGACGACGCACTCGGGGGCGAAGGTGGAGAGGGTGGGGGCGGGACGGTTGGCGATTTCAGCGGCCAGCTGGGCGGCGATCTCCTCTGCGGTGGTGCGGGCGGGGGCGGCGGCCTGCGGAGCGGATGGGGTGGCGGCCGCTGGAGCGGCGGGAGCGGCGGCGGCCTGCAACGGGGCGGCGGCTGTGGCCTGAGACGGGGCGGCGGCCGGGGCGACGGTGCCCGGGGCGACGGTGCCCGGAGCGGTGGTGGCCGGGGCGGCAGCGGGCGCGGCGGCGGCTGAGGACGCCTTGGCTTTCGCCGGCGCCTGGACCGGAGGCGCCAGGATCACCTTGACGTCGCCGTCCTTCCCGGCCTTGTCCCGCTCGCTGCCCGCTTCGGTGAGGTCAAGGAAAAACTTCTGCTTCCGGAAAAAGAACATGACCGGGGGGCGGCGGCTTTGGTGTGCCGATTATCCGCCGCCACGGCCCTGGCGCCGCCAACCCTTAGACCTGTGCAACAGATCCAGCGCTCCATGCCGCCGCTCGCGTTGTCGTTGCCCAGCCAGGACGGCAGCCACTGGCTGGTGGCGCTGGCGATCAATGCCGTCCTCATCGCCCTGGCCCAGCGCGCCCCTCTGCTCACCCCCGCCGGCTGGGCGCACGCCGGGCTCCTGGGCACGGTGTTGTGGGGGAGCCTGGGCTGGCGCGGTTGGCTGGCTGTGGTGGCCTATCTGGCCCTGGGCTCGGCGGTGACGAAGCTCGGCTTTCGCGTCAAGGCGGCCAGCGGCTTGGCGGAGGGCCGGGGAGGGCGGCGCGGGCCGGAAAACGTCTGGGGATCGGCCTTGGTGGCGGCTCTGCTGGCGCTCATCACCCCCCGGGCAGGTCTGGAGGCCACGCGGCTGCTGGTGGGGTTCGCCGCCAGCCTCGCCGCCAAGCTGGCCGACACCTGCGGCAGCGAGATCGGCAAGCGCTGGGGCCGCCATACGGTGTTGATCACCACCCTGCGCCCCGTGCCGCCGGGCACGGAGGGGGCGATCAGCCTGGAGGGCACGGCGGCCAGCGCGGCGGGCAGCGCCCTGATGGCAACCGTGATGGCGGCGCTGGGGGTGATCGAAACCCCGGGCGCCTGGATCCTGGTGGTCGGGGTGGGCCTGGCGGCCACCTTGCTGGAAAGCCTGCTGGGCGCCACCTTGCAACAGCGGGTCGCCTGGTTGAGCAACGAGCTGGTGAACGGCCTCCAGACCCTGGTGGCGGCCCTCCTGGCCCTGGCCCTGGCGCCCTGGGTTCCGGGGGCGACCTGATCGCCGGCAGCGCCCCCGAGGTCAGGTCCGCCTCCGGGAGGCCTCGCCACCTCATGGCCCCGGGGCCTCAGCTCGCGACGCCGTCCAAGACCGCTCCCGGCTGCTGGCGCCAAGCCTCGGCCCGGCACCGCAGCTGCCGCAGGGCGGCGTTGCAGCGGCGCTCCGCCAGGCGCGGATGGAGCCCCAGCCGTTGGCCCATCTCCACCCAGGTGCAGTCGAGGAGCACCCGATCGAGCACCAGCTCGCGCTGCAGGGGATCGAGGCCGCGCAGCTGGCGGCGCAACCACGACCGCCGGGCCCGTTCCTGGCGATCGGACCGGGGCGCTCCCTCGCGAGGCAGGGAGTGGGGATCGGCCAGATGATCCAGCCAGGTGGTCGCGCCGTCGCCCCCCAGGTCCTGACCTTGGGCGGCATCCAGGCTCAGGGGCACGGCGGCTCGCCGCAGGCCCTGGGCCGCCTCCAGCTCCTGGAGGGTGCAGTCAAGGGCGTGGGCCAGCTCCTGGCGCCCGAGGGGCGGCAGGCCCGCGACGCGGCGCCGCTCCAGGAGGCCCTTGGCGCGTTGGCGCAGGTCCCAGACCTGTCGCGGCGGCCGGATCCAGGCTTCCCGATCGCGGATTTCATGCTGGATCGCTCCGCGCACGTAGGGCACGGCAAAGGTGCTCAGGCAGCGCGCGCGGCGCAGGTCGAAGGCCTCCACCGCCCGGATCAGTCCCTGGCAGCCCACCTGCACCAGATCGCTGTGGGGCAGCTGGCTGACACCGCGGAAACGGGCCGCCACGCTGTGCACCAGGCCGAGGTTGGCCTCCACCAGGCGGTTGCGCCAGTGCAGGCGGGTGGCGGTGTCCTGGCTGGCGGCGTAGGCGGCCAGCCAACGGCAGTTGAGGCTGGAGAGGGTGGCGCGGTCGCCAGGGCCGCCGCGCTGCGGGGGTCGGGGCGAGAGCTGGGGGGATCGGGGAGGGCGATGGGGTTGCGGCGCGGGGGCCATGGTCTTCAGGGCTGACTGTCCCCAGCGTCAGCGCGTCGCCTGGTTCTGACATCCTCCGATCAGGGGATTTCACGCTCCCCCGATTGGGGGATGGGGGCTCCCCCCAGCGGGGGATGAAGCCTCCCCCGCTGGGGGGAGGAGGGGTGGCCTCAGAAGCCCAGAACGCCAGCGTTGAGGGGATGCGTCCTCTGCCTCCCGTGCCAAGGCCACGGGGAGGGCTTCAGGAAATCTTCCGCTCGGGGCTCATGATCGCAACGCCTGGCCATGGCCGGAGGCGTTGGGGTTCTTCACAGCGCCAGGACGGGCGCGGTCACGCCGCCCTGCGTCGCTGAGGGGATGGAGTTGAGAGCGTCACGAGTTCTGGAGTGTTCATGAACAGCGGTCATCACGAAGCAGGCGCAAATCAAATCGCCACGCCCTCACCCTCTCTCCGCTCCGAGAGGGAAAGGACCAAGCTTCGATCCTCGTCCAGTTCAATCACAATCACCTCGCCATCCAGAGGCTGCCGAGCACCGTCAGCGGAAACCCCGTAGGCCTTGAGCTTGCGAAGGTTAGC
Organism: Cyanobacteria bacterium K_Offshore_surface_m2_239; assembly: GCA_016882305.1. Classification (GTDB taxonomy): domain Bacteria; phylum Cyanobacteriota; class Cyanobacteriia; order PCC-6307; family Cyanobiaceae; genus Cyanobium. Next base: position 11,140 of record VGQX01000098.1, read on the forward strand.
GGCGTATTGCGCCCATTCGGTGATGATGGTCTCGTGATCGCTCATTGTTTCTCGAATTTGCGCAATGGGCCTTGGCGCAATGGGCCTTGGCGCATGGGGGATGGGACCCCGGGCCCGCGGAGGGGGCTCTGTGGTGGTATTGAAAAAAGGAGCCTGAAGGATCAGGCTCCAAAGAATGGTCAGCTGTCTTTGCCCGTCAGCCCGTCGATGACCTCGCCAACGGAGGCGGCAGCCTGCTGAACTTTGTCCTTCAGGTTTCCGGCCGCGTCCATCAGATGGGCCTGGACTTGTTTGGCCTCTCCCTCCGCTTGCATTGGCTTGTCACCGCTGATTTGGCCAGCGGCGGACTGCAGCCGACCCTCGACGTCTTTGGCGACGGCTTTGATTTTGTCTTCGAGACTCATGGATGTTGGGCAATGGGATGAAAGGGGAGCAAACGATCGCCTGCCCCTGCCTGAAACCTAGCCAGGCGGCACGAATCTGGCCAAAACCGACATCTTGTCCACCATGGATCACCGATCCAGCGACAAGCATGCAGTCAGGTCATCAGGCCTCTTCTTCAGTTGGAGAGACCTTTCCAACCGTCTTCGTAACAGGCCTGGTCGTACGACGCGTTGCGAGAGTCATAGGCACCATCATGCCGTTCCTAAGCCATGCTCATGTTGGCCTTGCGATCCTGAACGATGACAACGATCCCACGCTTCCGACCGGCGTTGACGCCAGCAAGCGCCAATGTCGTTGAAACGCAGGTTGATCAAATTTATTGATCTCCAGCTCCTGGACTCCACCACGCCAAGGCCCCATCCTGAGGAGGTGCCACCAACCCCG
>VGQX01000099.1 GCA_016882305.1 Cyanobacteria bacterium K_Offshore_surface_m2_239
GGCGGTGAGTTCATTCAGCACCTCCAACCCCTCCACCACATAGCCGAAGGCGGCGTAGCGGCCATCGATCAGGTTGAGCCCCGCCGGGGTGAGCTCCGGCTCGGACAGGAACAGGAAGAACTGGGAACTGCCGTCATCCAGAGCCTCATCGGAGTGGGCCCAGCCCAGGGTGCCCTTGGCGTTGAAGGGCAGCACGGGTTCCGACTTGAACAGGCCCAGATCTTCAAAGGTCTGGTTGTAGATGGGAACGGGTTCGGAGGGGATGCGGATTTCCAGGGGCACGCGCCGTTCTGTCTTGCTGACGGGATCGATGAAACCAGCCGCCGGACCCTCCGGATCGCCGGTCTGCAGCACGTAAAAATCCTCCGCCCGGTTGAAGGGCAGACCGTCGTAGAAGCCCCGCTTCACCAGATCCACGAACGCCCCGGCGGTCAGGGGGGCGTTGAAGCCATCCGCCACGGCCACCAGGGTGCCCTTGTTGGTGCGCAGCTCCACGGTGGCGCGACCCAGAAGCCGCGGCAGGCTGTCGTAGTCGCTGGGGATGGCGAAGGGGAAATCCCCCACCAGGAACCCCTCCGCCGCGCCGATGTCGCTCAGGGCCTGGCGGCGGGAGGCCAGAAAACCGTCCCGGTTCTGACTGTCGGCGGCGGTGGCCAGCTCCCGCAGATGGCTGTCGAGGCTGGTCAGCCGGGCCGCCGCCGCGTCCCGCCGCTCGGGAGGAAAGGCCTTGAGGATGGTCTCGCGATCGCCGCTGAGCAGCGCCTGGCAGCGCCGCACCGTGGCGGCGAGGGCGTTCCAGCGCTTGGCGCGCAGGTCGTCGCTGGTGTCCTCGAGCCGGTGTTGCAGTTCTTGGAGATTGCCCCGCTCGATGGGCAGGGCGTTGCGCAGCAGGGCCTCGGGGTCCGTCACGGCATTGCCCTTCGGCAGATAGGCCCAGGCGGCGGGGACGTTGGGCGGCAGCAGGGTGAGCGCCACCACCAGCAGGCCCTGGAGCAGGACCCTCGCGGCCCGGGCCAGGAACCCGGAGGAGGGGCGGCGGGATGGCCAGCGGAGAGATCCAGACGCCATGCCGATCGTGTGTCTTCCCGGACTTTGGCACAGCTCGACCGCGCGGCGGCGGAGGGGGAATCGGAGGGCGGCCAGTAGCCAGACGTACAATCCGCCGATCCGTGGCGCCGCCATGATTTCAAGCAATGACTTTCGTACGGGCTCCACGATCGAGCTCGACGGCCAGGTTTGGCGGGTCATTGAGTTTCTTCACGTCAAGCCGGGCAAGGGCTCGGCCTTTGTGCGGACCAAGCTGAAGGCGGTGCAGTCCGGCAACGTTGTGGAGCGCACCTTCCGCGCCGGTGAAACCGTTCCCCAGGCCCTGCTGGAAAAGGCCACCCTTCAGCACACCTACATGGAGGGAGATGACTACGTGTTCATGGACATGGCCAGCTACGAGGAAACGCGCCTCACGGCGGATGACATCGGCAGCCAGCGCAAATATCTCAAAGAAGGCATGGAGGTGACGGTGGTGACCCACAAAGACAAGCCGCTGGAGGTGGAACTGCCCAATTCCGTGGTGCTGCAGGTCACCCAGACCGACCCCGGCGTCAAAGGGGACACGGCCACCGGCGGCACCAAGCCCGCCATCCTCGAAACCGGAGCCCAGGTGATGGTGCCCCTGTTCATTTCGATCGGCGACAAGGTGAAAGTGGATACGCGTTCGGATTCCTATCTCGGCAGGGAGTCGTGAGAGCCATGCAATTCGATCATCAGCAACTGCGCGCTCTTCTCGAGCAACTCAGCCAGAGCGACATCCAGGAATTTCGCCTCGAAGCAGAAGATTTTCGCCTGGAGGTTCGCCGCAACCTTCCGGCCGTGGTGACCGCCACGGCGCCGGTGGCCGCACCGGTGGCCGCACCGGTGGCCGCAGCGCCCCTCCCCGCTCCCGCCGCCAGCCCGGCCGCGCCGCCGCCACCGGCGACGGCGGCCAGCCGCAGCGATCTGCAGCCCATCACCGCCCCGATGGTCGGCACCTTCTACCGCTCCCCCGCCCCCGGGGAGCCCGCGTTTGTGGATCTGGGCACCCGCATTCGCGCCGGACAGACGGTCTGCATCCTGGAGGCGATGAAGTTGATGAATGAGCTGGAGGCGGAGGTGGCCGGGGAGGTTGTGGAGATCCTTGTGGAAAACGGCACGCCGGTGGAGTTCGGCCAGGTGTTGATGCGCATTCGCCCCAGCTGAGGACACGATCGAGCGCGCCCGGGAGCCCGGGAGCAACCCTGCCCTGGGATCCCCCCGGGATCAACCCAGTTCCCAGGCGGTTTCCAGGGCCGCCGTCATGCTGGCCTCCCGCGCCACGCCCAGGCCGGCGATGTTGAAGGCGGTGCCGTGGTCGGGCGAGGTGCGCAGGAAGGGCAGTCCCAGGGTGGTGTTCACCGCCCGATCAAAGGCCAGCAGCTTCATCGGGATCAGCCCCTGGTCGTGATAAAGAGCGAGATGGCCATCCGCAGCGCTCCCCTCTCCCTGCCAGGCGCGCGCCGCTTCCAGCCAGCAGGTGTCCGGCGGCAGGGGCCCCTCCAGTCGGACCTCGGGATGCTTCCGTCGCCAGCTGCTGAGGCAGTCCTCCAGCCACAGCCGCTCCTCCTGCCCCAGGGCGCCCCCCTCCCCGGCGTGGGGATTGAGCCCGGCCACCGCCAGTCGTGGTTGGGGCTGGAACCGTTGGCAGAACGCCAGCAGGCGGTCGAGCTGCAGGGTCACCAGCTCGGCGTCGAGCCGCGACGCCACCTGAGACAAGGGAATGTGGGTGGTGGCCAGCAGGGTGTTGAACCGCCAGGCGCCCCTTGCGGGCCGGGCCGTGAACAGCATGGAGGCCCGGGCCACCCCGCAGAGCTCCGCCAAGCGTTCCGTCTGTCCGGGGTGGTGGTGACCGGCGGCGTGCCAGGCCGCCTTGGCGATCGGCGCCGTCACCAGACCGCGCCCCGCGCCCTCCTGGACCAACGCCACCGCTTGGCTCAGCCAGGTGAAGCTGGCGGCTCCTGAGCTGGCGGTTCCCACGCCGGGGGTCACGGGGTCCAGCAAGGGGGAATCCAGCATGTCCAGCGTGGCGGGATCCGCCAGGGGGCCAGCGCCGCGCTCGCGCAGGTGGCTGTAGGTGTGCTCCAACCAGCGCCGGCAGCCCACGAGGCGCACCGGCCGGCCCCGGGCCTCCGGTCGGGCCAGCGCTTTCAGCACCACCTCCGGGCCGATGCCCGCCGGGTCCCCCAGCGCGATGACAAGGGGCCGGACGCTGGGGTTGGATCGTGGGGTGATTGCGACGCTGGTGGCCATGATCCGTCTTCTCCTCCTCGGGTTGTTGTTGACGGGCTTGGGATTTGGAATGCGGAAGGGCTGGGTTTTGCTGGATTGGGAGCGAATCCGTCAAGACCTTCATCTCCCTGTCCCAGGCCAGCTCGGTTAAGGATTGGCGTTGACCCAGTCCTCCCGGCAGCCTTCGCGATAGCCCTCGCGGTAGCTGGGGTGGCGCAGGGGATAGCCGAGCCCGTCGCGCAATCGCCGACTGTCGGTGCGACGGTTTTCCAGCCAGAAGCTGCGGGCCATGGGACCCAGGTGTTCGGCCACGTCGGCGAAGCGTTCCATGGGGGGGAGTTTGCGCCCCAGCAGATGGGCCGCGAAGCCGAGGGTCTCGCTGGACGGGCAGGGCTCCGCGTCCGCCAGGTTGAGCAGGAGCGGTCGCTCCCTGGCGGGGAGGGACAGGCAGTGCAGGATCGCGCCGACGATGTCGTCCACGTGGATGCGGGAAAACACCTGACCGGGCTTGTGGATCAGGCGCGCCCGACCCTCCAGCAGGGCGGCGAAGGGGCTCCGCCCAGGCCCGTAGATCGCCGGCAGACGGAAGATCTGCAGCGGCAGTTCGCCATCCCGCCAGCTCTGTTCGCAGCGAAGGCGGGCCTGGCTGCGGCCCGGAGCCGGGCGCGGGGTGCTCTCCTCGTCCACCCAGCGTCCGCCGCTGTCGCCATAGACCCCGGTGGTGGAGAGCACCCCCACCCACGCCGGCGACGCTTGGCGAACCAGTGGCAGGAGGGTGCTGAGCACAGGGTCGAGCCCCTGCTCGTTCGGGGGGATCGTCACCAGGGCGTGGGTCATGCCGGTCAGGTCGGCCGCCCCCGGGAGGACGCCGCTGGCGCTGTCGAACCGCAGCCAGTGGTGGGGGGGGAGATCGGGTGGAGGGGTGGCCTGGCGGTGGGTGAGGGTCACCGGCACGCCGAAGGCGGCAAGGGCCCGCCCCAGGCGCGTGCCCGTGTAGCCCCCGCCAAAGATGACCAGGCGCCCGATGGACCGGAGGGCGTCGGGCTTGACGGTTGGCCATGAGTTCAGTACGTTTGTACTGTCTCCCGAGGTCTGGGAGTTCTCTGGATTCCGCGCTTCCTTCACCGTTTTCGCTCCATGGCCATCGTGCGTCCTTTCCTCCTGTTTACCCCCTCGGCTCTGGCCCCGCGCTCGCCAAGGGCCGGGGTGTGCGCCTTCGTGGCCCCCGAGGGCGCCACGGGGCCGGCGGCGGCGCCGCCGCGCCAGCGCCGGACACGACGGCGTTCCCCGGGCCCCGAAGGATCGGCGCCAGGAGCGCCCCTCTGGATCGCCCTGCTGTTGTTGTTTCTCGCCGTGGTGGTGGCCCCTGAGGATCCCAGGGATCAGGAGGCCATCTGCCACCGCCACAGCGGGGAGGTCGCCTGTCGGGTTTGGTGAGGTTCGCCAGGCTCGGGACCCCGGCGATCGGGCTCCACTTCCCCGGGGGTGGTCCACACCAGGAGGCGCTGGGCCAAGCGCAGGTCGCCGTCCATCCAGGCTTTGAGGGCCATGGCGCGACGTGGATCGTAAAAGCTCTGCCGCCGATACCAGAACAACACTTCACTGTCCCCTTTCTTCCCGTTGCAGCTCAAGCAGGCCGGCACGCAGTTCTCTGTCACGCTCTGCCCCCCGCAGCTGAGAGGCCTGATGTGGTCGATGGATTGGGAGGGATTGCCGCAGTAGAGGCAACGGTGGCCCGTCAGGAGGTGAAGGGAGCGTCGCCAGCGTCGATCGTGGGATTTGGGGCAGAGGTCTTCCAGGAAAACTCCATCCCTGGCCAACATGCCGCATCCTCAGTTGCGTTTGATTTTGCAGGGAGTCTTTCTTCTGTCAATGTGTCGCTGACTGCACTTTCTCCGTTTGCTCCACCCGCGGCGCGACCTCCTGCAGATGCGGCTGGGAGCGTCCGGGCTGATTGAGGTGGTCCTGCCCTTTGATCCCGTCACGGCCGCCCAGCTCCGAGCCATTCGTCCCGCTGGGCGCTGGCACCCCCGAGAGCGCTGCTGGCAGTTTCCCCTGGAGGCCGCAGGGGCCCTGCGGCAAACGCTCCGCGGACGCATCCCCCTCTCGCCGGAGCTGCGGCAGTGGTGCGCGTGGTTGGAGCAACCGCTCCCTCCCCTCCCCGCCCATCGCCAGCTGGTGGTGGCCGCCAGCCTGGCCGAACCGCTCGTGGACGGTCGTCGCCTGTTGGCCCACCAGCGGGCTGGAGCGCGCTGGCTGCTCGCCCGCCGCGGGGCGGTGCTCGCCGACGCCATGGGCCTCGGCAAGACGCTCACCGCCCTGGCCGCGGCTCGGGCCATGGTGCGCCTGGCGGATTGTCGGGTGGTGGTGGTGGCCCCCAGCGGACTGCATCACCATTGGCGCCAGGAGGCCTGCGCCCTTGGCCTGACCCTGGAGCTCCACAGCTGGGCGCGCTTGCCCGCCGAGCTCCCCCCGGCCGGGTGCGTGCTGGTGGCGGACGAGGCCCACTACGCCCAGAACCTCGCCGCTCAGCGCACGCGGGCGTTGCTGCGGTTGGCGCGCCATCCGCGCCTGCGGGCGGCCTGGCTGCTCACGGGCACGCCGATGAAAAACGGACGCCCCGCGCAACTCTTCCCCCTGCTGGCCGCCATCGGCCATCCGCTGGCCGCTGATCAGCGGCGTTTCGAGGAGCGGTATTGCCAGGGTCACTGGCGGGAGCAGCGCGGCGTGCGCCAGTGGGAGGCCCGGGGCGCCTCCCGGCTGGAGGAGCTCCATCGCCTGGTGCGGCCCCTGGTGCTCCTGCGACGCAAGGAGCAGTGCCTCGATCTTCCCCCCAAACAGCGCCGCCTCCGGCCCGTGGCCCTTCCCCCCGCTGAGGCGGAGGCGGTGTGTCGGCAGCTGGAGGACACCATCACCGCCTACCGCCACCGGGCGGCGCGGGGGGAGGTGCGCGGCGACGCGGAGACCCTCGCCGTCTTCACCGCGCTGCGACAGATCAGCTCACGGGCCAAGGTGGCGCCTGTGGTGGCGCTCCTCCGCGAGCTTCTGGACCGCGGAGAGCCGGTGGTGGTGTTCACGGCCTTTGTGGCCACCGCCCGGGCGCTGGGTGATGGCCTGGCGACCGCCGGTCAGGCCCCGGTCGTGCTCACGGGCGCGGTGCCGCCGGCCCAGCGCCAGTCTCTGGTGGATGCCTTCCAGGCGGGACGCAACGAGGGGTTGATCGCCACCTACGGCACCGGCGGTCTCGGCTTCACCCTGCACCGGGCCCGCCACGTGGTGCTGGTGGAGCGCCCCTGGACGCCGGGAGAGGCGGAACAGGCGGAGGATCGCTGCCACCGCATCGGCATGGGGGCCATGCTCACCAGCCATTGGATCCAGTTCGGCGGAGCGGATCAGCTGGTGGACGCCCTGGTGGCCAGCAAGGCGGATCGCATTGCCGATGTGTTCAGTCCAGCGCGGGCACGGGCCCAGCGGCGGCTGCCGCAACAGATCCGTCAGTGGTTGGCCGGGGGCTGAGGCGCCGCGGCGGGGGGCAGGCAACTCGCCAGCCGCAGCTTCAGGTCCTGGCGCAGCAGCTCATCCGTGACGGGCGCCTTGGCCGTTTTGGCCAGGAGGGCATTGGCCCGCACGATGTCGCGGCAGGCGGCCTTGGGGTCCTGGTTGAAGGTGTGGAGCAGAAAGCGCTCGTTGAGCGGGAAGGGATCGTTGGGAAAGGCCGCCACCACGGCGTCACAGCGGGCGATGGCGCCCTTGAGATCCTTCATGTCCAGCCCCCGCAAGCAGTCCTCGCGGCTGATCCGAGGCTTGGGCAGCGGTTCTTCCGCACAGCCGTGGAGCGCCCCGCACAGCAGGAAGGCCAGGGACCACCAGCCCCGGGCACTCCTGAGGGGCCGCCGGTCGGGGTGCTCAGTTGCCGTAGCGATCACTGCGTGTCCTGCCACCTTGACCAGCTTGACCGCTGATCGGCGCGCTGGCCGTCGCGGGCTCGACTGGTGCCGCGCTGTCGCTGGTGGCGGGGATTCGGGTGCTGTACAGGTCGCCGAGGTAGCGACCGCAGTTGGGGAAGGTGTTCGGGTTCTGAACCACCGCCTCGGTGATCATCACGGCCGCGTGGGTGGGAGAGGTTTTGAACAGGCTGGCGCTCTGCCGCTTGATCAAGGCATAGGCCGCGGCCCAGCTCACGGCGTGGCTGTTGCCGCTGGCGCGCATGTAGCAATAGATCTGAGCCCCTTTGGCGCCCGGCGTTTCGGCTTGCGCCATGGCGGCGGGTCCGCCCGGGCCACCCGTCAGCGCGCCGCCGACAAGCAAGGCCAGAAGGGAAAGGCCAAGCCGGTGGGGCGGCAGCAACCTGGGACGCATGGCAGGGGAGAAAAAAGGGCTCCAAACCTATCGACCCCGCGCGATCTGTCCAGGGTGCCGGCTCAACCGCCGGGGGGGAGCCCCGAGCCCGCCCCTCGCGCCACCAGCTTCACCACCAGCGGAAGCACCAGGAGAACCGTGATCAGACGCAGCGCATGGAGCGCGGCCACCGCCGCCCCCACCCCGAATTCGGCGCCCACCAGGCTCATGCCGCTGATCCCCCCCGGCGCCGCGCCCAGCAGCGCCACCACCGGATCAATGCCCAGCAACCGACCACACCAAAGGCCCACCACAATCCCGGTGAGCACCAGTGTCAGGGTGATCAGCAGGGCCGGACGCCAAAGCTGGCGCAACTCGGCCACGGTGCCACTCGTGAGGGAGGTGCCGATCACGGTGCCGATGGCGATCTCCAGGACGGTGCGAGTTCCTGCGGGCCATTGGGCGGGCTCCACCCGGCCGCTCATGCTCAACAGCCCCGCGCCCAGAAGGGCTCCGGCCAGTGGAGCCGCCGGGATCCCGGAGCGCAGGGCCAGCAGGCCGGCGGCAACGCCCGCCAGGGCATACAACAGCAGTGGCCAGGACGCGGTCATGGGCAGCGGGGGGAGGATGTCCAAGTCTGGATTGTGTGGACAGAGCCCGCTTGAGGAATCACGGCTCGTGTGTTGTCATTCGCCCATGGCTGCCATTCCTCCATGCCCTCCTCACCGGTGTCCTTCCGCATCACTCGCCACACGGAAGATCTGGCCCAGACCATTCACGCCCTCTCGCAGCGCGTGGTGTCGTTGGAGCGGCGCCTTGCCCAGCTGGAGGATCATTTGACGGCTTCGGCGGAAGAAGACCTTCCCGAAGAACAGGTGGCCAGCCTGGCCAACGTGGATCAGTTGCTGCGCGACTGTCGCGAGCTTCTGGCGGCCGATCCGCCGCAGGCGCTCACCGGCGCGTCGTCCTCCGGGTCGTCCCGCGGGTTTGGTCCCAGCAAGGCGGAGGATGCTCTGGAGGGTCTGGACGACGTCGAAGACGCGGCGTGAGGGTGAGCGGGATGGCGCAATCTCGCGAAGTCTCCACCGTCTGGACTGGGATGACACAATGGAAAGAAAGTGACCATGTCCTTCCCGTCCTCCCATCACACGACCGGTGGATCGGCCGCCAACGGCGTCACACCCTCCGGGCCGCCGCCCACCCCCGGAGCGGTCACCGCAGCCCCCACCCGTCCGGTGGTTGTGGCGAGCGCCCGACCGGCATCCGGTGGCCTTCCCCGCTCCACCGCCTGCCGTCCCTTGCCGGCGGAAGGGGATCATCAATTGGAAAAGCTGGAATTCGCCCTGGCCATCGCGCTCACCCGCGGCGATGCCCAGCGCTCCCGCCAGTTGCGGGAGGAGATCGACCGGTTGGGCGGCAATCGCGAGGAGCCGGGGACCTGAGGTCGGGCGAGCGACTCCTCCGCAGGAGCGCCGCGAATGATCACTGAATCCAGACCGATGGATCCGGGGTTTGTTTGTTGAAGCCATTTGCGGATCTGCCCCTATAATGCGGGGGCCTTTGTTTCTGGTTGGCGGAAACAAAACCGCTCGCCACTCTCCTCTTCGGTCGCTGGAGCCAATTTCCGCGGCCGTTTCCTCATATGGCTGCACTTAGCTCCTCTACAGCACCTCCCCCCTCCCCGCGACCCACGCGCCCACCTGTCGCGACGATGGAGACCACGGATCGCCACGATTTGCTGCAACGGGCCGAGGATTTCGACCGGCAAGCGCGGCAGGCCGCGGAGATGGGAGATCTGGCCACCGCGGCCCGCTTGATCTTGCAATCCCTGGAGTGCGAGCGTCGCGCCGGCGGCCTCGGTCCCCAGGTGTTGCAACTGATCAAGCCGCGTTGAGCACGGCAGCCAACGCCAAGGCTTTGGCGTTGGCCCCGCGAGAGGGCAGGATCAGAGGGAGGTCATCCCTCTGCTGATGTCCCTGCTCCACAGGCATTTCGAACGCCATGCCACCCATCGCGTCGGCTGGTTGCGCGCCGTGGTCCTGGGGGCCAATGACGGCGCCATTTCCGTGGCCAGTCTGGTGGTGGGCATCGCCGCCTCGGGAGCAACACGCCCTGCCGTCCTCCTCTCCGGCCTGGCCGCCACCGTCGCCGGGGCGGCCTCGATGGCGGCGGGGGAGTTTGTGTCCGTGCAGAGCCAGGCCGATGTGGAGCAGGCTGATCTCGCCCGAGAGCGGCAGGAGCTGGTGGCCAATCCCTCCGGGGAGCTGGAGGAACTCACGGGCATTTATGAGGAACGGGGGCTGTCGCCGGAGCTGGCGCGGCAGGTGGCGGAACAGCTCTCGCTCCATGACGCCCTCGGCGCCCATGCCCGTGATGAATTGGGGATCACCGAGGCCCTGCGCGCCCGCCCCATTCAGGCGGCCCTCGCTTCCGCGGGCAGCTTTTGCCTCGGGGCCCTCTGCCCTGTCCTGATGATCCTCCTCAGCCCCGCCGGCCAGATCGCCCAAGTCACCGCCGCCATGGCCCTGCTGGTGCTCACCGGCCTGGGGGCCCTGGCGGCCTATGCCGGCGGCGCCCCCGTGGGCCGCGGCGCTGGCCGCATGCTCCTTTGGGGCGCCCTCGCCCTGGGCCTGACGGCGCTGGTGGGCAAGGTGTTCGGGGCGGTGGTTTAAGCGAGGATGATGGGCCCGTGTTGAGGCTGGACCATCACACGGGCTTCCTCGCAACGTTTTGTTTCGCTCTGAGTGTGCGGTTCCGATGTGGGACGCGCACGACGTGTTCCGGCAGGAAGTGCCGGCGGTTAGGCAGGTTCACCACGCTGATCGAGGAAGTGGAAGAGAAGGCAGGAACGGGAAGCCTCCAGGCTGGAGGGATCAGGAATTGGCCAGTGATCGTCAACACCACACGGAATGTTCTGTGCGTTAAGGCCTGCTTCCTCGTCAGGGTCGCCTGATTGATATCGCTTGAGTTGAGTGTGCCCGATCCCCCAGAATTTGCATAGCCTAAGCGCAGATGATCAAGCTCTGCAGACCATCACCGAGTTGATGGATTGGGAATTCATCATCCTCGCCAATTTTGATGTGGACCACATCATTTTCACGCACGGTGTCCCGAATGTCCTGGGTGCGACCCAGCAGGCGTTTACGCAAATCAGTGAAGATATTAAGCCCTGTGAAAATCCTGATCTTCTCTCTGTCCCAACCTGGTGGCATGGCCTGACTAAAATAATCACGGAGTGTGCGTTGCTGGTAGGGATCGAACTCGTCGATGTTTGTGGCGCTGCTTTTGGTTGTCTGACCATCTCTCGCGGTTATCGGGGGCCTCATCCCGCGCATCATCGGTACATAGCAACGTTGGATGTTGTTGACTACGCGCAAGCCTGCTTCCAGACCCAGTTCTGTCATTTTATTTAGCTGATTTCTCAATGTTGCTAGCTTTTGATTGTATCCTTTTTCTGTGGCAGTCTGGATATCGTTTTTCATTTGCGTGATGTAAGCAGATATCTTGGAAGGATCAAAACCAACTTCCCTGTAGGAAAGACTCTTGTGAATCCATTTGTTGTTTCTCGTTTGGAAGCCCTGGTCCGCAGTTTCACAAATCATTTCCATGATATTGCCAACGATGTTCTCTGTTGACAGATCTTTTGTTGTTGTTGACAACTGAAACTTTGTCAGGCTGGTTAGATGAGCGAGTTCGCGAATCAGCCTCGACTTGCCTGAATTATTTGCTCCTACAAAAATCGTGATTGGCGCAAGATTGACCAATTCAAGTTGGCGCGCTTCTTGTGCTTCGCCCTCGCTTGAGTTGTGTGAGCTCTCAAGTTGACACTGCGTTGCTAGCTGTGTTGTATTTTGCTGTCTATGCCAAAATAAATTTGTTGGAGAGGTGTCTGGATGAATAGCGTCTGCACTGAGTAGACAAAAGAGCTGCTCTTGTTTCCATTTTGCCGCGATTGCGTTCAACTGAGCCATCTCTGGATGGGTTGGTGTCCACTGGCTTCCTTGGATTGCTTCGGCGCTTTCTTACATTGAGGCTAAGCCATCAGGAGTTTCCCCATCGCCCGTCGTCCCAACACCCGCCGTGAGGCCAGTCCCCGCCAGGGCGGCGCTGGCTTTGCCGGCTCCAGCTCCCAAGGCCAAGGCCATGGCCAACGCCCATCGCCAGCTCCAGACCCCGGCCATCCGCCCCCGCCGGGCCTGGAGGAGCAGCTGGTGGAGAAGCTGCGGCGGATTGAGGCGCTCCATGCCCGACCCGGCAGCGAAGGGGAGC
>VGQX01000100.1 GCA_016882305.1 Cyanobacteria bacterium K_Offshore_surface_m2_239
ATCGCCAGCGGAGCGGGAAGGCAGGCGTCTGCGCGCCGCCTGGGGCGCGGAAGCCGACACCGCCCTCATCCTGGAGTTCGCGCCGGATCCCGCCAGCACCACCCTCACCCTCCGCCTCGGCGAGGACCTTCTCGCTCTCGGGGCCGCGCGGCGGCAACAGCTGGTGGACCGCTGGCGGGAGCGGGCCGTGGAGGAGGGCTACAGCCATCTGCACCTGCGGGATGGCAGCGGGCGTTCATGGGGTCGCGACGCCCTGGTGGGGGGCGGCATGATTCTCTTCGATCCTCCTGGCCCGGCGGATGATGCCCCCTGATGCGGCAGGATCCCCACCACCCGCAGCCACGGTGATGGAGGGGAGGGGCATGGAGAGCCCGGGACTGGGGTCCTCGCGGACGCCCACCGGGGAGATGCGCTGGGACGACCTGACGGACTTGTGGGGGCCCCCGGTGGCGCCGCCCGGCCTCCGCCTCTCGGGTGTGGTGGCGGGGGTGTGCACGGACAGTCGCCGGGTGCGACCCGGGGAGCTCTTCATTCCCCTGGTGGGGGAACGGTTTGATGGTCACGGCTTCCTGCGGACTGTTCTGACATCGCCGGAGCGGGCGTCCGGAGCGGCCGCCGCCCTGGCCCAGCGCGATCGGCTCGACCCCGCCGCCGCCACCGCCCTGGCCGCCCAGACCGGATGCCCCCTCTGGCTGGTGGAGGACACCCTGCTGGCGTATCAGGAGCTGGCGCGGCTGTGGCGCCGTCGCCTGGGATGGCCGGTGGTGGCCGTGACGGGGTCGGCGGGGAAGACCACGACCCGGGAGCTGATCCGCGCCGCCCTGGAGCCCCTGGGGCCGGTGGTGGCCAGCAGCGGCAACGAAAACAACGACATCGGCGCTCCCCTCACCCTCCTCCGCGGACGGACGGAGACAGCGGCCGTGGTGGTGGAGATGGGGATGCGGGGGCCGGGGGAGATCGCGCGCCTGAGCCGCTGCGCGGAACCCGACGTGGCGGTGATCACCAACATCGGCACAGCGCACATCGGCCGCCTGGGCAGTCGGGAGGCCATCGCCGCCGCCAAATGCGAAATCGTCGAAGCGCTGGCCCCGGCGGGCGTGCTGGTGATCCCTGCCGCCGACCCGCTGCTGGAGGCGGGCCTGGCGGCGGGCTGGAGCGGACGGGTGGAGCGGGTGGCCCTCGCTGATGAGGCCCTGGGTTTGCCGGGGGGACCCGCAGCGACCTGGGTGGGCCGCCTGGAGGAGGGCGGTGCCGCCCTGCGGTTGGTGCGCCCGCTGGAGGGCCTCACCGCACGGCTGCCTCTGGCCGGTCGTCACAACGCCCGCAACCTGCTGTTGGCCTTGGCGGTGGCCACCGCGCTGGGGGTGCCGCCGGAGGCGTTGCGGGAGCTGGTGGTGGAGGTGCCCGGCGGGCGCAATCGCCGCCTGCGGCTCGGCGGGGTGACCGTGTTGGACGAGACCTACAACGCCTCTCCGGAGGCGGTGCTGGCGGCGCTGCAACTGCTGGCGGAAAGCGAGGGCGGCCGGCGCTGGGCCGTGCTGGGGACGATGCTGGAACTGGGAGAGCAGAGCCTGGCGTTGCACCGCCAGGTGGCCGCCCGAGCCCGGGAGCTGGGCCTGGATGGGCTGGTGGTGGTGGCGGCGGGCGCGGAGGGCGACGCCATGGTGGAGGCCGCCGCTGGGATGGCGCGGTTGGTGCGGGTGAGCACCCCGGAGGCCGCCGCCGCCCCCCTCCTGGAGTGGTTGACGCCCGGGGATGTGTTGCTCCTGAAGGGCAGCCGGGGGGTGGCCCTGGAAACGCTGCTGCCGCCGCTGCAAGCCGGCTTGGCGGGCGACACGGAGGAACGGGCCGAAGCCGGCGACACGGCCGATTGAGGCTGGCGCCAGCGCCTCCATCCGGGCTGGATGGGTCCGCTTGTCCCTGAACAGCCCGCGCCGCTCAAGAGCAAGCGGCTCGCTCCTTCAGCGCTGGAGCCACCAGCGGAGCAGCGACAAGCCGATCAGCAGGCCCATGCCGCCATTCCACAACCGTCCGCGATAGCGATGGACCCACCGCAACCAGGGGGGCAGCGAGGCTCCCCACCGCTCAAGCGCCAGGACTCCCGCCAGCAGGAGCAGCAGGGGCACGCCGAGAGCGATCACGAGATCGTGCCAGGAGGCGCGTGTCACCGACAGAGCGCGGGGGTGCGCCGCGGCAGCCGTCCGGGTCCCTCGGCGCTGAACGAGGGGCCAGGATGGCGAAGGATCCGCACGCGGTAGGCGCAATGGGCGGCGCCCAGATGGGCGATCAGGGCCTCGCGGGTCTCGTGGTGCAGCTCCTCCAGGGTGGGTGCCGTGATGTGGATCGGGAGGCTTTCGGCCCGGGCTTCCAGATGACCGGCCCGTTCCGCCGTGAGGCGGAACACAACCTCTCGCATGGTGGTTCTCGTATCTCTTTGCAACCCATCATTGGCCCGCTGACCCGCCGGTGGGTGTGACGCCGTTTACGGGGATCCGCCCCTGCGGACACCCTGTTTCGCCGTGCGGAGGCGCACCCGTCCCCGCCGGAATCTGTCCCGACGCGATTGGTCCCCGCCGCGATCTGGCCCCAAATGGCTGGAAGGGAACAACCAGGAAATCAAGACGAGGCGGAAACCAGCCGCGCGTTCATGCGCATTCAGCCGATTATTGCCTGTTGTTTTTACAGCACAACCTGCATAGGAGCGCACAATCCGTATACCTGTGCAAAGAGGCATCACAGATAAAGATGGAAAGCCCAGATTGCGATCCAAGACGACAAAATAAAGCAGGCAATATTTTTGCCGAGTTGTTCACTCAACATCTCATTATGACTCACTTCAAGACCAAGGCGAGACCGGGAGTCCGACTCCTGCGATCAACGGCTGCCTCTGCTCTTGCCCTCTCAGCATTGGCGGCTGGCGTCGTGTTATCCGGCGGGGAGGCAAAAGCCACGAGGTGCAACTTCGCCTCAAGCATCTTTGTCAACCCTTGCACCGATGGACTACCGGCGCTTGGCGTTTGGCACGACAGCAACAACGCCGGGGGCAACCTGGCTCCAAGCGACAAGCAAATCTGGTATTTCAATGCCCCCACGGGGACCGCTCCCACACCTGCTGCTAGCGCAACGGGAGATATTGAATTCAAATGGTTTGACTTGAATGGGAATGGCTTATCCGGCACACCCGCCGATTGGCTCTTCAATCCCAATGTCAATCCCGTTGCTGACCAATGGCAGGTTGATGTTGATCTCAGTCCGAATTTCAATCTTGATAATGGTGGCGGCTGGTTTCCTGGCGTAAGCACATTTGACTACGCCGTACAAATTCTCTATCCCCCGGCTTACCCGTCAAGTCCTGAAACCGTGTTTGCGGATATTCAATTAGATTCAGTTATCGTTCAAGGGGGCAGGCATGAATACGACAGTGCAGAAGAGAGTCTGGGCAGGCTCTCTCAACCCGAATGGCTCTCCCAGCTGTCCCAATACCGGGACGCCGTTGGTTGATTTGATCAATCCTCCATCCCCCAGCCCGAATACTCCCATCTGGGATTTAGGCATTTCCGGACAACGGGTCATCTGCGTCCGTGACATTGTCACGATTCCCGCCAATGACAATGGGGCCAATGTCGACAACTACACCAACACCTTCCGGCAAACTCCAGGCCCCCTGTCCATCCTTGGCGCCGGCACGGCTCTCGGCTTCAGCCGCAAGCTGCGCAAACGGGTCAAGGCCTATCGCCTGATTTGAGTCAAGTGTCGGCGGGGATAATCGAGACGTGATTCACGCCCCTGGCTTTCGCCGGGGCGTTTTTGTGTTGTTTCCTGAACCCCTCGATCGCGCGACCGCGCCTCGGAGTCGCGGGAGGGGGTCATGCAGCGCCCGGCGGCGAGCCGCCGGACCGATAGGGGAACAGGCGCTCATCCCAGTTGGCAATGGCCACCAGCGACAGCATCACCGGCACTTCCACAAGCACACCGACGACGGTGGCCAGGGCGGCGCCGGAGTTGAGGCCGAACAGGCTGATGGCCACCGCCACCGCCAACTCAAAGAAATTGGAGGCTCCGATCATGGCGCCGGGGGCCGCGATGGCATGGGGCTGGCGCCAAAGACGCATCCACAGGGCGCTGATCCAGAAGATCAGGTAGGTCTGCACGATCAAGGGAACGGCGATCAGAGCGATCGCCAGCGGATTGGCCAGGATGACGCTGGCCTGCACCATGAACAGCAGCAACACCGTGGCAAGCAGGCTCACAACAGCCAGGGGCTTGAGGTGCTCCTCCAGTCGTTCAATCCGGCCAGGAGCGCGCAGCCCCACGCGGGTGAGCCAGCCCGCAGTCAGCGGCACCACCACGAACAGGCCAACAGACGTGACAAGGGTGTCCCAGGGCACCAGCACCTGGCTCACCCCCAGCAACAACGCCGTGATCGGCGCAAAGGCAAACACCATGATCAGGTCGTTGATGGCGACCTGAGCGAGGGTGTAATTGGCATCACCAGCGCTCAAGCGGCTCCAGACAAACACCATGGCGGTGCAGGGGGCCACGCCCAGCAGAATCATGCCGGCAATGTATTGATCACCGATCTCGGCTGGAATCCAGGCAGCAAAGACACCGCGAATGAACACCCAGGCAAGGGCCGTCATCGTGAGCGGTTTGATCAGCCAGTTCACAACCACGGTGATGATCAATCCCTTCGGTTGACGCCGCAATCCAACCAGGGAACCAAAATCCACCGCCAGCATCATCGGATAGATCATCCCCCAGATCAAAAGAGCAATCGGCAGGTTGATCCGCGCGAATTCCAGGGAGGCCACCGCTGCGGCCACGCTGGGAAAAATGGCGCCCAACGCCAAACCGGCCACGATCGCCAGGGCCACCCACAAGCTCAAAAAGCGTTCAAAGATGCCCATGACCCTTTAAAACCGAGACTAGGTCGAGAGCGTGCGCCGGGTGGCAGGCCCCGCGGGCCCGCCTCCTGGAGCAGCTTGCGGAGAAAAGCTTGGACCAGCCCGGACCCCGCCGCGCCAGGCTCAGCGCCGCCCCGCGCTTCCATCCCCAACCACCTTGGTTCCCTCCCTGTCCCCTCAGCCCTGGCTGGCCGCCCAGACCCGCGGCGGCCTGCCCCTTTGCGGGGGACGGCGCAACAACGCCCATCCGAAGGAGGCGTACAACGCTGATGGCCCCATGATCAACGGGGCACGCCCGCGTGACCGGCGATCTGCGCCCTCTTACCCTGGCCGGAGCTTCCACCTCAAGCCACGCGGTGGACCAGCCCCGAGCCAGCGCTCCCACCCTTCGCCAGCGCCGCTGCGGCCGCAGGCGATCGCGTCGCCCGGCGTTTCCGCTGGTTCCAGCGCTGCTGCTGGGGCAAACGCGCACCAGGGGGCCGCTGGCGCCGTCCACCAGGCGGATGGCGGGGAAGGGCCGGCGGGCGGTGAGGGGATCCTGTTGCCACGCCCGCTGGAGCTGGGCGGTGGCCTGGCGCAGGGCCCGCTCGCAGGAGGAACCCTCCACTGCCCGAGAGGCCAAGGGAGTTGAGGCAGGCAGGACCACGACCAGAGCGGAGAGGAGCGGGAGGAAGCGCGTCATCGCGCTGGATCGGGCAGGCCGCTGTACAGCCAGCCTGCCCAGTAGAAGGGATCACTCCGGCCATCGATGGGGGGCCGGGCGCGAAAGTCCGCCTGCACCCGCCGCACGGCCTCCGCTGGCGGGAGACCCTGGCCCAACAGGGCGTAGAAGCGGGTCATGAAGGCTTCGGTGGCGTATTCGGGCACCTTCCAGAGGGAGAGGAGAGTGCCGCGAGCACCGGCCACAGTGAGAGCGCGCCGCAGGCCAAACAGCCCCTCGCCGCTGCGCTCGCTGCCCTGGCCCGAGTCACAAGCCGAGAGCACCACCAGCTGGGTGCCGTCGAGCGGGAGGCGAGCGGCTTCCTTGGCGGTGAGGTCGCCGTCATCGGTGGACAGCGTCGCGAGAGCTGTTGGTCGGCTGGAGCCTGTGGGAGTGGGCGGCGCCTCGGGAGCGGGTGATTGGCTGGAACCTGTGGGGTTGGGCAGAGGGGGGCTTGTTGCGGTGGAGGCCGGGGCCGGGCTGGAGGGCCTGCTGGGCTGGCGGGCCTAGTCGGCGCCGGCCAAAGCCAGGCCGCTGGCCAGCGCCGCGCTGCCGCCGCTACCCTCAGAGCGCCGTCGGGCGCAGGCCGAAGCATCGATCGCCAGCGACCGACCAGGGGAAAGATCAGCGGGCATCCGGGGCCAACCAGGCCTGCCGAGAGGGGTCCAACGGGGCTTTAGGGTTATTGGGGGCCCGGGAGCTGACGTCTGGGGACCTCGGCATCAGTGCCCCATCCACTGAACCGATCCAGCTCCTGAAGCCCTTGCCCCTGGAGCCGGCCGCACCCAGCGATGGTCTCCAGGGGGTGCCGCGAAGCAGCCGGCGGGTCGGGTCCGTCTGGGCTCAAGGAGGTCAAGAGGAAAGGAGACGATCACGGGAGGGAGCCCATGGCCCGCTGTTCCCATCCTTCCAACCCCCTGAACCGCTTGGTGTGGAGCGCCTTGGCCGCGACAACCACGCTCCTGGTGAACGGGACGACCTCGGCCCGCGCTGGCCCCGCCACCCCCTCCACCGCGCCCCCGGATTGTCCAGGCTGGAGCGGACTGCCGATGGGCCAGCGCTCCGCCGATACCCATTTCATCGTGATGATGATTCACCATCACGAGGGGGCCATCGCCATGGCGGACCTGGTCCTGCGGCGGTCCCGTCGCCCGGAGATCCGCGCCTTGGCCACACGGATCCGCGACAGCCCAAGCCAGGAGAATGCCCAGATGCGCCGCTGGTACCGCCAGTGGACCGGCAGCGAGGTTCCCGCCTGGCCGGCGGGAGGTCGGGGGCATGGCCTCCCATGCCCAATGGGGCACCACCCATGGCGCGTTGCGAGACCTGGAGGCAGCGATGGTGCGCGTGCAGAGCGAGGAGATCGAGCAGATGGCGCAGTGGTATCGCCGTTGGTAGGGCGGCGGGGGAGCCTGACCCTCCAGGGTCGACGAAGGCGTCCACCTCCAGGACCACCACCAGCGGAGACGGGGTGCCCAACACGGCGATCACCGCAGGTCCCGATCCGCTCCTCGCTGTCAAAGATCCGCGAGGTGGGTGCTCCATCGTCTGGCGTTTGTGCCGAGGTTAGTCGCCACCTTTCGGCGGCTGCGCCCTCACCTCCGCCGCCGCGCAAAGGTGCGCCGCCGCCCGCTCCGCGGCGGTGCCGGGATCGCGCAGTCCCGGCACCTCTTTGAGCCGCTGGCAGGCCTCCCGGATCGCGACGCCGGGGGCGACGAGCCAGCGCAGATAGCTGTCGGCGCCGGAGCTCACCACCAGCTCACCGCCAGGCAGGCGCTCGATGCGCCAAGAGGCGTTCTCCTCTTCCACTTTGAGAATGGGGCCATCGGGCTTGCCCTCGCGCCAAGCCTTCAAGGTGCCGTCCTGTCCAGCGGTCAGTCAAGACCGCTCGCTCAGCGGCAGGATCGACAGGATGACCCGCTGGCCTGTCTGCAGGACGGGTCCTTGCCAGTGGGGCCACCGCAGAAGCCGCAGCCGACCCCTGGCGTCGCCTGAGACAATCGTCCCATCGCTCAATTCCGCCAGGCTGGTCACCGGAGCGTCGCCGTTGAGGAGGGTATGGCCGAGTTGTTTGGTTCGGCGCCAGCGTTTGATCTCGCCGTTGTAGCCACCCGACAGCATGTCGCCATCCTTCAGCACCAGCAGGCTGCGCACACCCACCTGCGCGGTGGGGATGCGTTTCCCCCGGGGGCGGCCTTGGATCCAGGCTTGGAGGGTGGCATCCAGCCCGCCGACGAGCAGACCGCCGCGGTGGAGCTGTTGAAGGATCCTCAAAGGACCCTGGTTGGCATGGATCGGGGCCGAAAGCTGCCGACCATCTTTCCAAAAGCGCAAGGTGCTGTCCCAGCCACCCGTCACGAGTTGTCCATCCTTTTGCACCAGCAGGGCATGGATCGAGCCCTGCCTGGTGTCGCGAAACCAGCTCGGCAACCGCGGCCATCGCCAGGTGGCCAGCGTGCCGTCCAACCCCAGACCGATCATCAGCGGCCCAGGCGCCAGCTGCAAATCATGGATGGGGCTCTTGCTGGCGATCGACACCGCCTCCGGCGAGGCTTGCGGACGCCAGAGAACCATCCCCCCGGAATCCACGCTCCAGGCCAAGCCGTTGGCAGGCAGTGGGGCCAAGGCGGTGATGGAGCCAAACACCCTGGGCCCGATCGGCCGCAGCGGTTGGCCATCGCGCCAGCGACGCACGGTGCCATCTTCGCCTCCGCTCACCCATGTGCCGTCACTGAGCAACGCCAGGCGTCGAACCGATCCCTGGCCACTGCGCACCGGCGCTGAGATGGCGCCGGAGGGTCGCCAGCGCTGCACGCTCCCGCCATCGCCTCCCACCAGCACACTGCCATCGCCCAGGGACTGCAGCGCCCAGAGGGCACCCAGGCGGGTCTGTAGGCGGGACCCGAGCGGACGCCCCCCTTGCCACCATTGCAAGCTGCCATCAAGGGCGCCCGTGACGGCCCGTCCCTCAGGAAGTGAGGCGAGGCTGACCACCCCCCGCTGGCCGCCATCCATGGCCGGCCCCAAGGGCTGATTCCCCCGCCAACGGCGCAGCGTGCCGTCGTAGCTGGCGGACAGCCAGTCCAACGCGCCGCCGCGCGCCATCGCGCGCATCCCCGGATGCCCATCCTTCAGCGTGCGCCAGACCCGGTCTCCGACCCGCCCCTGACGCAGCTCACCCGTAGCGGAGGCCGCGATGATGCGGCCATCGGCGAGGCGCAGTAAGGCCGCAGGCTGAGCCAGCCGCAGCGGCACGCGCGACACCTCACTGAGGCGAGCCAACGCCAGTCCGAGAACACTGATCAGGTGGTGATCGTGATGCTCCATGGGGCTCTTGGTGATCGCCATGGTGTCCATGCCGGCCAGGGCATTGATGGCGGCCTGGAGCGGGTTGCTCACCATCAAAGCGGCCGCCAGGGAACGGAATTCCTGTCTCTGCGCCTGCTTCGCCTCATACAGTTGCCAGAGCGCCACCCCCGTGGTGGCCACCGCCAAACCGGTCAGGGTTGAGAGGATCGCCAGAACCCGTTGTCGACGGATCTTGGCCTGCCGCTGGAGCTGATCGTCCCGGGCGATGCTGGCCGCGAGGAAAGGCTTCAGGTCAGCGGGCAGATCGCGTGGTCGCTCCTTCAGCCACGCGCGAGCCCGATGGAGTTTGACGCCGGTCAGAAGGAGGCCCTCGCCCTCGCCGGCCGCGACCGCCTCCTGCCATTCCATCCGGGCGAGCTGAAGACGGCGAACATCGAGAAGAAACTGACGGGCTTCATCCAGCCAGCCCTGCAGCAGCGGCCAATGGCGCAAGAGGGCCGCGTGGGCCACCTCCATGACGCGCTCCCCCCGCTCCTCCCGCAAGGTCAACACCCGCGCCGTCACCAAGGCGTTCAACAGCGGCAGGGCCTCGGCGGGCAGGTCCTGGCATGGGGCCGGTTTGCAGACGACCTCACCCGCCTCATTCACCTGAACCAACGACGGCACAAAAGCCTCCCGCAGGGCCTCCAGCTGCGACGCGTCTGGACGCAACTCCGCCAGGGCCCGCTCCGCTGCGGACCGCACGGCGTTATCCAGCGGACTCAGCCCCTGCCGGGCATCTCCCAGGGCCTCATAGGCGCTCGCGGTGAGGTGATGGTCCGGCGCGGCGCGGTCGTAAAGCTCCCGCAAGGTGAACGCCAACAGAGGGAGCGACGACCCACCGCCGGCATCCCGCAAGATCTGGCGCACCAGGCCGGGCTCAACCCGCAGGCCCGCCACCCGCGCCGGTCCCAGGATCACCTCCTCCAAACGTTCCACCGGCAAGGGCGGCAGCGACAGTTGATCGATCCGCGCCTCCAGGCGCCGTTCCGATTGCAGATCGACGAGGGCATCGGAGCGCAGGGTCATCACCGCCAGATACGGCATGCCCTCACTCAGCGCCGCATTGAGCAGATGCAGAAACCCCTGGCGCTCCTCAGTCTCGCTCTGATGAAACAGCTCTTCCCCCTGATCGATCGCTAGAAGAATCGAGGCCTCGTTGGCGGAAGCCGCCTCCCGCAGGTCATTGGCCAACCGCGTGAGCCAGGCGTGTTGCGTGCCGAGCCTCAGGGCCTCCCGCATCTGGTCACTCAGATCGCTCCATCCTTGGCGGTGGCCCAGAGCCTCCGAGAGCACCAGGGCAAGGCTGTCGAGGGGCTGTCGCCGCGGACGCAGGGGTGGGGGCACCACCCACTGGTGGCCACTGTGCCGCAACCGGGGCACCACCCCCGCCCGCAACAGGGAGGATTTGCCGGCGCCAGAAGCGCCGAGAACCACCAGAAAGGCGGAACCGCCCAGGCTGCGACGAGCTGTCAACCGCTCCACCACCTGGCGAATCTCCGGCTCGCGGCCGAAATACATCCCTGCATCGTCCTGTTCCAGCGCCGCCAGCCCCGGATACGGGGGGCGGCGACCATCCCAGGGCATCCCCCCTTGGGCGGTGAGCGCAAGCTCCGCCAGCTGGTCGCGCAGACGCTCCAGGTTGTCCTCGGTGTCCGTCAGCAGATCCACCATCTGCAGATCCGCCGCGACGGGCGCCCCATCCGGCGCCAGCGGGCCCACCACAACAGGCAAGACCGGCTTGCCCAGGGCGCGCGCCTGGGTGAACTCCGCGAAGCACCACTTGGACGCCTGCCATTGGGCGCTCAAGAGAAGGAGCACCGCCTGAGAAGCGTTCAGCTCCCGATACAGCACCTGCTCCCAGTTCGCGCCCGGCGGAATGCCGCTGTGCTTGTCAAAGTCCAGGAAGGGAGCTTCAAATCCCTGGTCCAGGAGCCACTGTTTCATGCGGCGGGCCGCCGTGTCATCCCGGCTGGAATGGGACAGAAAAACGCGGGCCATAGGTCGATTGGTTGGTTCGATTCATTGGGCTGTTATCAGCAAGGAGAACTCATGGCAAACCCAGCCAAATCGCCAAGCATGTTCCCTCTCCACCGCAGCATACAACACCCAAGCGCTACCATGCTTCTCTCTTGGGATGAATTGGGCTAGTGCTGTAGGTCGCGGCAGGTCCATGGGCATACACATCTTGGAATTCATGATTCAGGCTTTGCTTCCGACTTGGCGCCAAAAAGCTCCGCAGGCAGCGCTCATCGTTTACGCTGGCCTTATAATGGATATCAGCTTTGCTCCACATGAACTCAGGCAATCCCATGAAGCAAGCATTTCGCGCCTTTGAACGACTTTCTCTGAACCAGAAACTGGCCAGCCTGCTCGACATAATCTTTTTGGCTTCTTTGGCCTTGGTAATTAGGGCTTGCTGAATTTCGTTCGCGTGGATTTCAGGGGCGACAAGGGCGGCGAGATCAGTCCGCACGAATAAGCGCCAACAACCTCACTTGTATCCTAAAGGTTGCCTAAGTAG
>VGQX01000101.1 GCA_016882305.1 Cyanobacteria bacterium K_Offshore_surface_m2_239
CAGGGAACACACCTCCGCATGTCGCTGAGCTTGGGGTCGTTAGCTGAGGTAGATAGTAGTTCTGCTTTTCACGACTCACCCCCCTTTCCCCACCCCTCGGCTCTTCGCAATTCCCCTCCCGCCGCGGAATCAGATGCCAGTGCGAATGAAACATCGTCTGCCCCGACGCCTCCCCTGAATTCAACCCCCCGATTTTTCAACCAAAGAACCAGCCCAGCCGCTAATCGACGCGTCGTGGGCACTGAGCTGCTCCCGCCGCTGCTTCAGCAGCTCCACCACCGCTTTCCACTCCGGCTTCTGCAGCGCCAGCCCGTCGGCCCCATGCCGCCGCGGGATCACCAGGTGCGGGGTGTGACGGGGGGTGGAGCTTGTCCCTTGCAGTCTTTCTCCCATAGCCATGTTGATCCGCTCTGACAGGTCACGTCGCCTGTCCGGCCCAAGCCACCCCGCATGAGGATCCGCTTTGATCCGCGCAAGCGGCTGCGCACCCTTGAGGAGCGGGGCCTCGACTTTCTCGATGCGGAGAGCGTTTTTGCTGGTCCCACCATCGAAGCCCCCGATCGCAGGTTAGACTATGGTGAGGAAAGGATCGTTTGTTTTGGATTGCTTCGAGGTCGCGCTGTGATCGTGGTCTATACGGAGCGCAACGGCATCAAGCACATCATCTCCATGCGTAAGGCAAATGACCGAGAACAACGTCGTTTTCTCCCGCACCTCCGCTCATCGGGAGATCCACTCTGATCTGGAGCGCGTTGATGCGCATGAGATTCAGCCCGAGGAATATGAAGAGATCCCGGAGCTCACTGAAGAAGACTTTGCCAATGGCGTGATCAGACGCCCTGGCCTGCCTGATCAACCTTTTGGGGTAAAGCCACTTCACGGTTCCTGACCCTGTCGGTGACATTCGGTACGCGTAGCCGAAGGCTTCTGCACAGCAGCACAACCTCGCCGCGCAGCCCGCGGAAGGGCATCGAGGCGCTGGCGGCAGAGCGCCAGCAGCTGGTCACGTTCGCTGTCGCTCAGCTCGTCTCCGCCCACCAGGGCGTAGGTGCCCTGCTCGCAGCGGGTGATGCCGTTGCCCGTGAGCACCTTGCCCACCATGCGCTCCCCAGGATCCGGCGGGCCACGTCCTGCGCCGGTGCCGGGGCATGGGGGCATCCAGGCGCCGTGAGGCCAGTGCTGGTGCGGGGTGTGACGGGGGGTGGCACTTGTAGAGGGAGGAACACAAGCAAGCCAGGCCCCCATGCCAGCTCACGATCGCCATCTCTGTACACCCCCGCCTTGCGTGCCTACGTCCGGCGGGGGTAAGGTGACGGTTTGATCAGGTCGTTTCGCTGTCGCGACACCCAGGCCCTCTTTGAAGGGAAGCCAGGGCGCCGCTTTGGAGGCTTCGCTCGGGTTGCGTTCCGCAAGCTCGCCATCCTTGATGCCGCCGGATGCCTCAACGATCTACAGATCCCTCCAGGCAATCGCCTGGAGCCGCTCAGGGGGAACCGCCATGGCCAGCACAGCATCCGAATCAATGACCAGTTCCGAATCTGCTTTGTCTGGACGGAAGCCGGGCCGGAGGAGGTTGAGATCGTTGACTACCACTGACGTGATGCTCGTGCCACCTGGCGAGGTGCTGCTGGAGGAGTTCCTGCGGCCGTTGGGCATCAGCCAGTACCGGTTGGCGCTGGCGATCGGTGTGCCGGAGAGCCGCATCAACGCAATCGTGAAGGGCAAACGGGCCATCACTGCCGACACCGATCTGCGCCTATGCCGCTTCTTCGGCCTGAGCGAGGGCTTCTGGCTGCGGATGCAAGGGAGTCACGATCTGAAGCTGGCGAAGCAGGCCCTGGAAAGCGTGCTGCCGACGATCGAGCCAATCCAGCCAATGGCGTGAGGAGGGCTTGCGGTTCAGTGCCAGCAGCTGGTCGCGCGCGCAGCGGGTGATGCCGTTGAAGGTGAACCCGGCCCACCGTCCCCTTGACGCACTCCGCGGCTGGGCCACAAGTCTGATGCGCATCCGTTCGGCGGTGGGCTGTTCGTATGGAGCAGGGCGCCGGCGCTGGTCGGTGGCGGAGGGCGGCGGGGGCATGGGGGCACCCTGGCCCACGATGCTCCCCCATGCAGACCACGTACTTGTTGACGAGGCCAAGATCTGCGACTACCTACTGTCAGCCACGCATCCTGTCGGTCGCTTCAAGGCCAGGGTATTTCGCTCACTCGGTTACACCGCTGAATCCTGGACACGTCTTCGGGATGATCTGCTCCACCATGGGCAGACTGGGTCGGTTCAGCGGATCGAGAGGAGCGCCTATGGGATAAAAGTTGTCATCAGTGCTACGTTGAAGGGCACGAACGGTTCAGCCAGGCCATTCAGAACGGTCTGGGTGATCCCCGAGCACCCCAGTCAGGCAAAGCTCGTCACCGCATTTCCGGAGTAAGCCATGTTCGTCTTGCACCAAACGGTTGCTCTCACCCACGACATACCTGCTGCTGGTCTGCAGTTGGGCGATCTTGGTGCTGTCGTAGCTATTTACGATCCAGAAAATGTCGAGGTTGAGTTTGTCGCCGCATCGGGTCGCACTCAATCACTGTTGACTCTTTCCAGGAGCAGTCTCCGAGCGATTGGAGATCAGGATCTGATCGCAGTTCGTTCGCTGGCCACACCATCTGCCCGGTGATGAGCTCCAGCGCGCCGAACACACAGCCTGCCTCGTGCAGGGTCTAGCTGGCGGCACGATTTGCTCCACCGCCATGGCCTGCGGCTACAGCATCAGCGGCTGGTAGAAGCCGGAGGGGGGCGGGGGCATGGCCGAGCCCTCAGGCCTCAGCTTCGGAACCCGGCACAACCAGTGCCTGCACCCGGCAAATCAGCTGCTTCACCTGCCGGTTGAAGGCCTACCGATCAAGCCCCAGGGATGTGGGATCGGCCTCATAGCGGAACTGCACGGCATAGACGGTGAGTTGAGCCAGCGGCTCGAGATCAGCCGTGGCCACTCCCTCTGCCTCCAGCAGCAACAGCAGCCGGCGCAGGTCATGGGTGAGTGGAGGATCGCCACCGAGCTGCTGCAACCAGGCCTTGAGTGCCTTCTCCACCGCCTGCTGCAACCAGAACCCGGCGATGGCGATCCGCAGCAGGCCTTCCGGCTCAGAGAGCATCATCCAGTAACCGCCCCTCCCGGAACGCCCTGCCGATCACATGGCTACGCCACTGGCGGCGTTCCTCACACTCCCGCTCGGAGAACAGAAGCAGATCCAGAGACACATCCGCTCGCGCCAGCAGCCCCCACAGCTGATTGAGCACCTCGAAGCGGTTGCGCCCCTCCAGCCAGGCATCCGGGGCGGTGATCAGCAGATCGATGTCCGCGTCAGGTCCGGCGGTGCCCTTGGCCCTGGATCCGAATAGGCGTACCTCTGAGCCCGGTATCACGCCATGGATCAGCGCCGCCATCTCCTGCAGGCGCGCATCGATCGGCAGGGCAACAGGGGGTGTCATGACAGATATTCTGGTGGATCTAGCCATTCCCGTTGGCGGCCGAGGGCTGAGGGTGCATGGCTGCATCCTGGCGCCGGCAGAGGCCAGCAGCTGGTCGCGTTGTGGCTCCGCCCCCTGGCCTTCGGCCAGGTAGCGGCGTCGCTCAGTTCCAATGCTGCGCAGAAGCCCTCTGCTGCGCCGCTCACCAAGGGCGCAGATGCCCCGCTCGCAGCGGGTGATGCCGTTGAAGCTGAACCTTGCCCACCATGCGCTCCCCAGGATCCGGCGGGCCACCTCCTGCGCAGGCGCTGGTAGGTGGCGGAGGGGGGGGCGGAGGCATGGGGGGATGCTGGCGCCGAAAGGCCAGGACTGGTGCTGTGGATCGGGACTTCCATGCGGCCTCTCAGCACCCGCATGTCCGGCGATGGACCCGGGCGTGACGGTCCAGGGGACGACCGATCTGCAGCCACAGCTGATCGAAAACCCCAGAGGGGTTGCACCCTTCCAGCGCGGCATCCGCAGCCGTGATCAGCCTTCCGAGATCTGACTCAGATCGGGTGGCTCCACGGGACCTGCGAATGGCTGAGCGTTACTGCAACAAAGCCCCGAATGCGTCATCCTGAATTGAGAAGCATGTTCGGCCCATGCCGCTCCGCCCCGCCGCCGACTTCCCGCCCTCTCCTGACCCTGACGCTCTGGAGGCCACCTACCAGGAGTGCCGCGCTGCCCTGGTGTCCGCCAACCGCGCCCGTGGCGCCCTGAAGTCCCTGAGCGACCGGCGGGGGTTGGTGATTGCCGAGCTGCAGCGGGAGCTGTTGGAGCTGGAGGCGGATCTGGCCGATGAGGCCCGGGCCAAGGCGCGGCTTTATGCCCTCAACGCCAAGTTCAGCGGCGTGATCCGCGATCTTGAGGAAACGGGTGACGCGATGGTGGGGCTGATTGATGAAAGCGAGCGACAGAGTGGCTACTGGCTGGTGGACATGTTCCGTCGGTTGATGGAACAGGCGAAACGCTGGCGCATGGTCAAAGCCAGAGCTGCCGCGCTGGCCTCAGAAGCCGACCAGGAGATTGTTTCGCCAGAACAACTGGGAGGAGGATCATGAGCAGCATCTCGATCGCCGATCTTCTGGAGCAGACCAACCGAGAACTCGCGGGCACAGATGCCCGGGTGTATCGCCGCGTGGGTGAGCACCTGCAGCGCACGGGGGCTGCCCTGCAGAACCTGCAGGATGCCGAGAACAGCGGAATACCGGCTACGAAAGCCCTGCTGGGAAAGGGGAGTTTCCTGAAGCAATCGGTGGCGAGCCTCAAGCGACTGTGCAAGGAGAACGGGATCAAGGGCTATTCGAAGCTGCAGAAGGATGCCCTGGCCAAGGCCCTGGAGAACCATGGCGTGACGCCACCGCCGCCGCCCCTGGAGAGCTTCAGCAAGAAGGAGCTGATCGCCCTGGTGCGGCAGTTGCTGGCCTTGCCATGAGCCCCAACTTCGCCCACCTCCGCCCCTACGACGAGCAGCTGTTCCGGCTGGGCTCGCTGGCGGAGCGCTATTTCCCCGAGGATCCGAACACGTCGCTGCTGAAGCTGCGGCAGCTGGGGGAATGGCTGGCCCAGCATGTGGCCTCACGCTTGGGCGTGGAGCTGCGGCAGGAGGAAACGCAGCAGCAGTTGCTGCGGCGCCTGGAGAGCGACGGGGTGCTGGAGCGGGAGGTGGCCGAGCTGTTCCATGGCCTGCGCCGCAAGGGCAATCTCGCCACGCACGACCTGCAGGGAGACCACGCCACGGCCCTGAAGATCCTGCGGGTGGCCTGGCAGCTGGGGGTGTGGTTTCACCGCACCTTCGGCGATCCGCAGTTCCGCAGCGGACCGTTCCAGGCGCCCCAGCCGCCGCCGGCCGGGGACCTAGGGCTGGCGGAGGAGCTGCAGAGGCTGCGCGAAGCGCTGGACGCCTTCCAGAGCGCCGAAGACCTGGCGGCCGACCAGCTCGCCCGCACGGAGGCCCAGCTGCGCGAGGCGTTGCTGGAGCAGCAGGAGTGGGAAGCGCTGGCCACCGCCGCCGAAGCCGACAAGGCAACGCTGGCGGCCAGGCTCACGGAGCTGCAGCGCCAGGCCCAGGGCCAGGGCGCCCGGGCGTTGGCGGCGTTGCGGCAGGCGGCAAAGCAGGCCGCCAGCGCCATCGATCTCGATGAAGCCGCCACCCGCCTGCTGATTGATGGCCAGCTGCGCCAGGCCGGCTGGGAAGCCGACAGCCAGACGCTGCATTACAGCCAGGGCGCCCCGCCCGAGAAGCACCGAAACCTGGCGATCGCCGAATGGCCCACCCGCAGCGGCCCGGCCGACTACGTGCTGTTCGTGGGGCTGACGCCGGTGGCGGCGGTGGAGGCGAAACGGGCGAACAAGGATGTGGCGGGGGTGCTGCCGCAGGCTGAGCGCTACAGCCGCGACTTCCAGCCGAGCGAGGAATCGGAGCTGAGCGGCGCGGGCTGGGGCGCGGAGGGGGAATTCCAGCTGCCGTTTGCCTTCTCCTGCAACGGCCGGCCCTTCCTGCAGCAGCTGCGCAGCGCCAGTGGCATCTGGTTCCGGGATCTGCGCCGCCCCACCAACCTGCCGATGCCCCTGGAGGGCTGGTATTCGCCGGAGGGATTGCGCCAGCTGGCCCGTCAAAACGTCGACGACGCCGAAGCGAAGCTGCGCCGCGAAGCGTTCAGCTTTGGCTTTCCGCTGCGGCCCTACCAGCGCCGGGCGATCGAAGCGGTGGAGGCAGCGGTTGCGGCGGGGCAGCGGGAGATCCTGCTGGCCTGCGCCACCGGCACCGGCAAGACCAAAACCGCCGTGGCCCTGATCTACCGGGCCCTGAAGACCGGCCGCTTCCGGCGGGTGCTGTTCCTGGTGGACCGGGAAGAGTTGGGCATCCAGGCGGGGGATGCCTTCAAGGAAACAAAGGTGGAGAGCACCCAGCGCTTTGCCGAGATCTTCGGCATCAAGGAGCTGGGGGAGCTGGAGCTGGAGGGCGACACCCGGGTGCACATCGCCACGGTGCAGGCCATGGCGCAGCGGCTGTTGCTGGGGGATGAGGAGGGCCGCCCCACGGTGGACAGCTACGACCTGATCGTGGTGGATGAATGCCACCGGGGTTATCTGCTGGATAGGGAGCTGAGTGATCGCGAGCTGAACTTCCGTGATTTCAACGACTACGTGTCGAAATACCGGCGGGTGCTGGAGATGTTTGCGGCCGTGAAGGTGGCCCTCACCGCTACACCGGCGTTGCATACGGTGCAGATCTTTGGCCGGCCGGTGTTCGTGTACAGCTACCGCGAAGCGGTGGTGGATGGCTACCTGGTAGACCATGAACCACCGCTGCGCATCCGCACCAGGCTCTCCAGCGAAGGCATCCGCTGGGAGGCGGGCGATGAGGTGCAGGTATTTGATCCGCGCACGGGCCAGCTGGACCTGTTCACCACCCCGGATGAGCTGAAGTTTGATGTGGAGGCCTTCAACCGCCAGGTGATCACCGAAGCCTTCAACCGGGTGGTGTGTGAGGCGCTGGCCGATGAGCTCGACCCGTTTTCACCGTTCAAAACGGTGATCTTCTGCGTCAGCAATGAACACGCCGATCTGGTGGTGCTGCTGCTCAAAGAAGCGTTTGCGCGCCGCTATGGCAGTGTGCCGGATGAAGCGGTGGCGAAGATCACGGGTAGCAGCGACAAGCCCGCGCAGCTGATCCGCCGGTTCAAGAATGAGGCGTTTCCCAATGTGGCGGTCACGGTGGATCTGCTCAGCACCGGCGTGGATGTGCCGGAGATCTGCAACATCGTGTTTCTGCGCCGCGTCAGCAGCCGCATCCTCTACGACCAGATGATCGGCCGCGCCACGCGGCTGTGCGAGGCGATCGGCAAAGACAGCTTCCGCATCTTCGATGCGGTGGGCCTCTATGACGCGCTGCAGAACTTCACTACCATGAAGCCGGTGGTGGTGAACCCGAAGATCCCCTTCTCGCAGCTGCTGGAGGAGATCCAGAGCACCGAAAGCGAGGACTGGCAGCTGGTGCGCGAGCAGCTGATCGCCAAATTGCGGCGCAAGCAGCGGCGACTGAATGAAAACGCCGAGGCCCGCTTCCGGCTGCTGAGCGGCGAGGAACCCGCTGCCTTCATCGAACGCCTGCAACAGCTGCCGGAGCCGGAAGCAAGAGCCTGGCTGGGCCGGATCGAGGGGCTGGGCGAGCTGCTCGATACGCAATGGGAGGTGCGCGCTGAACCGCGCTTTCTGTCGGATCACGACGACGAACTGCGCAGCATCGAACGGGGCTACGGCGACGCGCAGCGCCCGGAGGACTACCTGGAGGGCTTCAGCGCCTTCGTGCGCGATCCCGGCAACGACCTGCCCGCCCTCACGCTGGTGCTCAACAGACCCTGGGAACTGAGCCGCAAGGATCTGCGCGAGCTGCGGCTGGCGCTGGATCAGCGCGGCTATAGCGAAACCACCCTGGCCACCGCTTGGCGGGAAACCACAAACCAGGAGATGGCCGCCTCGATCATGGGCTGGATCCGCCAGGCGGCCCTCGGCGATCCCCTGGTGCCCTACGAGCAGCGGGTGGAGCGGGCGCTGCAGCGGATCCTGGCCTCCCGCAGCTGGAGCAAACCGCAGCGCGATTGGCTGCAACGCATCGCCAACCAGACCAAGGCGATCACGATCGTGGATCGCGAAGCCCTCGACGACGACGCCCTGCTGTTCCGCCGCGAGGGCGGCGGCTGGCCGCGCTTGAACAAGCTGTTCGGCGGCGAGCTCGATGGGGTGTTGGAGCAGTTCCAGCGGGAGGTGTGGGCGGCGTGAGCGGGCCAAACCGGGCTCAGGGCAACACCCGCTCTGCCAATGCGTTCAGGCGGCGATCGGCGCTGACCAGGGTGGCCGCCTCGCGCCGGGCCAGTGCCAGATAGAGACAGTCGTAAACCGGGTGGTTCAGGTGGCAGGCCAGAGCCAGGGCCTCGGCCTGCAGGTGGCGATCCGGCTCCACCCGATCCACCAGCTCGCGGGCATCCAACAGCAGCTGCTGGGGATTGAGGCCAGCGAGTTGATCGGCCCGCTGAAGTTTCCAGAGAGTGTTGGCCACTTCGGTGAGCATCAGCTCCGGCGCCAGTACAAGGGAGGCCGACCGAATCGACTCCGCCAGCCCAGAGGCGGCGGCATCACCCAGGGTCAGCCGCACGGCCGCTGAGGCATCGAGCACACAGGCGAGGGCCATCAACGCTCGCGGTCAGCACGGATCAGGTGTTCCGGCGCAAGCTCCCCGATCAGGGCGGCGCTCAGCGATCGGGAGCTGGGCCGGCGTTGGGCAATGCGATCGAGCACCTGGCGGCGGCGTTCGCGTGGATCGCCGCCAGCGATGGCCTCCAGATCAGCCAGAGCCTGCTGGCTGAGGCTGCGCTTGTGGGCCTGGGCGCGGTGCTGCAGCAACCGGTGGAGCGCTTCGGGCAGGTCGCGGATCTGGAGAGATGGCATGGGGCATCGCGACAGGTTTTTCAGCCTACTGGTCTTGCATGCACGATGCATGCGCGAGCCTGGAAGCGTCCCCAACGCACCTTTAAGCCAGGCCGCGTAGCCTGAAGCTGATGCCCTGCCGGCGCGATGACGTGCGCTCCACCTGCTGAAGCCCCAACCGCGCCCGATGCTGCCGACACCGCTCTGGCACCGCTGCTGCTGCCGCATGATCTGCGGCTGACCCCTGAGCAGTTCGCGCTGGTGTGCGAGGCCAATCCTGACGCGGTGCTGGAACTGGCAGCCGATGGCCACCTGATCACGATGACCCCCACCGGAGGCGAGACAGGTCGCCGCAACACACGCCTGCTGACCCGCCTCCAGACCTGGGCTGATCTGCAGGGAGGCTGGGAGGTCTTCGACAGCTCCACCGGCTTTCGCCTCAAGGACGGTTCGGTGCTCAGCCCTGATGCTGCCGTGATGCGCCCGGAGCGCTGGCAAGCGCTCACCCCAGAGCAGCGCCGCACATTCCCTCCCCTCTGCCCCGATCTGGTGATCGAACTGGCCAGCGCCAGCGATGCAGGCCCTCGCGCTGCCGAAGCCCTGCGGCGCAAGATGGCGCTCTACCAAGCCAATGGCGCCCAGCTGGGCTGGCTGCTGTTCCCGGAGCAGCGGGCCGTGGAGATCTGGCCGGCCCGCCCCACTGCCGGAGCCTCAGCCGGCGCGGCACCTGCACCGCAGCGGCTGGAGAACGCCATGCGCCTGGAAGGCGGCGACGTGTTGCCGGAGCTGGTGCTGGAGCTGGAGGAGCTCTGGGCGGCGTGAAGCCAGAGGCTGGCTAGCGTGGCTCCATGGGACTGATCCGCGGCACCTTCTTCCTCAGCAACCCCACCCGGCCCGATCTGGCGCCGCTGGAGGTGTCGGCCCTGGCCGACAGCGGGGCGGTGCACCTGTGCATCCCCGAGCACCTGGCGCTCCAGCTCAGCCTGGCGGAACTGGAGCGGCGCGAGGTGGTGCTGGCCGATGGCCACCGGCGCACGGTGCCCTACGTGGGCCCGGTGGAGGTGCGCTTCCGCAACCGCCGCTGTTTCACCGGCGCGATGGTGCTGGGCACTGAGGTGCTGCTGGGCGCCATCCCGATGGAAGACATGGACCTGGTGCTGCGGCCCCAGCTGCAGAGCGTGGATGTGAACCCGGAGAGCCCCAACATCCCGGGGAGCGTGGCCAAGTGAGAGAAAGCGTTCGCTCCGGGCTGAGCCAGCCCACCTGATCTAGTCTCGGTATCGACCACGGCGGGAGGGCCCCATGCGCGCCAAGCTGTTCCGCAACGGCCGCAGCCAGGCGGTGCGGCTGCCGGCTGAATTTCGTTTCGAGGGCACGGAGGTGGAGGTGCATCGCGATCCCGAGAGCGGTGCTGTGGTGCTCACGCCAGTGCGGCCCTCGGCCAGCGCTGTGCTGGAGCTGAGGGATGCGCTGCTGCAGGAGCCAGGCTTCCGGGAGGAGCTGGACGCCTTGTTCGAGGGGTTGCGTGATACCAGCCCTGCCGAACCGGTGGACTTCCCCTGATGGCGGCTGGGAAAGAGAGGCTGATGCTGGACACCAACGCCGTGAGCGCCTTCCTCAAACGACGCTCGCCACGCCTGGATGGCTGGATGCGTGAGCAACGCTGTTGCTTGTCGGCGATTGTGGTGGCCGAGATTCGCTACGGGCTCCAGAAGCAACCAGCGGCAACGCGGTTGCGGGCGCTGGCGGAGGCCACCCTTGAGATTTTGGAGATCCTGCCCTGGTCGGAATCCTGCACCAGGATCTATGGCCGGCTGCGCGCCGATCTCGAAGGTCAGGGCAAGCCACTTGCGGCGCTCGACCTGCTGATCGCCAGCCATGCCCTGAGTGAAGGCTGCGCCCTGGTGACAGCCGATCAGGCCTTTGCCAACGTGGCCGAGCTGCAGCTGGAGGCCTGGTGATGGCTGGAGGCATCACGCGCAACAGCCACACCACCGGCGACATCGTCGCCAAGCTCTGGAACCTCTGCAAAGTCCTCAAGGACGACGGGGTGACCTATCACCAATACGTGAGTGAGCTCACCTATCTGTTGTTCCTGAAGATGGCCCAGGAAACGGGCCAGGAGCAGGGGATCCCCGAGGAATGGCGCTGGACCAGTCTGGAAACTCTGCAGGGCATCAAGCAGCTGGAGCACTACAAGCTGATGCTGCTGGAGCTGGGCGCCAGCGGTAGCGGCGCCTCGCCGCTGGTGCAGGAGATCTACGCGAATGCCAGCTCGTTCATCAAGAAGCCCACCACGCTCAACAAGCTGGTGAGTGAGATCGACAAGCTGGATTGGTACAGCGCCCGCCAGGAGGGGCTGGGGGATCTGTATGAGGGGTTGCTGCAGAAAAACGCCGAGGAGAAGAAATC
>VGQX01000102.1 GCA_016882305.1 Cyanobacteria bacterium K_Offshore_surface_m2_239
GTGATCCCATGCGCTTTGTGGTGGCGGTGCCCGCCCGTCTCGATTCGTCGCGCCTGCCCGGCAAGGTGATGGCGGACATCGGCGGGCGCCCGATGCTGCGGCGGGTGCTGGAGCGTTGCGCCCGGGCCCGGCGTCCCGCCTCCGTGGTGCTCTGCACCGACAGCCCGGAGCTGGTGGAGGCCGCGGCCGCCTGGGGATTCCCGGCCCTGCTCACCTCCCCGCAGTGCGCCTCGGGCAGCGAGCGCCTGGCGGAAGCGCTCCCGGCGCTGCTGAGCCGCGCCGCTGATCCAACCACCGCTGCTGGTCCCACCGCCGCCGAACTCACCACAACGGTGATCCTCAATGTGCAGGGCGACCAGCCCTTCATCGATCCGGCGGTGATCGACGCCATGGCTGCGGAGTTTGAGCGCCGCCAGCCCACCCCCGAGGTGCTCACCCCCATCTATCGCCTGGCGGCGGAAGCCCTGCACAACCCCAACGTGGTCAAGACCCTGGTGAGCGCCGATGGGCGGGCCCTCTATTTCTCCCGCTCCGCCCTTCCCCACGTGCGCGGCGTCGATCCCGACCAGTGGCATGGCCACGCCCCGTTCTGGGGGCATGTGGGGTTGTATGGCTATCGCGCGGATGTGCTGGCCCGCTGGGCCGCCCTGCCCCATTCCCCCCTGGAGCATCTGGAGAAGCTGGAGCAATTGCGGCTCCTGGAGGCGGGCATCGGCATCGGCACCTTCGTGGTGGAGGGCGATTTTCTGTCCGTCGACACGGCGCCCCAGCTGGACCAGGCCCGAGCCCTGGCCGCCGACATCGACGCGGCCTCCTGATCGCTGCTCAGGCCAAACCCGCTTGCACCAGGTCGTGCAGGCGCAGCAGCCCCTGCATGCGCCCGCCCTCCCCCACCACCGGCAACACGCCAATGGCCTTGCGCCGGTTGCGCTCCATGGTTTCCAGGGCGGCGATGGCGAGCAGGTCGCCCGCGACGGTGATGGGATCGACCGTCATCAGGTCGCGGGCGGTGAGCTGGTGCCACTCCCCGGGCGGATGGCTCTGCAGGGCGCGCCGCAGGTCGCCATCGGTGATCAGCCCCCACAGCCGCTGGCTGTCCTCCTTCCGCGCCACCCAGCAGGCGCCGACGCCATCGGTGGTGAGATGGCCGATCACCTCCTGCAGGGGAGTGGAAGCTTGAAGGGGCGCCAGCCGCGCCACGGGCACCATCAGATCCGCAGCGGTGACCGTGAGCTGCTTGCCCAGGGAACCCGCCGGGTGGTTGAGGGCGAAGTCTTGAGGGGAGATGCCCCGCCGCTCCATCCAAACGGTCGCCAGGGCGTCGCCGATGGCCATCGCCACCGCCGTGCTCGCGGTGGGCGCCAGGTTGAGCGGACACACCTCCCGGTCCACCGATCCGTCCAGCACCACCTGGCAGCCCCGTCCCAGGCGGGAGTCGACCCGGCCCACCAGGGCGATGATCGCTGTGCCCCGGCGGCGCAGGTGGGGCAGGATCTCCAGCAGTTCCTGGGTTTCGCCGCTGTTGGACAGCAACAGGGCGACATCATCCGGGGCCACCACGCCCAGATCCCCGTGCAGGGCGTCGAGAGGGCTGAGGTAGATGGCCATCAGGCCGATGGAGGCGAAGGTGGCGGCGATCTTGCGGGCGACGATGCCGCTTTTGCCCACGCCGGTGATCACCAGCTTGGCGCGGCGCTCGGCGCAGCCCTCCAGCAGGCACAGGGCCGCCTCCACCTGGTCGCTGTCCAACCGCGTGGCGGCGGCGGCGATGGCGGCGGCTTCCTCCAACAGGCAGCGGGTGAGGGATGACAACGGCTGTGGAGGGGGGGAAGGGAATTATCCCTGCCGCTCCCGACCTGGCCCTTGGCGGCTCGCTCGTTCCCGCGGCGGGGAGCCCTTCCGCCGCCGCGATCGCTGCCGTGAACCGGCGAGGCGCCGGCCTTAGCTTGGGCCTCCCCCGGGCGATGTCGCGCGTGCCCAGTGCCGCTGTTCCTGTGGTGTCCGTGATCGCCACAGCCTTTCCTCTCTCGGCCCCGTTTCGGGTGGATCAGGTCATGGCGGCGCCCGCCCTGATGGCGATGATCGCCGCCGCGCAGCTGGCCTTGGCCGTCGGGCTTGACCTTTGTGGTCGGCGCGGCGCACGGCGGCTCTGGTGGGCCGGGGTGGTGGGCTTCCTGCTGCTGACGCTGCTGTTGTTCACCCTCGGCACCTGGGGCACCAGCGATACAACCAAGATCAACCACGCCCTGGCGCTCGATCCCACCAAAGGCAGCGTTGGCGAGCCCTTCTGGTCGCTCGTCGGCCCCTTGATCCTCCACCTGCCATACCGCATGGCGTTTGTGCACGGGCTGGTGGCCAGTGCCTATGCGGGGGCGGCCATCGCCCTGGCCCGGCTTTGGGGGGTGCCCGCTTGGGCCGGCTGGTGGGCCTTGCTGCTGATCGGCAGCCCGCTGTTGCGCAGTTTTCTTCAGAACGGCATCACCCGCCAGGCCTTCTCCACGCTTCTGCTGCTCCCCCTCTTTCTCCGGCTCTCCGGGCTGGTGCCGGTCCGCAAACCCCTCGTGGCCCTCGGGGTCGGTGGCGCGGTGCTGACCCACACCACCTTTCCCTATTCCCTGGCGTTGGCTGCCTCGCCGTTGCTGGTGCGGACAGGAGCCGCGCCGGTGCTCGCCACGCTGAGACGGCGCTGGAGATGGTTCCTGCTGCCGGGGGTGGGGCTGGTGGCGGTTGTGGCTCTGGTGGTGTTGCCGGTGACGTTGCGCAAGTTGACGATCTACGCCACGGAGGGAAACTTCTACAGCAGCTATTCCTTGTTGCCGGAGGTGCGGCGCCTCCAACTGGCCATGGCCTTCGGGCTGGTGGGCGCGTGCTGGCAGCAGCGCCTGGGGCCCGGGGTGTTGTGGCGGTGTCCGCTCACCCGACTGCTCATCCTCTTCGCTGGGCTATTTGGACTCCTTCAGGTGGCGGTGGCCCAGGAGTGGCTGGCGTCGATCGCCTTTCGGCTCAGCGATGGGGTGGGTTTGTTTCTGCTGATTCTTTATCTGGCCTGGATGACGCGTTACAACAGTCTGCATTGGTTGTGGCCGGCCCTGTTGGTGAGCCTCCACTCCTGGATCTTCATTCGCATCCTTTCCTCCGGCAAACTGGAGTGCGGGAATGATGATGCCTTTCTCTGCATTCCTGATCGCTGGCCCTGGCAGATCCATTATTGAAAGGCAAGAGACGACGGGCGTCCGGGATGTGCGAGCGGAGGGAGCGCGTGAGAAGATCATGATCCCCTGCAGCGGATTCAGGGGATGCAGGGCTCAAAATATGGAGTAAATGAAGGGAGCGACCACGGTGCCATGGGTGAGCACAAGCAGAGCGCCCATCATCACGATGGTGATGATCAGGGGGGCCAGCCAAAACTTTTTGCGAACCTTCAAGAAATCCCAGATGTCCTTGGCGAGATCCAGCAGTGTTTCCATGGTTGTCTCTGGTGTGGTGGTGACGGGTGTGGCGAAAAACAAGTAATCAGAAAAACAAGTAATCAGAAGATCTTGCGCATGTCTGTGGGTGTTGGCGATGGTGGTTCGCGATAGCTCTCCCGGGGAATGCGTCGGCGACGCAGGGGATCATGGCCCAGGATCCGCATCACGGCCGCGATGGGTTGGAGCACCAGCAGGTAGACCAGACCAAGGATCAGGTGGCTGTTGACCCAACCCAGGGCGTGACCCAGGGCCATCCAGCCTCGGTAGGGCCAGGCCAGGGCCCGCGGCCACCCCAGCCCCAGAACCAAGGCGGGAATCCCGATCCAGAGGGTCCAGCCGCGGAAGGGATGGCCGTGCAAGGCCGGTAGCAACCAGCCGAGCAGGATGGGAAAAACAAAGCCGAGCAGCAGTCCGAAGTCCCGCAGCTGGCGCTGGCTGGGGCTGGAAGCGGTGGGGTGAGCCATGGCGATGGTCCAGAGAGGCGGAGGGTGGAGGCTTCAATCGAGTTCGAAGGTTTCCATCCAGGACTGGTCCTTCGCGGTCACCGGTTGCTCCTCTTTCAACAACAGCTGATTCTCCAGAACAAGAACATCCATTTCGGTGCGCATGAAGCAGCGGAACGCATCGGCTGGAGTGCAGACGATCGGTTCCCCGCGAACATTGAAGGAGGTGTTCACAAGGGTGGGGCAACCGGTGCGACGACGGAAGGCTTGGATCAGGCCATAAAAGCGTGGATTTGTTTGGGGGCTCACCGTTTGCACCCGGGCTGAATAATCTACATGCGTGATGGCTGGCAAGGAGGAACGGGGTACTTTGAGCTTTTCGATGCCAAACAAATGCGTCTCTTCTTCGCTTTGGGGCAAGCGCAGATCATGCCGCACAGGAGCCACCAAAAGCATATAAGGACTCCTGGCGTTCAACTCAAATTGCTGGCTCGCATCCTCTTCCAGCACGGCTGGGGCGAAGGGGCGGAAACTCTCGCGATACTTGATCTTCAGGTTCATCACGCTTTGCATCTCCGTGTTGCGCGGGTCACCAAGGATGGAGCGTGCCCCTAGAGCACGCGGCCCGAATTCCATCGGCCCGTTGAACCACCCCACCACCTTGCCCTGCGCCAACAACTCCGCCAGGCGATCGAAAAGGGGGCCGTCCTCCAGACTGTGGAACGGGGCCTGGACCTGCTGCAAGAAGGCTTGCACCGCCGCATTGGAAAACCGTGGACCCAGATAGGTGCCCCGCATGTCGTCGTTCGGGTTCGCTGTGCGTGGTTGCCCGAAGTGTTGGTGCCAGGCCACCAGGGCGGCTCCCAGGGCGGAGCCGGCATCGCCGGAGGCGGGTTGAATCCAGATCTGCTCAAAAATACCTTCCCTTTGCAACTTGCCATTGGCGACACAATTCAGAGCAACTCCTCCCGCCAAGCAGAGATTGGACAGACCGGTCTCCTGCCGCAGAGTGCGTGCCAGCCGCAACACAACATCTTCTGTGACCACCTGAATGGAGGCAGCCAAATCCATGTGGAATTGGGTGAGCTTGGATTCGGGTTGACGCGCTGGTTGACCAAACAACCTGTCGAAGCGACGGCTGGTCATGCGAAAACCACGATGAAACTTGAAGTAGCTCAGATCGAGGCGGAACGTGCCATCAGGTTTGATGTCAATCAAATGATCGCGGATGGTTTGGGCATGGATGGGTTGCCCGTAGGGCGCCAATCCCATCAGCTTGTATTCGCCGGAATTGACCTTGAATCCGCAGTAGTAGGTGAAGGCGGAGTAAAGAAGACCAAGGGAATGAGGGAAGTTGATCTCCCATAGGGGCTTGAGTGTGTTGCCCTCTCCGATCCAGGCGGAGGTGGTGGCCCATTCGCCGACGCCGTCCATGCACAGAACCGCTGCCGTCTCAAACGGGCTGGGATAGAAGGCTGCTCCCGCATGGGAGAGGTGATGTTCGGAAAACAGAAGTGTCGGAACTCTGGTGATCGCCGCCCCGTTGACGCCAAGATCTTCCGCGGGCGCCAGTTCTTGGCTGAGTTGTCGCAGTGATTTGCGAATTTCTGTTTTCAGAAATAGCTTTTCTTTCAGCCACACCTGCATGGCGGCGACGAAGGACCGTCCCCCGCGAGGTGCGGCGCCAAGATAAGTTTCAAGAAGTCTCTCAAAGGTCAGCAGTGGTTTTTCGTAGTAGACAACAGCCTCTAAATCAGACAAGGAAAGATTTTGGCTTTCCAAGCAAAAGCGCGCCGCCTGTAACGGGAAGCGAGCATCATGTTTCCTTCGTGTGAAGCGCTCCTCTTGGGCGGCGGCAACCACATGACCATCGTCAATCAAAGCCGCCGCACTGTCGTGATAGTAAGCCGATATGCCGAGGATTTTCATGGGCGTTCGGCAACAACAAGGGAGTATAAGTGCTTCGCGTCCAACCCAAGCGCCCGGTCCCCCTGGCCTGCCTTCCCCTCAGTGGCCATGAGGTTTGGCGCCTCGGGCTGATGGAGGAATCGCTCAGGCGGGTGGGGGGCGCGCATGGTCGTCTCCAGCGGCCTCCGTCCCCTGCCGCCATCGGCGACCGGTCGGAGCGGGCGTCTCACTCGCCAGGAAGGGAGGTGGCGGGAGTGGGAGGCGGAGCGGGAACGGCTCCCTCCGCGCGAAAGACCAAGCGGATTGTTTTAATCAGGATAAAGGCATCCAGAAAGAGATTGGCATTGCGTAGATAGAAGATATCGTAACTTAGTTTCATGCGACTGTCTGCAAAGCTCGCGCCATAG
Organism: Cyanobacteria bacterium K_Offshore_surface_m2_239; assembly: GCA_016882305.1. Taxonomy (GTDB): domain Bacteria; phylum Cyanobacteriota; class Cyanobacteriia; order PCC-6307; family Cyanobiaceae; genus Cyanobium. The sequence continues at coordinate 6,229 of VGQX01000102.1, forward strand.
GGATAGCAGACCTGAGCCCAGCCGCTCAGGCCGGGTCTCACCCAATGACGACAACGATAATGGGGGATTCGCTCTTCAAGATCCAGCTCAATCTCGGGCCTTTCAGGCCTTGGGCCAATGAGGCTCATCTCCCCTTTCAAGACGGAGATCAGCTGGGGGAGTTCGTCGATCCGCGTTTTGCGCAGCCAGGCGCCAATTTTGGTGATGCGCGGATCATTTCGTTTCGCCCATTGGGCACCAACGGCTTCAGCCTGCGTATGCATTGTGCGTAACTTCCAGATCCTGATGATATCTCCAAACAGGCCCGTGCGCTCCTGGCTGTAGAACACTGGTCGTCCATCTTCCATGATAATCAGCAGGGCTGCCAGGGCGATCAAGGGAGACGCCAGCAGCAGCAAGACCGAGGCGACAAGCAAATCTCCCAGCCTTTTGATCCTCCAGCCAAGACGGCCTGGCTGGAGCTCGAAGCCTTCCGCCTGGACGAGCCAGCGACTGGTGAAGAGTTCGGGTGGCACGCGCTGAAGATGATGTTCAGCCCAGAGCATCAGGCTGCTGACGGAGGTGCCGCCGATGCGCAACCCCAGAAGTTGTTGCAGGAGCCGGTCGTCCAGGATGGCGGAATCACTGATGGCAATCCCGTCGAATTCTGGAATGCTTGAATCGCCGCTCGTCGCGAAGTCCATGCGTTCCTGAGTCTTCTGCAGCCAACCATCCAGCCAGGGTGTGCTAGCTCCGTTGGCGGAAGAATCCGTGGGACAAAAGGTCAGCAGGATTTCACGGCTCACCCGGCTTTGACTCAGCTCATTCTTGAGGATGTCGAGGAGGTATTCCTCTCCAACCAACAGGAACGAGCGTCGATAGTGTTGCTTGCGAAAAACCCACGCTTGGGCCAATGCTGAGCCGCTGGTGACGGCGGTGATCAAGGGGATGAGAAAGCTGCGAAAGGTGCGCGGATCCTGGGCTCTGAGCGCCCAGTTCAGGACCAGCACAACCACAGCCACCACGACAAAGGCCACGGCCATGGTGAGAAGAAGACGGCGACGCAAGTTGCCCCTCCGCACCTTTTCGTCCCTGGAATAGCGTCCCAAGAGATAGGAAAAACCAAGCCAGAGAATCAGTAATCCCCACACGGATCTGGTGATGCCTGGCAGATCGCCGAATTGTCGTAGAAATAGTACGTTGTATGTCGCAATCAACAGGGCGGCATCAAAGACGGCCAGTGAGGCCATCACCCAACGTGGACGAAGCCAAGGGTTGCGCCACCACATGCCGTAGACCTGCCGATCTGCAACTATATGGGGGTGTCAAGCCCCTCCACCGCTCCACCCATCGAGAACAGACCGCGGTTTCCCAGCGGGGATGGCGCCTGGAAGTCCGGGCGACGCGCCCCTTCCCCCCTGGGCTACGCCCTGGCGGATGGCCTCCTGCTGTCCGTTTCTTGGACCATGGTCTATGCCTGGCGGTACGGGATTTGGCCCACCCTCAGTGTTGGCCCCATCGCCACCACCGCCGCCTGGCTGGTGCTTCATTTTTTGCTCGGCACCTATACCTCCCTGGCCAGGCACCAGCTCACGCTCGGCAGGCAGTTGCGCAACTGCGTCGCCACGGCCATCGGCGTGTTCATGTTGGCCACGGCGGTCACCGCCCTCCGCGGCGAGCTGTTCAGCTCCACCATGGGGCGGCATTTCCTCATCCCGGTGCTGGCGATTGGCTTTGTCTCCAATCAGCTCCTGCGCCTCAGCCAGATCAATTCCCATCTCTGGCAACCCCAAGAGACCTGGCTGTTGATCACCTCGCCCGCCGAGCGAGCGGCGCTCTCGCGCGCCATCGACTTCGGCGGCTGCGCCATCCCCTGCGGGTTGGAATGGCGCTCCTCCGATCGGATGCCGGCCTTGCCGGAATCCCTGGCCTATCTGCTCGACCTTGATGGCGTGGCCATCGGCTCCCAGCTCGACCCTTCCCCCCACGACCGCAAGGTGATGCTGGAGTGGCAGCAAAGCGGGGTGCGTCTGCTCTCCATTCGCGGCTGGGCAGAGGTGTTCCTCCAGCGACTGCCGCCGGAACTGGTGCCCGAGAGCTGGTCCGAAAGGGTGCAGGTGTTCAGTCACGCCCGCAGCGGCCCCACCGAGCGCCTCAAGCGCATGGGCGATCTGATCGTCAGCGGCGGGCTGCTGCTTGTCCTGCTGCCCTTCGGCGCCCTGGCGGTGGCCACGGGCTGCCTCGCCTTGACCCGTGATGTCTGCAGTGGCCGCAACGGACGCCCCTTCCGTCGCCTGCGCTTCAGCGGCGGTGGCGGTCTGGCCGCGCTGCCGCAGCTCTGGAATGTCTGGCGCGGGGACATGAGCCTGGTGGGTCCACGACCCCTCAGCCAGACCCTGATGGACGAGCTGGAACAACGCTTTGTCGGAGCCGAGCTGCGCCAGTGGATGCGCCCGGGGATCACCGGCTGGGGGCGAATCGCCGGCCCCCCCCCTCAGGAACCCGATGCCGTGGCCTGGGAGCTGGCCCGCGACCTCTATTACCTCCGCAACCACTCCCTCCCCCTGGATCTTCATCTCCTGCTCCTGTCCTTCCTGCGGCTGCCTCTTCAGCTCATCCGGCGCTGAGAAAGGGCGGTGCGAGAGTTGGGTGCTTGTGTTCAGGGCCCCCCGCCATCGCCATGCGCCGCGCTCCGGTCGCCCGTGTTGTGGGCTTCAACCTTGCTGTGCTGCTGGCGATGCTCCTGGCGATCGAGGTGGGGTTGCGCCTGGCGGGCGTGCGCTTTCCCGCCTTCTATCGACCGGATTGGGACAGGGGCTACACCCTGCGGCCCGGGGCGTCCGGGGTCTGGACACGAGAGGGCCGCGGCCGTGTGACCATCAACGCCGATGGCCTTCGGGATGGGCCCCACCAGCCTCGACCAGGCCCCGGGGTGCTGCGGGTGGCTGTCCTGGGCGATTCCTTCAGCGAGGCCGTTCAGGTGGACCTGGAGCAGACCTGGTGGCACCAGTTGGAGCAGCGCCTCAACACCTCGAATCCCTGCGCCTTGCGGCGGGGATATCCGCAGGGGGTGGAGATGCTGAATTTCGGTGTGGGTGGCTACGGCACAGGCCAGCAGCTGCTGACCTGGCGGCTCCAGGCCCGCGCCTTTCAGCCGCAGATCGTTCTGCTGGCCATGTATCTCGGCAACGACATCCAGGACAACACCCCGCTGCCGCGGGCGGACAAGCCCGTCTTTCGCCTCGGCCCGGAGGGCGGCCTGGTGATCGACAACGCCTTTCGCGCGTCCGCCGGCACGCGCTTTCGCTTCTCTTTCCTTGGCCGAGCGCTCAATGAGCTTCTGAACCGCTCCGCCTTGCTCCAGTTGGCCAATGAGGCGAAGAACCGCTGGTCCGGAGGCCAGCCCCTCGTGGCTCCCGCCCCTGCCCCCGGCCGTCCCACCATGCATCTGGAGCGGGATGATCCCGAGGGCTGGACGGTCACCGCAGCCCTCCTGCGCCAATTGCGGGACGAGGTTCGCGCCAGTGGCGCCACGCTGGTGGTGACGTCCCTCTCCTCGCCTGAACAGCTCTGGCCGGATCGAAGCGAGCGCCAGAGGGTGTTCCGCGAGGCGGGACAGGACCCCTTCGCCCGAGAACGGCGCCTGGCGGGACTGCTCAAAACCCTGAACGTGCCCTACCACCCCCTGGCCGAAGATCTGCAGCGGAAAGCGGATCAGGAGGGCCTGGTGCTGCATGGGTTCCAGGGGCAGAACCTCGGCGGTGGCCACTGGAATGCCACCGGCCATCAGTGGGCGGCCACCCTGCTGGCCCGACGCCTCTGTGCGCCGGGGGAGGGCCCATGACACCCCGTCTGGCCATCCTCGCCACCCATCCGGTGCAGTATTTCGTGCCCGTGTTTCGGGGGCTGGCCACCTGCCCGGAGTGGGACGCGCGGGTCTTTCTCGGCTGTCTGCACGGCGTGGACGCCTCCAGCCTGGATCCCGACTTCGGCTTGCGGTTCGCCTGGGATTGCGATCTTCTCAGTGGCTATGCGCATACCCCGCTCACCCGCTCCCCGCTGGCCGCGCTGTCCGGCTGGCGTGGCGCACTGGCCGCGCCGGGGGCCTGCCTGCGCCTGCTCCGCTGGAAGCCGGACGCGGTGTTGATCTTTGCCTACAGCCCGGCCTTCATCACGGTGGTGTCGCTGCTGCTGGCGCTGCGGGGCGTGCCGATCTTGCTGCGGGCCGACACCAGCGACGAGGCCTTCGACCGCTCCCCCTGGAAAGAGCGGCTGCGGGATGCCCTGCTGAAGCTCTACTACGCGCGCTGCAGCCGCTTCTATCCCATCGGCACCGATTCCTTGCGCCACTATCTGCGCCTCGGGGTGCCAAGGGAGCGGCTGGAAACCGTGCTTTATGCGGTGGACACCTCGGTGATCCAGCCCGATCCGCCGGATCGGATCCTGCCGCCACCGCCGCCCTCCGCGCCCCTCCGCCTCGGGTATGTGGGCAAGTTCACCCCGGTGAAGGATCCCCTCATCCTCGCTGAGGCCCTGCGGCGGCTGGATCCAGCCCTTCGGGACCGGCTGCGCCTGGAGGCGGCTGGCGATGGCCCCCTGCTGGGGGACTGCCGTCAGGCCATCGAGGCGCTGCTGCCCGGCCGCAGTCAATTCCACGGCTTCCTCAATCAGAGTGCCCTGCCCGCCTTCTATCGCGGCGTTGATCTGCTGATCCTTCCCTCCATTCGGGGGGAGGTGTGGGGCTTGGTGGTGAATGAGGCGCTCAGCCTCGGCGCGCGGGTGCTGGTCAGCGATCGCGTGGGCTGCCGCCATGATCTGGTGACCGATTCCGGGGCGGGCTGGGTCTTTCACGCGGGGGATCCGGCCTCCCTCGCCGACGCGTTGCGGGAAGCGCTGGCGAGCTGGCCCTGGCCGCGCGCCCCCCGACCGGTGCCGGAACCCCGCGCGTTGGTCGATGCCGTGCGTCGCTATCGACAAGCGGAGCCCCCGGCGCCCCGCGAGCGACGGTCCTCCGAGAGGCCCTGACCGCAGTCCTCAGCGTTGCCCGGAGGGGAGGATCGCCTGCCGCAGCTCGGAGGCGAAACGCTCCT
>VGQX01000103.1 GCA_016882305.1 Cyanobacteria bacterium K_Offshore_surface_m2_239
ACCATGGCTGCCCGCCCCCCCCGCACTCCCGCTGCCGACTCGGTCACCCCCGGTGAGCGCCACTGGACCGGGGACGCCATCCGCGAAGCCTTCCTCTCCTTCTATGCCGCCCGGGATCATGTGCGCTTGCCCAGCGCTTCCCTGGTGCCGGAAGACCCCACGGTGTTGCTGACCATCGCCGGCATGCTGCCCTTCAAGCCGGTGTTTCTCGGACAGGCGCCCCGGCCAGCGGCCCGCGCCACCACCAGCCAGAAATGCATCCGCACGAATGACATCGAAAACGTGGGGCGAACGGCACGCCATCACACCTATTTCGAGATGTTGGGCAATTTCTCCTTTGGTGATTATTTCAAAGCAGAAGCCATTCGCTGGGCCTGGGAACTCAGCACAGAGGTCTTCGGCCTCGATCCACGTCAACTTGTCGTGAGCGTGTTTCGGGACGACGATGAGGCGGCCAACATCTGGCGAGAGGAGATTGGCGTGAACCCGAAACGGATCATCCGCATGGATGAAGCCGACAATTTCTGGGTGTCAGGACCCACTGGTCCCTGCGGGCCCTGTTCGGAGATCTATTTCGATTTCCAGCCCGAACGAGGCGATGAGGGACTGAACCTGGAAGACGACTCGCGCTTCATCGAGTTTTATAATTTGGTCTTCATGGAATTCAACCGCGATGCCGAAGGGAATCTCACCCCCCTGGCCCATCGCAACATCGACACTGGCATGGGATTGGAGCGCATGGCGCAGATCCTGCAGCGGGTGCCGAGCAACTATGAAACCGATCTCATCTTTCCGTTGATTGAAACCGCCGCCGCCCTGGCCGGCATCACTTATGACAGCGCCGACGCCCGGCGGCGGACCAGCCTGAAGGTGATCGGAGATCATGGGAGGGCCGTCACGCAGCTCATCGCCGATGGCGTCTCCGCCTCCAACCTCGGACGGGGTTACATCCTGCGGCGACTGTTGCGGCGCGTTGTGCGCCACGGGCGATTGATCGGCATCGAAGGGTCCTTCCTGCCCCGCCTCGGGGACGCGGCGATCACCTTGATGCGTCCCGCCTACCCCCAACTTGAGGAGCGGCGTCCGGCCATCCTGGCCGAATTGGAGCGCGAGGAAGAGCGCTTCCTGGCCACCCTGGAGCGGGGCGAACGACTGCTCGCGGAGGTTCTGGCCAGCCAACCCCGCCAAATCACTGGCGCTCAAGCCTTCGAGCTCTACGACACCTACGGCTTTCCTTTGGAGCTCACCGAGGAGATCGCCGAGGAGCATGGCCTGTCGGTGGATGTGGCCGGCTTTGAGGCGGCCATGGAGGAGCAGCGGCAGCGGGCGAAGGCGGCGGCGGTGAGCATTGATCTCACCCTGCAAGGGGCCCTGGCGGTGGTGGCGGCTGAGCTGGAAGGCACGGTCTTCACGGGCTACGACGCCCTGGAGCAACCGGCCTGCGTGGTGGCCTTGGTCACCGACGGCGCATCCCGCGAACAGGCCGAGGCGGGCGACAGCGTCGGGATCGTGCTGGATTCCACGCCGTTTTATGGCGAAGGTGGTGGCCAGGTGGGCGACCGGGGCGTGCTCAGCGGGGGAAGCGCCGAGACTCCCGGGGACGGGCTCATCGTGTCCATTGAGGGGGTCAACCGCAACCGCAGCGTGTTTGTGCACAACGGACGGGTCGAGCGGGGGGTGTTGCGGCTGGGGGATGTGGTGACCGCCCGGGTGGATCGGTCTTGCCGTCGCCGGGCCCAGGCCCACCACACGGCCACCCATCTGCTGCAGGCGGCCCTCAAGCTGGTGGTGGATCCCGCCATCCACCAGGCCGGCTCGCTGGTGGACTTTGATCGCCTGCGCTTCGACTTTCACTGCCCGCGAGCGGTGACAGTTGAGGAGCTGCGGCGCGTGGAAGAGCTGATCAATGGCTGGATCAGCGACGCCCATGCCCTGGAGGTCCGCGAGATGGCCCTGGAGCGGGCCAAAGCCGCCGGCGCCGTGGCCATGTTCGGGGAGAAGTACACCGAGGTGGTGCGGGTGGTGGACGTCCCCGGGGTGTCCATGGAGTTGTGCGGTGGCACCCATGTGGCCAACACCGCGGAGATCGGCCTGTTCAAGATCGTGGCGGAAAGTGGAGTGGCGGCTGGCATTCGGCGGGTGGAGGCTGTGGCTGGCGCTGCGGTGCTGCCCTATCTCAACGAACGGGAGGGAGTCGTGAAGGCCCTGGCGGAGCGCTTCAAAGCCCAGCCGGCTGAGATTGTGGAGCGGGTCAGCAGCCTGCAGGAGGAGCTCAAGGCCAGCCAGAAAGCTCTGGCCGCCGCTCGTGAGGAGCTGGCCCTGAGCCGTGCCCGGGCCTTGGCGGCCACGGCGGAGGCGGTGACCGCCGCGCCCGACGAGGAGCCTTTCCGGGTGCTGGTGGCACGGCTTGAGGGGGTGGAGGGGGGCGCCCTGCAAACCGCCGCCCAAGAGCTGGCGGAGCGGCTCGGGGAACGAGCCGCCGTCGTTCTGGGGGGTTTGAGCGATCCAGGTGATCCCGGCAAGGTCCATCTGGTGGCGGCCTTCGGCCCGGCGGTGATCGGGCGAGGGTTGAAGGCGGGCGCGTTCATCGGCGCCGTGGCGCGGATGTGCGGCGGCGGCGGCGGCGGCCGCCCCAACGTCGCTCAGGCCGGTGGCAGGAATGGCGCCGCTCTCAATGACGCCTTGGAGCAGGCCCGGGAGGACTTGCGGCGAGGGTTGAACTCCTGATCCACCGGGGAGCGGCGGCAATCCACCGGGGAGCGGCGCCTTTCCCTCCGGCAAGGTGAGCCGGCCGTCCCAGGAAACACTGGCGCCAGCGCTCGTGGGGCGGCAGGCCTGGCAGAAAGGCGCAAAAAATGCTTTATTATGCTGTTGAAACGCTTATTCCCAGGAATGCCTGCGCCGATCCCCCGGAGCGACCGGTCAAAAGATTTTAGTAGGTTCAATTGAAGGACTGCGCTCAGCAAGTTTTTTCACTCGCCCAGGCATTCTATTTCACAAAAGCACGACCATGAACATCTGGATTCTTGACGATGATGAAGCCATGGTCTCTCTTCTGAGTCGACAGTCGCAGAAATTGAATTGGAACGTCCAAGCACTACATCATCCCAGGCAGTTGCCGCAGGCACTGCGGAACGGTCATCCTGATGTGCTGGTGTTGGATCAATTGCTGCCCGAAAAACATGGGTTGGATGTGTTGGCTTCCTTGCAACAGGCGGGTCGCGCTTTTCCAGTTTTGATCCTTTCCGCCCTCGGGGCGCCCAGCGATCGCATCGCCGGCCTGGAAGCTGGCGCCGACGACTACCTGTCCAAGCCCTTTCATTTCCGGGAATTACAGCTGCGTGTTGAACGGCTGCTTCGCACTCCCTATGCCAATGGCCAGGCCGAGCGCTCCCCCTCGCTTCCCGCTGGAACCTTCCAGCTGGCCAATCTCTGTTTTGAAGCGAGCCCGCAACCACGCTTGATCTCCAACGACAGGGGGGTGCAACGGCTCAGTCGCGGCGAATGTGCGCTGTTGCATGCCTTTTGCCGCAGCCAGGGCACTCCCTTGAGCCGCGCCCAGCTTCTGCAGGCCACTGGCAGCCTGGTGGCTCCTGGACAGACCCGCACGATTGATGTGCGGGTGTCCCGATTGCGTCGGGTCTTGCGCGAGCTGGCAGGAGAAGAACTGATCCAACCGGAACGGGGGATGGGCTACAGATTGGTGGCTGACGTGCGGGAGCTTGCCGATGGCCAGCATCAAATCACCCCGACTTGACCGCTTCGACTGGTTTCAGCTGATCCTCTGTCTGCTGGGTGGCTGTGGTATGAGCTTTGCTCTGCTCTACGTCGCGCTCAACACCCTCCTGGAGCCGAAGCTGTTGGAGGAGACCGCCCTGCGCGCCACCCGGAGCACACGGCTGGTGGAACTTGCCCTGGAGGTGCTGCCCCCAGATCGCTTGCCGCCAGGAGTGATCGTGAGCCGTGCTCCCAATGGTCCAGAAAAGCTATATAGCCCCCTCGGGCCTTACGACCTGAAGGTTCAGAGATTGATGGAAAAACGCTACGGCTTGTATCGACAGTTGCAACGAGATGAGGCGCCTTTTGTGGAATCTTGGGGTGGTCTCTGGGTGCATCTCAAAACCGCCCGCGCCCCCGATCTCTGGCTTTATCAACCCGAGCGCCTCAGCAGCAGCAGCGTTTGGTTCTTGCCGCTTGTGCGCAGCGGCGCGTTGCTGCTGGGTCTCGTTCTGGGCATGATCGTCTTCATCAACAAGCGGGTGGAAATTCCTTTCCGCAAGGTGTTCACCCAGCTTCCAGATGGTCTCCCCGCCCCCCTTCCCCTGCTGCCTGAAGGGGGAATCGCGCCCTTGAGAGTCCTGAGCCTGCGCATCAACCGGCTGCTGGAGCGCCTCAATAACGCGGCCAGCGAGCGAAGACTGATGCTCTCCGGTCTGGCCCATGATCTGGCCGGTCCCCAGACCCGCATCACGCTGCACCTCGACCTGTTGGCCGACACCCTTTCGACGGACCATCAGGAAGCTTTTATCGCCTTGTCCAGTGATCTCCATCAGTTGCGGGCCATCACAGAACAATTGGGGGTGTTGGCCGAGCGGGACCAGCCGGGATCCTCTGTGCGGCAGCTGGCGCTTGATGACCTCTGTGCCCGGGTGGCCGCCAGCTATGGACGCCGGTCGATTCGCCTGCAGGTGCCAAGGCTGCTGGTGCGATTGGATGGACAGGGCTTGGAGCGGTCGCTGCGCAATCTCATCGACAATGCCTTTGACCATGGTGAACCCCCGGTGGAGCTTGCGGCCTGGCGCTCACAGGCGGGTCTCGTCCTGGAGGTTCGCGATCATGGCCAGGGTGTCGAGACCTCCACCCTGCTCACCTCGACGCCTCAGAGCCCCGTGCATGATCGGCAACGGACCCGTCACAGGGGCCTGGGACTGGCCATCGTGGAACGGTACTGCCGGGATCATCACGGCAACCTCAGCCTGCGACAGTCCCATGGTCTCTTCTGTGCGCGGATGCAGCTTGTCGCCACCCGAGAGGGGCCGGTGCTGCTGAACCCAGCCACGCGATTCATCCCCCTGGCTCAGCCCTCCAAGTAAGTCGTCTGGCCAAGGCTGGCCTCGAGGTGTTGCGTCAGACGTCGGGCGGCATCGATGGTCAGTCGTCCGGCCGCGATCGCCTCTTCGCTGGCCTGACGCAGACGTTCCTTGAGGTTTTGCGGGTCATGCTCCATCGCCTGAAGCACGGCGGCGTTGGTGTCGGCACGCACCACATGTTCCACCCGATAGCCCCCTCCGGGGGTGAGACGGATGTGAACAGCATTGGTGCGGCCAAAGAGATTGTGCAGGTTGCCCATCACCTCCTGGTAAGCACCGGCGAGAAACAGTCCGATCCAATACGGTTCACCCGGCCGCAAGCCGTGAAGCTCCAGCAGGGACTTATCGGCTCCGGAACCGATGAAGCGCGCCAGTTTGCCATCCGAATCACAGGTCAGGTCGGCGAAGTGGCCCAGGCGATCCGGCCGTTCCTCCAGCCGGTGGATGGGCAGCACGGGAAAAAGCTGCTGGATCGCCCAGGTGTCGGGTGCGGAACGAAACACCGAAAGGTTGGCGTAATACGTGCTCGCCAGGGCGGCCCGCAGACCCCGCAGCTCCTCCGGGATGGGGGTGTCGGCGGGCAGATCGGCAAGACGCCGAGCGATGGCCAGGCCGCAGGCCCAATAGAGCGTTTCCGCTCGGGCCCGCTCCCGAAGGCCGAGGTAGCCGAGGCGAAATGCGGTCAGCGCATCCTCCTTGAACTTGATGGCGTCGTTCCAGGCCTCCTGGAGCGGTTCACAGCTCGTGGGGCGCGAGGGGTCGCCCATGTCGACAGAGCCCAGGTGGGCAAGGGTGTCGCGCAGGTTGCGGACGATCAGGGGTTCCTCTGCCTCAGAGCAAGGCTCAACCAGGGCGGCACCGGTGGGCGGCTGGCCGCAGCCGAGCACATCAAACACGAGCACGCTGAAGTGGCTGGCGATGGCGCGCCCGCTTTCGCTCACCAGTGTCGGCACGGGCACTCGGGCGTTTTCGCAGCATTCCCGCACCGTGGCGACCACGTCATTGGCGTAGTTCTGCAGGGAGTAATTGGTGGAAGCCGTGGTGGCCGTGCGGCTGCCGTCGTAGTCGATGCCCAGGCCGCCCCCCACGTCGAGGAGACCCATGGGCGCCCCAAGACGGATGAGTTCGACATAGAGCTGACCAGCCTCCTGGAGGGCGTCCTTGAGCACAGCGATGTCGTTGATCTGGCTGCCGATGTGGAAATGGAGCAGGCGCAGATCCGGCAGCAGCTCCGCTTGACGCAGCACCTCCACCGTGGTGAGCAGGTCTGGAAGGGAGAGGCCGAATTTGGCCCCCTCCCCCACCGAGCTGCCCCAGCGGCCACTGCCGCGCGAGGCCAGCTTGGCCCGTACGCCGATCAACGGTGCCGCCCCCAGCTCCTGGCTGGCGGCGATGATGCGCTCCACCTCATCCGCCTGCTCGATCACGACCACCGGCTGACGACCCAGGCGCCGGGCCAAAATGGAGGTTTCGATATAGCGTCGGTCCTTGTAGCCGTTGCAGATGAGCAGCGCCTCCGGGTCCTCCACCAGAGCCAGGGCGATGAGCAGCTCGGCCTTGCTGCCGGCTTCCAAGCCGAAATGCCAGCGCCGGCCGCTCTCCATCAGTTGCTCCACCACGTGGCGCTGTTGGTTGCATTTCACCGGAAACACGCCCTGGTAGCGGCCGTCGTAGCCGTATTGGGCGATGGCGCGCGCAAACGCGGCGTGGAGCCGCTCCAACCGATCTTCCAGGATGTCGTCAAAGCGGATCAGCAGGGGAAGAGCCAGGTCGCGCCCCCGCAGCCCCCGCACCAGCTCCACCAGATCCAGCGCGCCGCCGCGCTCGCCCCGGGGCTGCACCAGCACATGTCCCCGGGCGTTGACCGAGAAATAGGGCTCGCCCCAACGATCCAGGCCATAGAGGGAGGCGCTGTCGGCGACACTCCAGGTGTCAACGCCGCTGAAACCCATGAAGTCGCCAGGAGCAGGGGCGAATCTAGTCACCACCCCGGCCCTGTCACGCCGGGACCCTCACATGCGGGACAGGGTCTGGATGCCGAGGAGCTGAAGCCCCAGGCGGAGGGTGTCGGCGGTGAGGCGGCAGAGGGCCAGGCGTGACACCCGGGCCTCGGGCGGGGCCTTCAGCACCGGCACCTGGTCGTAGAAGCGGTTGAACACCTGACTGAGTTCAAACAGCCAGCCGCAGAGCCGGTTGGGCAGCAGCTCCTCCTCCACCTCGACGATCACGGCATCGAAAGACAGGAGGTGGCGCACCAACGCCCACTCCCGGGGCTCGCTGAACTGGAGGGGCGGAAGGGAGCCCTCCCGCGCGGAGGCGGGGAAATGCTCGCCGCCCTTTCGGGCCAGACCCGCCAAGCGCACCAGGGCATAGAGGAGGTAGGGGGCCGTGTTGCCCTGGAGGGCGAGCATGCGGTCGAAGCGGAACTGATAGTTCGTGATCCGGTTCGTGGACAGATCGGCGTATTTCACGGCGCCCAGGCCCACGGCGGTGGCCACCTCCTGGATGAACGCCTCCTCCTCCTGGCGACCCTCCTCCGCCAGCCGCGCCCGCAGATCGGCCTCCGCCCGCTGCACGGCCTCATCCAGCAGGTCCTTGAGGCGCACGGTGTCACCGGAGCGGGTCTTGAGCTTCTTGCCGTCATCGCCCTGCACCAACCCGAAGGGCACATGCTCCAGCCGCCCCCCCGGGGGCACCCAGCCCGCGCGCTGAGCCACGGCGAAGACGGCGGCGAAATGGCTGGCCTGCCCCGCGTCGGTGACGTAGATCAAGCGCCGGGCCCCGTCGCCCTTCGGTGGGGGGGCGAAGCGCCAGCGAATGGCCGCCAGGTCGGTGGTGGCGTAGTTGAAGCCACCATCGCTTTTCCGCACGATGACGGGTGGCTTGTCGGGGTCGAGGAACACGCAGTCCGCGCCGGCATCCTCCACGAGCAGGCCCGCGGCGCGCAGATCGTCCACCACAGCCGGGAGGAGGGGGTTGTAGAACGATTCGCCCCGCTCCTGAACCACGATGTCCAGCCGGTCATAGATCCGCTGGAATTCGCGCCGGGATTGGTCGCACAGCAGGGTCCAGGCCTTGAGGCTGAGGGGATCGCCGCCCTGCAGCCGAACCACCTCCTCGCGGGAGGCGGCCTGAAAGGCCGGATCGGTGTCAAAGCGTTGCTTGGCCTGGCGGTAGAAGCTGACCAGATCGCCGAGATCGATGGCGTCCGCACGCTCCAGCGCCTCCGGCGCCACCTCTTTGAGATGGGTGATGAGCATGCCGAACTGGGTGCCCCAGTCGCCGACATGGTTGAGGCGCAGCACGGGATGGCCGCGAAACTCCAGCACCCGGGCCAGGCAGTCGCCAATGATCGTGGAGCGCAGGTGCCCCACATGCATCTCCTTGGCGATGTTGGGGCTGGAGAAATCGACGATCACCGGATCCAGGGGGATTGGCGCGACCGCGGCGTCTCCCGGGACCGGAGCGTCAGAGCCGCCCGCAAAAGCCTGAGCCCCTGCAACGGGGGGAGCGGTGGCGAGGGGAACGCCGAGGCGGGGATCCCCCACCCGACGGGCCACCTCCGCCGCCAACACCTCGGGGCGCAGCGTGAGGTTGATGAAGCCAGGCCCGGCGATCTCCGGTGGGAGGCACAGCGCCGTGAAGGCCGGGTCGGCGGCCAGCCGCTCCACCACGGCGCTGGCAATGGCGCGGGGGGATTGGCGCAGGGGCTTGGCCAAGGGGAGGGCGCCATTGGCTTGAAAGTCGCCGAATTCCGGCCGACTGGCAGGCTCGAGCTGGGGATCCAGCGGCTGGCCCGTCGCCCGGGCCGCCGCCGCCGCTTCCGGCCAGGCCCGTTCCAAGGCGCCCTGGAGCTGGTGGCGAAGCGTCTGGAGCACGCTGAGCATCGGGTCCGCAGCACGGGTGGGGGTGGTTCCGATCATCCCTCCTGACGAACCGGGCTCCAGGCGGCGCTCGGTGCGGGGATGGGCTTCGCTGGAGGGCAGCCGCTCGCCTGAACCCTTGCCACCCGCTGATGGCCCTCCCGAGGCGTCGCGCTCCTCGCCCCCTGGCCTCCCGTCCCTGCCCCCCTGGCGTCCGCTGCTGCGCGGGGCCCGGGAGCGCGAGGGGAAGCGCTCTCCCCAGAGCCGCTGGCTGCAGCTGGCCACCGTCGCCGCCGATGGCACCCCCCGGCTGCGCACGCTCGTCTTTCGCGGCTGGGCCGACGGCGCGGCGCTGGATCTGCTCACCGATGGCCGAAGCGCCAAGGCGGTGGAGCTGGTGCGGCAACCGCAGGTGGAGCTTTGCTGGCTGCTGCCTCGCGCCCGCTGCCAGTTCCGTCTGCGGGGGAGTCTGGAGGAGCTGCGCGGGGTGGACGGGCAGGTGGAGCGGGAGCGCCATTGGCAGCGTCTCAGCCCCAGCGGGCGGGCCCTGTGGGCGTGGCCCGAGCCGGGAGCTCCCCTGGCGCCCGAGGCCGCCTTCCCGGAGGTGTGGCCCGACGCGGCGCCGCTGCCCGACCACTTTCATCTGTTGCGGGTGGCTCTCGATCGCGTGGAGCTGTTGGAGCTGCTCGGCCATCCCCACCGACGCCGGCGCTGGCGACGGGAGACGGACTGGGCAGAGGAGTCGCTGAATCCCTGATCCGCCGGAGGCGGCGGCGGAGCGCCAGAGTCGTGCGCGGTGATCGGAGGGCTGATGGTGGATCCGGATGGCGCGGGCGCCAGCCGTCATGTGCTGCTCACCGGGGGCAGTTCCGGCATCGGATTGCGGGCGGCGGCCCAGCTCCTGGCGGCGGGCCATCGCCTCACCGTCCTCTGCCGCGACGAGGCCACGGCGGAGCGCCTGCGTCAGGGACTCACTGGTGATCTGTCGCCCCTGATCGTGGATCTGGCCGATCTGGCGAGCGTGGCCCGGGGCGCAGACGCCCTGCGTCAAGCCGCGCGGCCCATCGACAGCCTGGTGCTGAATGCCGGCCTGCAGTACAGCGGCGCCCCAGCCCCCCGCTGGTCGGCCCAGGGCTTTGAGTTGACGCTGGCCGTGAATCACCTCGCCCACCAGTCCCTGCTGCAACGGCTGCTGCCACTCCTCCTGCGGGCGCCCTCCCCCCGACTGGTGGTGACCGCCTCGGAAGTGCACGACCCGACGACCGCCGGGGGGAAGGTGGGCCAGCCGGCGGGGCTGGGCGACCTTGCCGGCCTGCGGCGGGGACCCGGTGCCGCGATGGTGAACGGCGGCCCCTTCAACGCCGAGAAGGCTTACAAGGACAGCAAGCTCTGCAATGTGCTGCAAGCGCGCGAGCTGGCGCGACGGCTGGTGGAACGGGGGTTGCCGGCGGGCGGCGCCCCGCTGCCGGTGATCGCCTGGAGTCCGGGGTTGGTGATCCCGCGGGAGGAAGGGGGCTTCTTTCGGGACAGCCGCCGCTTCAATCCCCTCGGCCAGGCGATGTTCGCCTTTGTGGCCCGGGATCTCCTGCGGGTCACCGCCTCCCCCGAGCGGGCCGGAGAGCTCCTGGCGGGCCTGGCCAGCGGCCCCCTCGGCGAACCCGCAGGCTTCCAATACTGGAGCCATCAGCTCGTGCGGCCCGGCCTGCTGCGGTTCGCGCCAGCGGAACCGAGCGCCGAAGCCCGCTCGGACACTCTGGCGGCGGAGCTGTGGCGCCTCAGCGCGGGAGCCGCGGGGCTGGGGGAGGAGGAGGGATTGGGCGAATCATGAGCGGGGGGTGTCGGCGGCGCATCGGCGGGCCTCCGCGGCAGCCCCTGGCATGCTGCCGATGACCCCTCGCCCCCCCCATGCCCTCGGACTCCCCCGCCACTCCGGACGCTCGCAGAAACAAGCCGCCCGACCCTTCCCCGGCCCCCAGCCAGGGGGAGCCCGCTGCGGCGGAGTTGCTGGAGGTGGGTCGGCTGGTGGCCGCCCAGGGGTTGGGCGGCGAGCTGCGGGTGGTGCCCCTGAGCGACTTTCCGGAACGCTTCATCCGCCCCGGGCCCCGCTGGCTGCGGCCCTCCCGGGGGCCCATCCAGGCGGTTGAGCTGCTGGCCGGTCGGCAGCTTCCAGGGCGGGAGCTGTATGTGGTGCGCCTGGCGGGCGTGAGCAGCCGCACGGCGGCGGAAGCGCTGGTGGGGCAGCTGCTGCTGGCCAGCGCGGCGGATCGCCCCCCCTTGGCGGAGGGGGAATTCCACCTGCTGGATCTGGA